>NZ_JBIRRR010000002.1:212897-736982 GCF_044333795.1 Streptomyces sp. NPDC020917 | reverse complement strand
CACGGCCACATATACCGGGAGCACACGCCGGATCACGCGCGCAAAGCTTCCACCGGGGGGCCGGATTCCGGCCATCCGGCACAAGGCTCTTAACGGTCGGGATCCGGCGAACTACGCTGGGTGTATCCGGTTCGCACACGTACGCGCGGCTCGGGTATCCGGCACACGCAGCGCGCAGACCGCAATGCGGTCCGCGCGGTGGCTGAATCGGGCTCCATGGGGAGGGCGACCCCCGAACCCCACGACATGACCAGGCCGGCCGGCCTGCCCCAGCGGCATCACGAGGTGAACCGCAGTGAACAGAGAACACCGCGGGCCGAACGAGAAACTCGGCGCCCTTCTCGGCGTTGCGGGGATCAGCAACGCGGGACTCGCCCGGCGGGTCAACGATCTCGGTGCGCAACGCGGTCTGACGCTGCGTTATGACAAGACGTCGGTGGCCCGCTGGGTCACCAAGGGCATGGTGCCGCAGGGCGCGGCGCCCCATCTGATCGCCGCCGCGATCGCCGGGAAGCTCGGCCGCCCGGTGCCACTGCACGAGATAGGCCTGGCGGACTCCGATCCGGCACCCGAGGTGGGTCTGGCCTTCCCCCGGGATGTCGCGGAGGCGGTGAAATCGGCCACCGATCTGTGGCGGTTGGACCTCGGCGGCCGGCGCGGGCCCGGCGGCGCGGGCATCTGGCAGAGCCTGGCCGGATCTTTCGCAGTGAGCGCTTACGTGACGCCCGCTTCGCGGTGGTTGATCACCCCTGCGGACGCGACGGTGGCCCGGGACGCACCGGCCCCCGGCATGGCGCACGTCGGGCACACGGACGTCACGAAGCTGCGCGAGGCCGCCGAGGACGCGCGCCGGTGGGACTCCAAGTACGGGGGCGGCGACTGGCGTTCGGGCATGGTCCCGGAGTGCCTGCGGGTCGAGGCGGCTCCGCTGCTGCTCGGCTCGTACAGCGACGACGTGGGCCGGGCGCTGTTCGGCGCGACCGCCGAACTGACCCGGCTGGCCGGGTGGATGGCCTTCGACACCGGCCAGCAGGAGGCCGCACAGCGCTACTACATCCAGGCGCTGCGGCTCGCCAGGGCCGCCGCGGACGTGCCGCTCGGCGGGTACGTCCTGGCGTCGATGTCGCTGCAGGCCACGTACCGCAGCTTCGCCGACGAGGGCGTGGACCTCGCGCAGGCCGCGCTGGAGCGCAACCGCGGCCTGGCCACGGCCCGCACGATGAGCTTCTTCCACCTGGTGGAGGCGCGGGCGCACGCCAAGGCGGGCGAGGCGGCGGCCTGCGGGGCGTCGCTGGCGGCGGCCGAGGGGCTGCTGGAGCGGGCCCGCGAGGGCGACGCCGACCCCAGCTGGCTCGGCTTCTACTCCTACGACCGGCTCGCCGCGGACGCCGCGGAGTGCTACCGCGACCTGAAGATCCCACGCCAGGTCCAGCGGTTCACCGAGCAGGCGCTGGCCCGGCCGACGGAGGAGTTCGTCCGCTCCCACGGGCTGCGGCTCGTGGTGTCGGCGGTGGCCGAGCTGGAGTCCGGCAACCTCGACGCGTGCTGCGCCGCGGGAGTGAAGGCCGTCGAGGTCGCCAACCGGATCTCGTCGGCGCGCACCACCGAGTACGTCAGGGACCTGCTGCACCGGCTGGAGCCGTACAACGACGAGCCACGCGTGCTGGAGCTGCGGGAAAGGGCGCGCCCGCTGCTGGCGGCCCCTGCATAATCGGCCCTGACCGGCCGCCTCCGGGCACCCTCGCGCCGGCCCGCCCCGTGCGCGGCCGGCGGCCCGCCCCTGGGCGGGAACGGCGGACGGCCGGCACGGCAGGCACCCACCGGCACCGAGGAGCCGCACGCAGATGACCACCCCCAGCCGCAGGGACGTGACGGTGGTCGGCGCCGGCATCGTCGGCCTGGCGACGGCGTACGCCCTGCTCCAGCAGGAACCGCACGCCTCGGTGACGGTGATCGACAAGGAGGACGGGCCGGCCCGCCACCAGACGGGCCGCAACAGCGGCGTCATCCACAGCGGCATCTACTACCGCCCCGGCAGCCTCAAGGCCCGCTACGCGCTGGCGGGCGCCGCCGAGACGCCCGAGTTCTGCGCCGAGCACGGCATCCCCTACGAGGTCACCGGCAAGCTGATCGTCGCCACCCGGCAGGACGAGCTGCCGCGGCTGCACGCGCTGATCCAGCGCGGGCGGGAACACGGTCTGACCGTACGGGAGTTGGGCCCGGCGCAGATCGGCGAGCGGGAGCCGGAGGTCGCCGGGCTGGCCGCGATCCACGTGGCGTCCACCGGGATCTGCGACTTCGCGGGGGTCGCCGCCGCGCTCGCCGGCCTGGTCGAGGACGCCGGCGGCACCCTCCAGTACGGGCGGCGCGTCACCGCGATCGACCACGACGGCACCGGCATCACGCTGCGCACGCAGGACGGCGCGCCGCTGCGCACCCGCGTGCTGGTCAACTGCGCGGGCCTGTACAGCGACCGGCTGGCACGGCTGGCGGGCCACGAGCCCGGCATGCGCATCCTGCCGTTCCGCGGCGAGTTCTACGAGCTGGTGCCGCAGCGGCGCTCCCTGGTCCGCGGGCTGGTCTACCCGGTCCCGGACCCCGCGTTCCCGTTCCTCGGCGTGCACCTGACCCGGGACGTGAACGGCGGCGTGCACCTGGGCCCGAACGCCGTTCCCGCGCTGGCCCGCGAGGGCTACCGGCGCCGCACCGTCCGGCTCGGCGACCTGGCCGACACCGCGGCGTTCCCCGGCACGTGGCGGATCGCGCGACGGCACTGGCGCCAGGAGGCCGGCGAGATCCGCCGCTCCCTGTCCAAACGCGCCTTCACCGCCGACGCCCGGCGGCTGCTGCCCGCGCTGCGCCCGCAGGACCTCGTGCGGGCCCCCGCGGGCGTCCGGGCCCAGGCCGTACTACCCGACGGCACGCTCGTCGACGACTTCCTCTTCGGCGGCTCGGGCCCCTTCGTCCACGTCCTCAACGCCCCCTCCCCCGCCGCCACCGCCGCCCTCCCCATCGGCCGCGAGGTCGCCCGCCGCGCACTGGCCGCGTTGGAGGGCGGGGGTGGGGGCGGGTGACCTTGCTCACCACGTGAACGGATCGGCTGAAGGTGATCGGTGCGGGTGGCTTGCAGGGGGAACGGATCAGCTGAAGGTGATCGGTTACCCGAGTCCGCAGAGTGAACGTCCTGGCCCCTTTTTTGCCGGCCTCTCGCCGCCGGGCCCTTAGACCCGGTGTCTGCCGGTCGATCGTGCTCGCTCGCTCCTTCGTCGCTCACTGCGCGGTAAAACCGTAGAATCGAGGCACTGTGTCCACTTCATCCGCCACTCCCCGTGCTGCCGCGTCCGCCGTTCCTGCCTCGGGAGGCGTCCGTGCTCAGGGCCGTTCCGCGACGGTGAAGTTCCCGTCGGGGCCGGCGCCGGACCCGGCGGGCTCGCGCACGGAGCACCGCATCCGCTCGTTCCACGCGCGGCGCGGGCGGATCACGCAGGCGCAGGCGGCGGCGATCGACCGGCACTGGGCGCAGTGGGGGGTGGAGCTGGACGGCTCGCCGCTGGATCTGGCGGGGCTCTTCGGCTCGGCGGAGCTGCCGGTGGTGCTGGAGATCGGCTTCGGCATGGGTGACGCGACCGCGCAGATGGCCGCGGCCGATCCGTCGAGGGGGATCCTCGCGGTGGACGTGCACACGCCCGGCCAGGGCAATCTGCTGATGCTCGCGGAACGCGACGGCCTGACCAACGTGCGGGTCGCCAACGGCGACGCGATCGTGCTGCTGCGCGACATGCTGCCGCCGGCGTCCCTGGCGGGCCTGCGGGTGTACTTCCCCGATCCGTGGCCCAAGGCCAAGCACCACAAGCGCCGGCTGATCCAGCCGTCGTTCCTCGCGCTGGTGACGCCGCTGCTGGCGCCCGGCGCGGTGGTGCACTGCGCGACGGACTGGGAGCCGTACGCGGAGCAGATGCTGGAGGTGCTGGAGGCGGCGCCGGGTCTGGCCAACCGCTACCCGGCGGGCGGGCCGCACGGCGGGACCGGCTACGCGCCGCGGCCGGACTTCCGGCCGATGACGAAGTTCGAGCGTCAGGGCCTGGCGAAGGGCCACGTGGTGCACGACCTGCTGTTCACGCGGGTCTGAGCGCCGGTCGCACCTGCGTACACCCTCGCGCGGCGGCACCCGGCACCGTACTGTCGTCGGGTGTCAACGTTTCCGTCCCCCGTCCCCTCCTCCTCCGACTCCCAGCCCGCACCGACGTCCGTGCCCGTCCAGCCGCAGGTCGCGCAGGCACCGGGGTCGGCCGCCGACGTGCCCGCTCCCGCGCCGGGCACCTGGCAGTACGCCCCGCGGAAGTCGTTCTGGGAGAGCAAGGGGGTGCGCACGGGTGCGCTGTTCACGGTGCTGGCCGTGTGCGGTGTGGTCATCCTCGCGCTGGTCCGGCACCACATAGGCACCGAGCCGTTCCTGGTCGGGCTGGCGCTGGCGATCCTGCCGGTGCCGCTGCTGCTGTGGGTGTTCCTGTGGCTGGACCACGTGGCGCCCAGTCCGTGGCAGAACGTCGTCTTCGCCTTCTCGTGGGGCGCGTGCGCGGCGACGCTGGTCGCGCTGTTCGCCAACGAGTACGGCGCGAAGCTGCTCGCGACGACGTTCTCCGGGACGCCGACGCAGTCCGACCACTGGGGGGCCACGTTCGTGGCGCCGCTGGTGGAGGAGACCGCGAAGGGCACCGCGATCCTGCTGCTGTTCCTCTTCCGGCGGCGGCAGTTCGAGTCCGTGCTGGACGGCATCGTGGTGGCCGGCCTGACCGCGACGGGCTTCGCGTTCACCGAGAACATCCTGTATCTGGGGACGGCGTTCGGCGAGGACAAGGCGCTGGGGTCGCACGGCATCGGCACGACGACGGTGGCGACGTTCATCGTGCGGGTGCTGATGACGCCGTTCGCGCACCCGCTGTTCACGTCGATGACCGGCATCGGGTTCGCGCTGGCGGCGGTCGTCCGCCCGGGCCGGCGGTGGCGCTGGCGGTGGGCGCCGCCGGTGGCCGGCTGGATGCTGGCGATGGGCCTGCACGGCACGTGGAACGGCTCGTCGCTGACGTCCCCGCTGACCTTCCTGACGCTGTACGTGGCGGTGATGATCCCGGCGTTCGGGATGCTGGTGTGGCTGGCGTTCTGGGCGCGGTCGAACGAACTGCGGACGGTGCGCAGGGTCCTGCCCGCGTACGCGGCGGCCGGCTGGCTGGCGCCGGCCGAGCCGGCGGCGCTGGGCACGATGCGGATCCGGGCCGAGGCCCGCAGGGTCGCCCGCCGCTTCCAGGGGGAGGTGGCGTCGCGCGCGGTGCGGGAGTACGCGGCGTTCGCCACGCATCTGGCGTTCCTGCGCCGGGCCGCCACGCGCGGCGCGCCCGCCCCCGACTACGCGGCCCGCGAGGCCGAACTCCTGCACCACCTCTGGCAGCGCAAGGCCCTGGCCCAGCCGGCCCTCCTGCACGCGGCCAGCCCGCCGCCCCGCTGGGTGCCCGCGCCCTGGCAGGTGCCGGCCCCCCGCCCCGGCCTCCTCACCTACCACCAGAACCCGGCCACCCCCTACGGCCCCGCCGCCTCCTACCCGCCCCCGCACGCCTACCCGCACCCGACCCCGGGCCCCTCCTCCCCACCCCCCTCGAATCCCTACGCGCCGCCGAAGCACCTGTAGGGAGATGGGGTCAGGGGCTACGAGCGCATGCGCGCGGTCGCCGAAGAACTCTCCCGGCACACGCCTGACACGGCCAGGGGCTACGAGATCGCGGACGACCGGATCGTGCTGATGGTGCCGCCGTCCAGGCCGCATAGGCGCACCGCTCTTCGCATCCGCCACCAGGTCGACCCCCGCAAGGCGACCTTGACGGTCTTCACCGATCCGGGCGCGGCCCCGGACGGCACGCGCTACCGGGGCCAGCACGACTACGCGTTCGGCGACGACGTGGCGCTGGGGCCCTGGACCCTGGAGGCGACCGGGCTGCGCCCCTACCCGCCCGCGCGCTGATTGCGCGGGCCCGGAACAGGTCCCGCGGGGGGCGACCAGTGGGTCGCCAGGACGGGGTTGACGTCGGTGGGGCGGTCGCGGTGGGGGTCGTGGGCGGTGGCCGGGACGGTGATGTGGCGGGCGCCGATGAGGGTGGCGACGGTCCGGCCGCAGGCGGCCATCGCGTCGCCGTTGAAGGCGCGGTGCTCCGGGTCCGCGGTCTCCCACGTGCCGTTGAGGACGAGCTTGGGGAAGGGCGCGGCGGCCAGGGGCGCGAGGGGGATCTCCGCCTCCCAGGCGGCCCGTTCGCGCATCGCGGTGCGGGTCGCACGCAGCCGCTGCGGGGTGAACTCCGGGACGGGCAGCCCGTACGGCTCGGTGGACACCGTCAGGAAGTCCTCGGCCGTCATGTCGTCGGGCGGTGGGGAGAACGCGGCCCGCATACGGGTCAGGGCCGCGGCCACGACGGGGTCGTGCTCGGCGGCGCGCAGCGCGGACGGCTCGATCAGCGTCAGGGACCGCACCAGCCGCGGGTGCCGCGCCGCGGCGAACATCGCGGAGACCCCGCCATAGGAGTGCCCCACCAGATGGGCTCCCTCCGGCGTGCGGGCCAGCACGCCCGCGATGTCCGAGGCGTCGGCCTCGTAGTCGCTGCGGGCGGTGTCCGGACTGCCGCCGTAGCCGCGGCGGTCCATGACCTCCAGGCGGAACCGCCGTGCCAGCGGCCGCTGTTCGGCGAAGCTCTCGGTCCCCCACGTCATCGTCCCGTGCACCAGCAGGACGCGTGCCGCTCCAGGCCCGGCACCGTCGTCCCACACCGTCACATGGACCGGCGCTGTGCGCGCGGCGCTGAAGTCGTCCGGCATGGGCCCACCGTACGGGGTTCAGGCGGTCAGCCGGTTGCCGAGCAGGGGGAGGAGGCGGTCGGTGAGGAGGCGCTGGGCCGGCTCGTTGGAGAGCCAGAGGAGGCGGTGGCGGGTGCCGTCGGCGAGGTCGACGGTGAAGGAGGTGGTGGCCAGGCCGCGGCGGAAGTGGGCGCGCGCGATGGACGCCACGGGTATGACGCGGTTGGTGCGGTGGGCGGCCAGCAGGTCGGCGGGGGCGTAGCACAGCGGGCGGCCCGACTTCTTCGCTGACGTGCCGACGCCGAACCCCTGCAGGGCCGTCACGGCGAAGCCGCTGCGGATCCGGACCAGGCTGTCCGCGGTGATCCACAGTGTGCCGTGGACCGGGTCGAGCCGGCCCGTGGTGCAGGTGCGGGCGACCAACTGGGCGGGCTGGAGGCGCAGTTCGGGTGCCCGGTGCACCAGGGAGTCCAGCAGGGTGTCCCAGGCGTCCAGTGAGCGCAGGCGGCGGGTGGGCTCCCACCACTCCTCGGTGGCCGACGCGAAGCCGGTCCGCGCGCGGCCGTCGGCGGACAGCACGGCGAGCACGGCCACGCCCCAGTCGGGGGCCGCGGCCTCGACCAGGATCCGCTGCGGGTCGGCCGGTACGTCACTCCCCCACTCGCCCGACGCGTCCTGCCAGGTGAGCGGCGCGACCCGCACCCCCGCGGCCTGCCACCTCCGGCGGAGTGCCGCCAGCCGTACCGCGGCCGCCCCCAGGTCGATCCGCTCCCGCACCGCCTCGCCCCCCGTCGCGTGTCGTCACACGGCCGGTCCCACGTGGGCCGCGATGCGGGTGAGGGTAGCGGGGTTGTCCTCGAAGAGGTGCGCGGGGAGGCCCGCGGCGCGGGCCGCCTCGATGTTGGGCGGGAAGTCGTCGATGAACAGGCAGTCCTCTGGGCTCGCGCCCAGCGCGGCGCAGACGGCCTCGTAGGCGCGGGGATCGGGCTTGAGCAGGCCCGTCTCGTGGGAGTAGTGGAGCTGGTCGACGAGGGTGTCGAAGCCGTAGGCCGCGGACTCGCGCTCGCGCGCGCCGACGAAGCTGTTGCTGAGGATGCCGAGGCCGCAGCGGCCGCGCAACTCCCCTACGTATGCGATCAGTTCGGTGTTGGGTGTGCCGAGGTACTCGGTCCACAGGTCGGCCAGCAGGGCGTCGGCGCGGGCCGCGTCGAGGCCGAGACGGGCGGCGACCTCGGTGCGTACCGCGATCTCGTCGATCGTGCCGACGGCGCCGGCGTGCCACACGTCCGCGAGTCGCTCGTCCATCGCCCCTGCGGGCAGGCCGAGTTGGCGTTCCCAGCGCGCGGGCCAGCCCGTGTCCGGGGTGAACTCCAGTACGCCGCCGATGTCCAGGATGACGCAGCGCTGCTGCATGCCGGCTCCCTCCGCCGTGGTCGGTTCCTTCCCCGGCCACGCTGGGGGCTGCCCCAGGGGCAGGGTCAAGCCGCGGCGGCGGTCACCCGGAGGCGGACGTGGCGGAGGCGGGCGTGGCTGCGCTGGACGTGGCGGCGTCGGGCCACGCCATGCGGAGCTTGTTCGGGGAGCCGTTGAGCCGCGCCGGGTCCCCGCCGGGCGGGCCGACCTCGACGGTCTCGACGCACGTGCCGCCGATGACCCGGTAGAACTCCTGGGCGGAGGTGTTCTGTTCGAGCACCCACAGGTACATGGCCGGGCTCGCCGCCCGTTCCCCGATCGCCGCGACGGCGCGGGCCATCAGCGCCGTGCCGATGCCGGCGCGGCGGTGGGTGTGCGCGACGTGCAGGTTGTCGACGAGGCTGCCCCAGCGGGGGTCCTCGTCGAGGACCACGTGCACGAAGCCGGCGAGGCCGCGGTCGTCCTCGGCGAGGATCGTGGCGACTGCGGTCGTGGCGGCGTCCGGGCCGGTGGCCGCGAGCCGGGCGGACCAGACCGCCCGGCGGTCCGCGACGACGTCGCCGTCGAGGAAGGCGTCGGCGTACGCCCCGCGGTAGTGCCGCCGCCAGCTGTCCGCGTGCAGCAGGGCCACCTCCGCGGCGTCCCGCTCGTCCGCCGCCCGAAACCGTACCGGTGCCATGCCGGCTCCTCTCGCTGCCGTTCCCGCCGCCGCCTTGCGACGCTAGGTGGGGCGGCCGGCGCCGTCCACGCAATTCCACCTGGCGGACAGCGGGTTGGCGGACGGCCCCGTCAACGGCCTTGCCTCAGGGCCTCAGACGGCGGCGAGCAGGCCGCGGACGGTGGCGGCGATCGCCTCGCGGACGGCGGGGTCGGTGACGAGCCCCGTCGCGGGGTCCACCACGGACCGCGGGACCGGGATGTCCGCGCAGCCCTCCTCGACGATGCGGGCGTCGGTGTAGGTGAGGACGGTCCGCAGCGCGCGGTGCGCACCGGCCGCTCCGGTGGGCGCGGACGAGGCGTTGATCCAGCCGGAGGGCTTGCCGCTGGTCTCCGCGCCGCCGACGGTCCAGTCCAGCAGGTTCTTGAACGACCCGGGGAGGTCGCCGGCGTACTCCGGCGTGCAGAACAGCAGGGCGTCGGCCGCCTCGATGAGGCCGCGCAGCCGAGTGACCTCCGCGGGCAGCGGGTCGCGGTCGTCGTCCGGGTTGAAGTGCGGCAGCCGTGCGAGGCCGTCGTAGACGACCGGGCGGATCTCCTCGCCGAGGAGGTCGGCGACGGTGTGCAGCGCGGCCGAGTTGACCGAGCCGTCGCGGGTGCTGCCGCTGATGAGGAGGAGGGTCGGGGTCACGCGCCCATGCTTCCACGTTCGGTGGGCGCGCGATCGAGTGCACCGCGTTCACCCCCTCTTCGGCCCGGGCCCTGCGCTCCCCGGCCTGACCCGGCCTGACCCGGCCTGGCCCGGCCCAACGGGCACCGCTTGCCGAGATCCGCGACGACGTGCCTCAAACGCCCTTCAGGACACGCTCAAGTGCCGCCCGGCCCGCGGGTCCCCAGTGCGGTTTGCCGCCGGGAAGGCCCCGCTCTCCGCTCTGCCCCATGGCCATCAGGAACAGGCTCTTCATCGCGGCGAGCCCGCGGGCGCGCCGGATCGCCGCCTCGTCCGCGTTCGCGTACGCGTCGAAGAACCGTGAGGCCATGCCCGCGGGCAGCAGCACCCATGCGGCGGCGAGGTCCCACGCCGGGTCGCCGGCGAACAGGGCACCGAAGTCGACGATGCCCGAGAGCGTTCCGTCCGACACGACGACGTTCGCGGGATGGAGGTCGCCGTGCACCCACACCCGCGGGCCCTCCCACGCGTCGGCCGCGGCGGCGTCGTCCCAGACGGCCCGGACGTCGGCAGCGATGTCGTCGGGGACAACGCCCCGGAAGAAGTTCTCGAAGCCGTCCGTGCAGTCTTTGGGATGGGCACCGAAGTCCGTGGAGACCGGCGCCTCGGCGGGCGCCTCCACATGGAGCGCCCGCAGGAAGCCCGCCAGCGTGTCGGCCGCGTGGGCGCCGCGGCTGATCGAGCCGTGGTCCAGCGGCTCGCCGGGAACCCACGTCATCACGGTCCAGTGCTTGGGGAAGCGCTCGGACGGTTCGCCCGACCGCACCGGGGTCGGCACCGGCAGCGGCAGGCGCGGGGCCAGCACGGGGAGCCACCGCCGCTCCTTCAGCTGGAGCTCCGGGGTGGGGTCCATGCGCTGCATGCGCACGGCCAACTCGTCCCCGAGGCGCCACATTTGGTTGCCCCAGCCGCCCGCCACCTCCCGGATGGCCAGCCCTGCAAGGTCTGGATGCTGCTCCTGCAGCAGGTCGCGGACCAGGTCCGCGGTGATCTCGATCTCGGTGTCGGCCATGCGACGTCACAGTACCCAGGCGGTCGGCGGAGCGGGTCTCGCTCTCCGGAACACTCGCTGTGGCTCCTGGGCTGAACGCGCGGCCCAGCCACGGCGGAGGTGCGCCTGTGCGCACGGCGGGTCGCGTCCCCGAGGGGGCGCCCCGCGGTGTTGCCCGGGGCGGAAAAGGGTGGCTCGGGGTGGGCGTGGGCGGGATGCTCGGGGGATGGCGGAAGCGTTGGTGGGGGTTCTGGACGGGGTGGCCGAGAGGGCTGTCGTGGGGCTGCAACGGCGGTTGGTGGAGCGTGGGTTGGCGACACGGATGCCGTCGTACCGGCCGCATGTGACGTTCGCGGTGGCCGATGTCGTGGGGGAAGCTGCCGTCCGGGCGGCGGAACGGGCCGGTGGGGGGCGGCTGGAGCTGGCCATGGATCTGCTGGGGGTGTTCGGCGGGGACCAGGGCGTGCTGTTTCTCGGAGTGACCCCGACCCAGGCGCTGGTGGCGGCGCACGCCGCCGTGCACGCGGCGCTGCCCGGCGACGGCGGCGGGCCCCACGGGCACTTCCGGCCCGGCGTGTGGGTGCCGCACTGCACGCTGGCCGCCGGCCTGGAGGGCGGCGCGCTCGGGCGGGCGGTCAGCGCTCTGCATCCGGTGGGCGAAGTGCGGGCCCGCGTCGCCGCGTGGGAGGTCGTGGTCCTCCCGGACGAACGGGACGCCGCTCAGGCGTGACCGGTCCCGCGGCCCGAGCGGCACCCACCTCACGCGCGGCGGCGCAGTTTGAGCACGCTGTCGGTGAGCCGCGACGGGTTGCCGTCGGGGTCGGTCGCGTCGCGTTCCAGCTCGTCGGCGACCAGCACCTCCCAAGCGCCGTCGGGGAGTTCGAGGTCGTGGTGGACCTCGGCGGCGGTGGGGAAGCTCACCTCGTGGGCGGGCTCCGGGGCCCACGGCGGCAGGCCGGCGTGGCCGACGATCAGCAGGACGCCGCCGGGCGCGACCGCGTCGGCCGCCGACCGCAGGATGCGCTCGCGCGGGATCTCGATCGGCGAGTGGAGGAAGTGCGTCGAGACCAGGTCGAAGCTGCCGTCGGGGAAGGTGTCGGCGAGGTTGTGCCGCTGCCACTCGATGCTCCCCGCGGTCACGCCCGCATCGGCCGCGTGCTCCGCCCCGCGGTCCAGGGCGACCTGCGAGACGTCCACGGCCCGCACCTGCCAGCCCTGGTGGGCGAGCCAGATCGCGTCGCCGCCCTCGCCGCAGCCGAGGTCGAGGACCGTGCCCGGGATGAGGTCGGCGGCCTCCCTGACCAGGGCGGCGTTGGGCCGCCCGCTCCACATCCGCTCGGTGCCGTACCGGCCGTCCCAGTACTCCTCGGCGGTGGCCTCCGGGGCCTCCCCGCCATGACCGTCGTGACCGGCCTGGCCGCCGTGGTCCCCGTGGCCCGCAGGCCCTGCGTGACCCGTGTGCGTCACGTGCTCCGCCTGCGCCTCGTCGCTGCTGCTCATGTCCCCATGTTCCCTTCGTCGTTTCCGTAGTACCCCTGCGACAGACCGCTGTCGCGCCCGTTGCCACACCGCGTCCTCACACGCCGCACCGCGCCCTCGCACGCCGCGCGGCTGCCTCACACGCCGTGCCGCCGTACCCCGAGCACCCGCTCGGCCGCCTGCCGCTCCATCTCGGCGGAGAACGGCGCGTTGCGGGCGGCGACGGCCCGGCGGACGTCGCGCGCGACGAGGTCGGCGTTGGCGGCGGCGGCCGCCCGTACCCCGGCGGCGGCCGCGCTGACGACCTGGTCGGGGGGCGAGGTGACGTTGCCCGCGACCCACACGCCGGGCACGGACGTGGCGCCGGTCATGGCATCGGCGGCGACCGCGGTGCCGACCGGGTGCCCGCCCATCTCCAGCTCGGCCGCGTCCAGTCCGAGCGCGCGCAGCACCTCCGCGTTGGCCCGTACCCGCGCGGTGACGACCAGCGCGCGGACCGGGAGCGTGCGCCCGCCGGCCAGCACGACGCCGGTCAGCCGGTCCCCGTCGACGGCGAGCCCGGCGACCGCGCCGTCCACGACCGCGATGCCGCGCGCGGCCAGCTGCTCGTACTCCTCGTCCGAGGGCTCGACCGGTTCGGGGCCGGCGTGCAGGAAGAGGGCGACGTCGCTGCTCCACTGCCGCCACAGCAGCGCCTGGTGGACGGCGAGCGGGCCGGTGGCCAGGACGCCGATCGGCTGGTCGCGGACCTCCCAGCCGTGGCAGTACGGGCAGTGCAGCACATCGCGGCCGAAGCGCTCGGCCAGGCCGGGGACGTCGGGGAGTTCGTCGGACAGTCCCGTGGTGACGACCAGCCGGTCCGCACGGACGCGGGACCCGTCCGCGAGGACGACGTCGAACCCGGCGGTGTTCCCGTCCTCCCGGTCCTCCCGGTCCGGCCCACCGTCCGCACGAGCTCCGCCGCCGGCTCCGCGGCCCTCCCGCGCCGCCAGCGACACGACCGTCCCCTCGATGACCTCGCCGCCGTACGCCCGCACCTCCGCGCGGCCGGCGGCCAGCAGCTCGGCGGGCGGTACGCCGTCGCGGCCGAGGAAGCCGTGGATGGCCTCGGCCGGTGCGTTCCTGGGCCGGCCGGCGTCCACGACCAGCACCGAGCGCCGGGCGCGGGCCAGGGTCAGGCCCGCGCTCAGTCCGGCCGGGCCGCCGCCGACCACGACCACGTCGTACCGGTCGTGCGGATCGCTCCGCTCGGGCCCCCGTCGTCCGTCCCGTTCAGGCGCCCCCGCGCCCGTCGCCTCTGTCTCCACCCGCCTGCTCCCTTCGTGTCACGTCGCCTCGCGGCCCTCCGCCACCCGGCTGGCGCCCGCGCCATCGGCGGGCGACGCGCTCGCCGCCGGACGGCAGGGCCGTTCGGAAACGCCCCGCTCGCGCGGCATCCGCCCAGGTCGCACGCCGCCCGGCAGGGACGGCCACGGGCCGTCCTGGACGCCAGGACCGCTCGCCGGACAGCGTCCGGCAGCCCCTGTCGGTTTGACAAAGGTTCTTGCCGGGTCGGCAAATGGAGGGGTGAGCGACGACCACGACATCACCGGCGTGCTGACCGCGGTCGGGCCGCGGCTGCGGGCCCTGCGGCGCGAGCGCGGGGTGACGCTCGCGCAGGTCAGCGACGCCACCGGCATCTCGCTGAGCACGCTGTCCCGGCTGGAGTCGGGGCAGCGCAGGCCCACCCTGGAACTGCTGCTGCCGCTGGCCCGGGAGTACCGGGTGCCGCTGGACGAACTGGTGGGCGCGCCCGCCACCGGCGACCCGCGGATCTACCCGCGCCCGTTCACCCGGCACGGGCAGACGTTCGTGCCGCTGACCCGGCACCTGGGCGGGCTGAACGCCTACAAGCAGATCCTGCCGCCGCGGACGGGCCCCGACGGGAAGCCGCAGTCCGTACGGCCGGACCAGAGCACGCACGAGGGCTACGAGTGGCTGTACGTGCTGTCCGGGCGGTTGTGGCTGGTGCTCGGCGACCACGACCTGGTGCTGACGGCGGGCGAGGCGGCCGAGTTCGACACCCGGACCCCGCACGGTTTCGCCAACGCCGGTACCACGCCGGTGGAGTGGCTCAGCCTGTACGGTGCTCAAGGGGAGCGCATGCACGTCCGTGCGCGCCCCAGCCGCTGACCCCACTCCGTGAACCATCCGGCGGAACCGTCCCGTTCACCAGCTTTGCCCCTCTTCATTCCCTCGACGGATTCGCTCTGGAAAAGGTCGTGAGGCTGCTGTAACACTCAGTTCCAGTAGGGAGTCGCCCACCCGGCCCACGGGGGGCTCGCGCGCACCGGCGGCGGGAAACCGCCGATCGCGCCGGTCGGGCGAGGAAGGTCCACTCGGATGGAATCCGAAGCGAGAGAAGGCGCGTGCGCGCCGCCGCCGATCGGCGGGGATCCGGGCGACATGCCCGCCGCGGCTGCGTTGTTCGAGATCGCCGCCGCGCACGGCGGGCACGGCAGCGTCGCCGAGATCAGCGCCGCCTCCGGGCTCGACCCGCAGCGCGTGGCGGCCGGCTGGCGGACGCTGCGCGAGCTGGCGCTGGTCGAGGTGACCGGCGGGCGGGTGGAGGCGGTCGATCCGGAGACGGCACTGCGGACCCTGGTCTGCAGCTACACCTCGCACGCCAACGCGCAGTTGCGCAGCGTGCAGGAGGCCAACGAGACGACGCACCAGCTGCTGAACGTCTTCGGCCCGAGCGCCTCGGGCCCCGACGGCCCGAGCGGCCCGGAAGCCCTGGGCACGGCGACCGGGACGGCCACCGCCACCGCTGCCGCCGTCGGCGCCGACGACGACGGGACGGACGAGCCGGACGGCCCGGAGAGCCGGCAGGTGCTCGTCCAGGAGTACCGGGGTCCGGGCAGCCGCGAGCGGGCACTGCAGGGCATCGTCGGCGCGGTGCGCGAGTCGGTCGACGTGCTGGTCCCGGGCCGGCTGTCGTCGGACCGCGTGACCCTGGACGCCAACCTGCAGTTGGGCGCGGCGATGGCCGCGCGGGGCATCCGCATGCGCGCGCTGTACAGCGCGGAGGTGCTGCGGGACCCGGACTGCGACCGCTTCCTGCGGCAGGTGGCGGAGGTCGGCGTCGAGATCCGGGTCATCGACCGCATCGTGCGCACCTTCAACGACGTGATGATCTTCGACCGGGACACGGTCTTCCTGTCCGGGTATCCCGGCCGCGCCCTGGCGAACGGCGAACCGGGTCCGGACGAGCCGGTGATCCGGATCGGCGGCTCGGTGCTGGCGCCGTCGTTCCTGGCGATGTTCGAGGCGTACTGGGTCCGCGCGTCCCCGTACGTCACGCCGTCCCAGGGCCGACTGCCGTCCGGGGGGCCGCAGTTGAGCCCGTTCGAGGAGACGGTCGTGCGGCTGATGTCCTACGGCTACGACGACGGCTGGATCGCCCGCGAACTCGGCGTCGACACCGGGGCGGTGGCGGACGTGATGCAGACGCTGATGCAACGCCTCGGCGCGGCGAGCCGGTTCGAGGCGGGCTTCCGGCTGTCCGCAGGGCTCGACCGGACACAACTGCCGTAGGGGCGTGGCTTCCTGCTCGCGTAGGCTTCCCGTACCCCGGCCGTACGGCCGTACGGTCCTGACCGGCGCGGACCCGCGCCGGATCGGGCCGGATCGACGCCGATCCACACCGGCCCCGGCGGGGCCCACGACGGCCCCACCGAGGCCCGCACCGGCCAGGTGAGGACACGCGGGCCCCAGCTCGTCCGGCGTACCGGCGCCGACCCACGCCACAGACGCGGAGGTGACGCATGCGCAACCGCCAGGCCCTGCAGGCGCTGCTGGCCCGGGCGCGGGCGCGCGTCGACCCCGCCGACCTGGGCCTCGCGCCCCGGGCCGACCCGCGCGGCCGCCGGGTCCAGGGGCTCACGCACGAGCACATGACCCTGCTGCTGGGCTGGCCCGAGCACAAGTACGGCTACGTCGAACGCGGCCGGCTGGCGCACATCGGCACCGACGTGCTGGCCCCCATCGCCCGGATCCTGCACCTCAGCGACCACGAGTGGGAGGCCGTGGTGCTCTACGCGACGGGCCTGCTGCCGGCCCGCCCGCTCGACCCGCGGCCCGGGACCGCGATACCGCGGCCGTGGGAGCGGGTGCTGCGCTCGACCGGCGAGATCGCGTACCTCAACGACGTCGCGTGGGACGTCGTCGCCTACAACACCGCGTTCGCCCGGCTGTTCAGGGACGAGGACGTGCCGCGGAACACCATGCGGTGGATGCTGCTGGCGCCCGAGGCCCGGACGACCCTGAGCGACTGGGAGCACAGCTGGCTGCCGCTGCTGGTGCCGCAGCTGCGCCACGCGGTCTCGGCGAACCCGCACAACCGCACGCTGGCCCGGCTGCAGGCCGACGTGCGGCGCGATCCGGTGGTGGCCGCGGCGTACGAGTCGCCGTCGGCGGAGTTCATGGGCCCGCGGGCGGACGAGTCGCGGCCGATGCTCCACCCCGAGCTGGGTCCGGGCTGGGTCACCATGTGCGCGGCCGGCCCGTTCGGGGTGCCCGGCGGACGGCTGATCTTCCTGCTCTTCGACGCGGGCGGGCGGCCGGTCCCCCGCCCTCCGCTGTTCGCCCCGGCCCCCGGCCCGGTCGACCCTGCGCCGGTCGACCCCGGGCCACCGGGCGGCGGGGAGACCGCTTAGTCTCGGACCGAACGGCACGTGACGGGACGTTCCAGGACAAGGGGCGGCCCCGCGGGCGCGACGGAAGCGAGGACGGCATGGCTGGGGTTTCGGCGAGCACGGTGGCGGCCGGCGGGCTGGTCGGCGGCTATGCGATCGCCCGGTGGACCAAGCGGCGCGAACTCGGCGGCGCGGCGCTGGCCGCGGCCGGCGCGGTGGCCGCCCGCGAGTGGCGGCAGCAGGCCGGCACAGGGGCGGCCGCTGCCCTGACCGGTGCCTATGTGGCGGCCTTCGCGGGTTCGCACCCCCTGGCCAAGAAGCTCGGCGCCTGGCCCGCGGTCTTCACCGTCGCCGGCGCCGTCGCCGCGGCCTCCTGGGCCGTCGCCGGCCGTTCCGCCAAGTAGCCTTCGCCCGGCGGGAGTTCGGGCCCGGACCGTGGGTCGTCGGCACGGCGTGGCCGGCCCGCGGCCGGGTCACGCCGTCGCGCGGCGCCCCAGTTGGGTACGTCCGGGAGGGCGCCCTGCGGGGCCACGGGGAGCGGGCGGCTCGACCTTCCGCGGACAGGCCGACGGCCCTGACAAGGGGGGGTTCGCCAGGGCCGCCGGGGTTCGGGGGATGCGTGCCGGTCGTCAGACCGCCACGTCGTGGGAGCGGAGCCACGGGAGCGGGTCGACGGGGGCGGCACCGCCGGGACGGACCTCCAGGTGGAGGTGCGGGGACGCGACGTTGCCGGTGGCGCCGACGCGGCCGACGGTGTCGCCGGTCGTCACCTGCCCCTCGGTCACGCACATCGTCGACAGGTGGCAGTACCAGAGCTGCGTGCCGTCGTCGAGGGTGAGCACCACGCGGTAGCCCTGGGCGCCGGCCCAGCCCGCGGAGGTGACGGTGCCGCCGTGCACGGCGTGCACCGGGGTGCCCGTCGGGGCGGCGAAGTCCTGCCCGGTGTGCAGGTTGCCCCAGGGGTCGGCCTCGCCGAAGGTGCTGGTCAGCGTGGCGGACGCCAGCGGCTTGATGTAGGAGGCGGCGAGCGCGGCCAGGCGCTCGGCCTCGGCCTTGGCCGCGGCCTCCGCGTCGGCCTTCGCCTTCGCCTCGGCGGCGGCCTTCGCCGCGGCCGCCTGCTCGCGCACCTTGCGCGCCGCGGCCTCGCGGGCGGCCTGCTCGGCCGCGGCCTTCGCGGCGGCGTCCCGTTTCGCCTGGGCGGCGGCCTCGCGCTCCGCGGTGGCCTGGCCGATGATGCGGGCGCGCAGCGCCTCGCCGGGGTCGCTGATGACGCTCGGCGCGGGGGTGGCGGCGGGCGCCGCCGCGGAGGCGGGCACGGGGTCGGCCTCGGCGGGGACGACGTCGGGCACGGAGATGGCCGCCGGCGCGGCACCCGGCGCGGGGGCGCCGGGCGTTGCGGCGGCGGCGACACCGCCGGCGCCGACGGCGGCCATCGCCGCGATGCCGAGCACGGTCCCGCCGCGGGCCATGGTGCGCTGGCGCGGCATCCGGTGGGCGCTGGAGTCCGCGGCGGTGCGCGCGGCGTCGGAGCCACCGGTGGAGTGGGTGTCGGCGAAGAAGGCGAAGGCGGGCTGCTCCCCGTCGGGTCCCGGCCGCGGCGCGTCGCCGTTTCCGGCCTCGGTCTCGGGCCGGGCGGGTGCGTAGGCAGGCTGGTTCGACGCCACGGGGGCGCTCTCCTTTCCTTCCCTCTCGCCTACCGGGTTAGCTGACGGGTTCGGAGCAGGAAGGTCTCCTACGAACGGCCTTGCGGCCGCCCGATTCACCCCAGGATCTCGGGTCCCCGGTTCCCGCGGACGGGATTCGGCAAGCGCACGGTGCCGCCTCTGACGGCGGTGGTGACGACCGCGCTGCGTTATCGAACGTTAATAGAGCCGGGGGGGAAATCCAAGCCGAATCGGGGAGTTGGCGGCGGAACCAATCGGACACACGGCGCACAGAAGGCGTAAAGCGGTCAGCCGGCGTGACCTGGCGGAGAGATGAGCGTGTGTCAGTTGTTATGCGGGGACGACGCGAGTGACTACAGTCAGTGAGCGAGCGGACGCGGTCGGCGGCGGACGGCGGGCGCACCGGGTGCCGGCCGCCCGGTGCACCGGGTGCCGGCCGCCCGGTGCACCGGGTGCCGGCCGCCCGGTGCACCGGGTGCCAGCGGTCTGGACCTGTGCCAATTCGCGAACCGCTTGGCAGGCCGCGGCGACCGGCCCCACGATGGGCAGGCTCGACGTTCTTGTCATGCACTCGTCCATATCCGTCCGCGGTACGTCCGCACTGCGACGCCTCAGGAGCCCGCCATGGCACGTCCCAGCAATCCCCCCACCCCCCACGCCGGGACCGCCTCCGGCCCTTCGGCCCCGCCGAGCCGCCGCTCGCTGCTGCGCGGCGGCCTCGCGCTCGGCGCCGCGGCCACCGCGGGACTTGCCGGCGAGCTGTGGACCGGCCGCGGCACGGCCTCCGCCGCGGCCGTCGACTACCCGGGCGCCACCTGGGCCCCGGCCAGCACCTCCAACTACACGGTGTCCAGCCGCCCCACGGCCTACCCGGTCAACCTCGTGGTGATCCACGTGACGCAGGAGACCTTCTCCGACACCATCAAGCTGTTCCAGGACCCGACGCACGCGGCGGCCGCGCACTACGTCGTGCGGTCCGCGGACGGCGCGATCGACCAGTGCGTGCGCGAGAAGGACATCGCCTGGCACGCCGGCAACTGGGACTACAACACCCGCAGCATCGGCATCGAGCACGAGGGCTGGGTGGACCAGCCGTCGTACTTCACCACCGCGATGTACCACGCGTCGGCCGCGCTGACCGCGGAGATCTGCGACAAGTACGGCATCCCCAAGGACCGCGACCACATCATCGGCCACTACCAGGTGCCCGGCACCGACCACACCGACCCCGGGCCCAACTGGGACTGGGTGCGGTACATCCGGCTGGTCAACGGCGTCTGACGGCCGCGGACCCCGCCCGCGCTCAGGGCCGCGGCAGCGGGAACATCTCGCTGAGCCGGGGCAGCCGGCGGGCCGCCTCCGGCTCGTCCAGCGCGCTCCACCGGTCGCCGCGCGGCGCCGTACCGGTGGTGCCGCGCGGGCCGGAGGCGGCCCGCCGCGCGCGGACGGCGGCGTCCAGGGCGTCGGCCGGGAGCGACGACACGCGCTCGTACGCCTCGGGGGCGAGCCGGTCCAGCGACTCCCAGGTCGGGTGGTCGTCGTACCAGCTCTCGCGGGGGCGGGCGGACAGCCGCAGCACCTCGGGGACGTACGCGAGGGAGTCCGGGTCGTCGACCGCCGCGTCGAACACCGGGCGGCCCAGGCCGATCAGCCAGTGCTGGAAGTAGCAGAACGTGTCGTCGGAGCACCAGCCGCCGAAGACGCGGTCGGCGGCGGCCCACAGGCTCCAGGTCCTGGACTGCGCCACCCGCCGTTCCAGGCCCGCCTGGAAGCCGATGATGCCGTCGAGCGGCGTCCGCAGGAGGGCCTCGCGGAGCCAGGCGTCCCGCTTGTCACCGGTGAGCCCCTGCCGCCTGCTGTCCGCGATGAGAGTCCAGAGGGGATCCGTCTCCATGCCGCGACTATGCCAGCGGGCTGTCACTGCGCGCAGGGGCAATTCCACCTGATGGACGCTCAGTTCCCACTCCCCGGGCCCCGCACCCTGCCCGTCTCCGCCCCCCGGAGCCTTCCCGACCTGCGACGACGCGCCTGGCTGACGGAAGAGCGAAGGCCGCCGCGCAGCGACCGGCGGCGAGGGCGCGGCGAAAAAGGGGCCTCAGAGGCCGAGCCGGACGGGCTCGGCGGGGAGGCCCGAGGTGAGGAGGGCCGTCAGGGGGGTGGCAAGGTCGCGGGGGGAGAACAGGTCGGGGCCCCGGTAGGCGACGATGTCCCGCGGGTGCCACCACCGGAGGCCGCTGATGTGCTCGGCGGCCAGCTCCTCGTCGGACATCGCCCCGCGGGGCGCGAACGCGGCGGTGCGGACCAGGAAGTAGTCGTTGACCACGCCGTCGTAGCCCGCCGCGTGGCCGGGTTCGACGACCTCCTGGTGCCAGACGTGCGGCGGGGTGCCGTCGAGGGCCAGGCCCACCTCCTCGTCCAACTCCCGGCGCAGGGCCGCAAGGGGCGTCTCCCCCGGCTCGACGCCGCCGCCGGGCGCCGCCCAGACGACGATCGGCCCGGACGGCTTCGCGAAGACGAACCGGCAGAGCAGGAGGCGTTCGTCCTCGTCCAGGACAAGCGCGCGGACCGCGTGGCGAAGGTTCGGCGAAGGCATCAGGACACGCTAGTGGATCACGTTCCCGCCCGGAGCCCGAAGAGTGTCACCGCGTTGTCGTGGCACACCGCGCGCAGCCACTCCGGCCCGAGGCCGAGCCCCTCCAGGGCGTGGAGCTGGTGCACGTAGGGATAGGGGATGTTGGGGAAGTCCGTGCCGAGCAGGACGCGGTCGCCGAGCGCCGCCAGCCGCGGCAGCGCCCGGCGCGGGAAGGGCATGAAGTCCTCGGTGAAGCCGGTGAACGCCATCGTGGTGTCCAGCCGCACCTGCGGGTACCGCTCGGCGAGATCGAGGAAGTCCTCGTACTCGGGCATCCCCATGTGCGCGACGATCAGCGGCAGTTGCGGGTGGCGCGCCAGCACCCGCGCGATCGGCTCGGGTCCGGTGTGCTTGCCGGGCGCCGGTCCTGAGCCGCAGTGGATCACCACCGGGATCCCGGCCTCGGCCAGCACTCCCCAGGCGGGCTGGAGGAGTTCGTCGGCCGGGTCGTACGCCCCCACCTGCACGTGTGCCTTGAACACCCGCGCGCCCGCGTCGACGGCCTCGGCGACGAGCGTCTCGACGCCCGGCTCGGGGAAGAGGGTGGCGGTGTGCAGGCAGTCGGGGGTACGCCGGGCGAAGCCGGCCGCCCAGCCGTTGAGCCACCGGGCCATGCCGGGCTTGTGCGGGTAGAGCATCGCCGTGAAGGCCCGGACGCCGAACCGCCTGAGGACGGCGACCCGTTCGTCCTCCTGCTTGCGGTAGGCGATCGGCCACTGAAGTCCGCCGATCAGGGGCCCCTGCGCGTCGAAGTACTCCCAGACCTTGTGCAGGACGCGCTCGGGCATGAAGTGCGTGTGGACGTCGACCAGCCCGGGCAGGCCGAGGCCGCCCCAGAAGCGCCGGACCTCACGGGCCTCCGCCGCGTCGCCGTCGATGACGCCGCCCTGCGCGGCCTCGTCGTCGGCCGGGCCTGCGGGGTCGGAGCGCGCCGTGCGGTGATCGTTCATACCGCCCACGATCGTCCCTGGTGAGGGGGCGGGTCCACCGTTTCGGCCCGGGGCGGGTGAGGGATCCGTCACCCGGGCCGCCCGGCGAGCCCCCGCCCGCCCGGTTGCGTGCGACTGCGGGACGGCGGCGAGCGGTCCGCGAAGGCGGCCCGGGGGCGCAGCTTCGGGGCCGGTGGGCGGGCGGGGCGTGCGTGTTACGTTCGGCAGCCCGGCGGGCGAGGAGGTGGGACGGCATGGCCGACGAGGGGCGGCGCGTGCTGGGCGCGGTGCTGCGCGCGATGGTCGCCGACGAGCGGGTGGTGGACGAGGTGATCGCGGCCGCCCGCACCTCGCCGGAGGTGGCCCGGCTGCCCGAGGCCGAGAACCGGCGGCATGTCGCCGTCCTGCTGGCGTCCGGCCTGGCGTCGTTCGACGATCCCGCGGCCGGACTCCCCGACGAGGACCCGGTCGCGGCGGCACTCGGCGCCGACCGCGCCGAGCAGGGCGTGCCGCTGACCGCCCTGCTGCACGGCGTCCAGGCGGGCCGGCGGCGGGCGCTGGAGATCGGCGTGGCCCGCGCCCGGGAGGCGGGCGTCCCCGACCGCGAACTCCTGGACGCACTGCTCCACTTCGACCGGCACGCGGGCGCGATGGAGCGCCACGTGATCAACGGCTACCACACCGCGCAGCTCGAACTGGCCCGCACCGCACGCGATGCCCGCACCCAGTTGCTGCGGCGGCTGCTGCACGACGGGGCCGGCGGACCGCTGCCGGAGGCGGAGGTGCGGCAGGCGGGACTCGACCCGGGCGCCCGGCTGCACTGCGTGCTGTCGGCGGTGACCGACCCCGTGCGGGCGCGCGCCCTGGAACGCGAACTGGACGTGCCCGGCGCGCTCTTCGGCCTCGTCGACGGGCGCTTCTCCGGACTGGCCCCGCGGCTGCCGGCCCGGCGGGACGCCATCGGGGACGGGCCGCTGCTGCTGGTCTCCCCCGCGGTGCCGCTGGACGGCGTGCCCGCCGTGCACCGGCTGTGCGCGCAGGCGCTGCCCGCGGCGGCCGCGCACGGGCTGACCGGCGTCCGGCGGCTGACCGACCTGGCGGGCGAGACCGCGCTCGCCGCGCAACCGGCCCTGGCGGCGCTGCTGGCCGGGGAGATGCTGGGCGCCCTCGACCCGGCGGACGCCTTCCACCGCGAACTGGCGCGCACCGCACTGACGTACCTGGACCTGGGCCACCGCCTCGACCTGACCGCGGCGGCCCTCCACGTCCACCCCAACACCGCGCGCCACCGCCTGCTGCGCCTCACCCGACTCACCGGCGCGGCCGACGCGTTCGACGATCCAGGCGTCCTTCCCACCCTTCGCTGGTGGTGGGCCCTGCACACCTGGCTGAACGCCGCGCGGCCGTGACCACCCCTCCTGCGGGGTGATCACGGCCGCGGCGGCACCACGTCAGTGCCTCGTCGCGTCAGCCGATCGGAACGCAGCGGATCGGACCGTCCGCCGGTCGGTGCGCGGGTGCTCCGGCCTCAGTGCTGGCGCGCGGCGCCCTTGCGGCGGAACCGCACGAACACGCCCGCGCCCAGCAGCACCGCGGCCAGCGCGGCGATACCGCCGACGGAGGCACCGGTGGAGGCCAGGCTGCCGCTGTCCGAGCCGGTGGTGGCGGACGGCGACGGGGAGGCCGAGGTGCTGCCGCCGGACTCGCCCGGGGTGCCCGTGGACCCGCCGGACTCCGAACCGCCGGAGCTGCCACCGGACTCCGAGCCGCCCGAGCTGCTGCCGCCCGAGGTGCTGCCCGGCGCGGTCGAGGTGTCGGACACGCTGGGCGTCGGCGAGCCGGAGTCCGACGGGGTCGGCGTGCCGCCGTTGTCGCACGCGACCCAGAACACCTTGTGCTTGGCCTTGCCGTGCTCGCCGTCGAAGTTCCAGACGAGCTTGTAGTGGCCGTCGGGGAGCGTCATGTCCGCCGTGCGGCCGTGGCCCTTGGCGTCGAGCGTGATCGCGCCCTTCGCGGCGACCGCCTTGCCCGTGGGCGCCTGCTGGTCGATCTCCCAGGCGGCCTGCTGCCGGCCGTCGAAGTAGAAGGCGTCGAGGTAGAAGGTGCAGACGTGGGGCTCGTTCTTGACCAGTTCCTCATCGGTCTTGGCATCGTGGATCTTGACGGTGCCGTTGTCACCGGGTGCGTCGGCAAAGGCCGTGGGGCTGAGCAGCACGGTCGCCGCCACGGCCAGAGCCGCACCGGTTGCCGAGGGAAGGACGCGCATGGGCACACCAACCTGACGGGTTTGAAAGAGGCGATGCGGGGGGAGACAGCAAGATTCCTTGCCGGGGATACGGCACGTCAAGCGCCGCGACGCGCTATCCGTCCCCTTCCTTCCTGTTCACGCCGTTTACGCGCATAACAATCCGGCCATCGCGGGCGCCCGGGCCGCGGTCCCGTCCGGCCCGCGGCGGCCGAGGAGGCACCCGGGCGGCGGCGGAACGCGGCGCCGGGCCGGAAGGGGTTTCCCTTCCGGCCCGGCGGGCGGGTGGTGCGGTGGGGCGGTGGCCCCGGGTGGGGTCAGAACGCCCCGATGCCGTTCGGCGTGCCGAGGCCCGTGGGCCCGTCCCAGCCGGCGCGGGCGGTGCACCACTGCGACGTCGGGCAGCTGCCGTTGCTGCCGGAGGTGACGTCGTTGAGCGACGTGGAGTGCGTGTAGGGGTAGTTGTTGTCGATCGACGCGGTGTTGCCGGCCAGCGCGTACACCGAGGCGATGACCGGGGACGAGACGCTGGTGCCGCCGAAGACCATCCAGCCGACGTAGCCCTGGTAGGCCGTGCTGTCGTAGACCGCTACGCCGGTCGACGGGTTGGCGACGGCGGAGACGTCCGCCTCCGCACGGTTCGCGCAGCCGGTGCCGAACGAAGCGGCGCCGCTCAGCGCGGTGTTGTACGCGGAGCAGCCGCTGCCCGCGCCGCTCCAGGCCGTCTCGCTCCAGCCGCGGGAGTTGGACGCGGTGGAGAGCGTCGTGCCGCCGACCGCGGTCACGTAGTGCGAGGACGCCGGGTAGCTCGCGCCGTAGCCGGAGTCACCGGAGCTGGCGGTCACCGCGATGCCCGGGTGGTTGTAGTAGGAGCCGTAGCTGGCGTCCGAGGCGTCCGAGCCGCCGTAGCTGTTGCTGATCGCGACGACGCCCGCGGTGCTCGCCGCCTGGTTCACCGCGGCGCCCAGGTTGGCGAAGCTGGACGTCTTCGCCTCGACCAGCAGGATGTGGCAGTTGGGGCAGATCGCCGAGACCATGTCCAGGTCCAGGGAGATCTCCTGGGCCCAGCCACCGTCCTTCTTCGGGTAGCTGGTGCCGCCGGTCTGGCTGACCTTCTTGAAGCAGCCGTTCGCCGTGGTGCAGGCCGGAAGCCCGAACTGGGCGCGGTAGACGGCGAGATCGGCCTCGGCCGTGGGGTCGTCGTAGGCGTCGACGATCGCCACCGTGCGGCCCGCACCGGCCGTCGACGACGGCAGGTTGTACGCGGACTGGAGGCTGGACGGGCCGAAGCCGGACGGGGTGGCGTTCGGCTTCGCGGCGTTCGACGTCGCCTGGGACTGCACGAGGTCGGTGCGGACGATGGCCTTGCAGGAGGCGAATCCCGGCTTGCTCGTGGCACAGGAGTGCGCGGTCTTCTGGGCGTGGGAGGCGGGGGCGGCGGCCGGCGAGACGGCGGCCTGCGAGGCGCCGGCGGGGCCGAGGACGGCCAGCGGGATCCCCGCCAGCGCGGCCACGCCGATGCCGAACAACCGTGCGCGCAGGTGCATGTGACTCTCCTCAGGGGGTTGCGACCGAGTCTTCTATGTTGCGCACATGACAATCTCAGAGCGATTCCGCTGGTGAACGGGTGAAGTGTGAGGCTGCCAGGCGCCGTTGCGCAAGGTGCCGTCCTGTCGGACAACTGTGAATCCGCTACGCGCGCGGGCAGCCGTGTCCCCCGCGGCGGAAGGGACGGAGGTGACGTAACGCCCTTTCAGGAAAGCCGAGTTGCACCGGGGGGACCCGGCCCGGTATCCACAGCGGTAACGCTGGGGGAAGGGTGAGCCCATGTCCAGACTGGCCGAAGCCTGGAAGCGGTCCGCGGTCGGGCGGTTGACGAAACAGGCCCTCCACATCGAACTGCTCCACCGTTCCATGGGGTTCGCCGCGCTCGGCTTCGTCACGCTGATGCCGCTGCTGGTCGTCGTCGCGGCGGCCACGCCGTGGGAGAACCGTCCGGGCTTCGCCCAGTGGGTCGTCGACGGGATGGGGCTCACCACCGATGGTGCGCACAGCGTGCGGAGCATGTTCGCCGCGCCCCGCAACGTCCTGAGCGCCACCAGCGCGTGGAGTCTGGCGTCGCTGGCCTACTTCGGGCTCACCTTCGTGGCGAGCGTGGAGAACGGCTACCGCAGGATCTGGGACCTGCCGGCCGGCCCGTGGCACCGCGACTGGCGCCGCACGGTGTGGCTCGTGGTGCTCACCGCCTACCTGTTCTGCGAGTCGCAGAGCGCCGCCGCCCTGGGCAGCGGCCTGCTGCGCACCGGCATCCGCATCGTCCTGACCGTCCTGCTGGGCGTGGGCTTCTTCGCCTGGGGCCAGCGCTTCCTGCTGGGCGGCGCCGTGCGGCTGAAGACGGCCCTGCCCGGCGCGGTCTTCACCATGGTCGGGCTGGCGGGCCTGCGGATGTTCTCGCAGCTGTTCTTCGCTCCGATGATCGTCAGCAACGCGGACGCGTACGGCCCGGTCGGCACCGTGCTGACCGTCGAGACCTGGCTGGTCGGCGTCGGCTTCGTGGTGTTCGGCGGCGCGCTGCTCGGCCGGCACGTCCGCGACGGGCGGATCCTGCGCCGCGGCGCCGAGATACCCAAGCCCCACATGCCGGAGGGCTGGTTCGAGACGCCGCAGGCCCCCGCTCCCGAGATCCTCTGGCGCTCGGACGGCGCCGGCGGCGCCATCGACTGACGCGTGCCCGCCCGGTGGCCGGGTGTGGACCGGTGGCCGGGGCTTTGGACCGGTGGAACGCACCGGGTTTGGCCCTGTGGACCGGGCCAAGAGCGCGGCAGGGTGAAGGGAGGCCGCACCCTGCCGACCCGCGGAGGTCCCCCTTGAGCATCGCCTTCCTGCTGACCACCCTCGTCGTGGTGATCACCCCCGGCACCGGGGTGGTGTACACCCTCGCCGCCGGGCTGGCCCACGGCCGCCGCGCGAGCGTGATCGCCGCCTTCGGCTGCACCCTCGGCATCGTGCCGCACCTGGCGCTGACCATCACGGGCCTCGCCGCCCTCCTGCACAGCAGCTCGTTCGGCTACGCGCTGGTGAAGTACCTGGGCGCCGCCTACCTGCTCTTCATGGCCTGGACGACGCTGCGGGACAAGGAGGCGCTGGCGGTGACGGAGGACACCGAGCCGAAGCCGGCGTCCCGGATCGTCGCCCGAGCCGTGCTGGTCAACCTGCTCAACCCCAAACTCACCGTGTTCTTCGTGGCGTTCCTGCCGCAGTTCGTACCGCAGGGCTCGCCCGGCGCGACCGCCGCGATGCTCCGGCTCGGAGTGGTGTTCATGGCGCTGACGTTCGTGGTGTTCGCCGCGTACGGATGGGGCGCGGCGGCGGTCCGCCGGCACCTGGTCGCCCGTCCGCAGGTGATGGGCCGCGTCCGCCGGGTGTTCGCGGTGAGCTTCGTGGCGCTGGGCGCGCGGCTGGCGGTGGGCTGACCATGGCCCTGGTCTTCCGGCACGCCGCCGCCCTCTGGTCCGACCACCCCCAGCTGGCTGCCGGTGCCCTGTACGCGGGATCCGTCGACGGCACCACCGACGTCGCGGACGGCGTCGCGGACAGCGTCGCCGACTACACCGCGCGGGCCGTCCGGCGGCTCGACGGCGCCACGGAGGGGGAGTTCCCCGAAGTACTCGCCTGGCGGCGGGCGTTCTCCCGGCTCGGCCTCAAACCCACCCAGTACCGGTGCGCTTCGGAGTCGCTGCTGCGGCGGCTGCGCAAGCACGGCGGACTCCCCCGCATCCACCCGGTGGTGGACCTGTGCAATGCGATCTCCGTCGCGTACGCGGTGCCGGTCGCCGCGCTCGACGCCGACCGGATCACCGGCCCGGTCCTCGAGGTGCGGTACGCCCGCGGCAACGAGCACTACACGCCGTTCGGCGGCGGCCCCGACGAGCAGCCCGCCCCCGGCGAGGTCACGTTCGTCGACGGCGCGGGGCGCGCGCACGCCCGCCGCTGGACCAACCGCCAGAGCGGCTTCTCCGCTGTCGGGCCCCACACGCGTCGCGTCCTGGTCGTCACCGAAGCGCTGCACGACGGCGCGGCCGGAACGGTTCGCGAGGCGCTGGCCGCTCTTGACCGTGAACTCCGGGTCCACTGGGCCTCCGCCGTCGTCTCCATGGCCCATCTCAGCTCCGGGGCGCCGGAGTTCGCCTGCCGGGGGGCGGGAGAGCCGCCCGCTGCTTCGGGTGGGCCCGCGGGCGCTGGGCGGGGTGCCGCCCCTTCGTCGCGCGAGGAGGCCCGCACCTGACGCGTCGCCCCTCCGGGGCGGGTTCCGGGGTGCCTCTCGCTGCGCGTTGCCGGGTGCACTGTGCGTGGGTGGCTGCGCGCGCAGTTCCCCGCGCCCCTGCGGGATCGGGGGTGCCCCGCGGGGTGCGTTCCCGGCCAACGGTTCGGGTGTGGCTTGTCGCGCTGGGGGTACCTCCCAGGCGAAGCGCTGGGGGACCCCGCGCCCCTGACGGCAACTGGGCAGCCCCCGAGGGCGCTTTGCCGTCGAGCGGTCGACTTTGGCTGGGCGCGGAGTTCCCCGCGCTCCTGGAGCATCGCCCCTCCGGGGTGGGGGTCCGGGGAAGCCCCTGGGGTGCGTTGCCGGGTGCGCCGTGCGTGGGTGGCTGGGCGCGCAGTTCCCCGCGCCCCTGCGGGATCGGAGGTGCCCCGCGGGGCGCTTTGCCGTCGAGCCGTCGGCTTGGGTTGGGCGCGGAGTTCGCCGCGCTGCTGGGGCTGCCGAGGTGCCCCGCGGGGTGATCCGTGGGGGCGGGCCCGGGCGATGGCGTGACACGATGCTCGCGGCGGAAGGAGGCGGCGGCATGACCGGGATCACTCCTGGCCAGAAGGCAGACCGGGCACCTCGGCTGGTCGCTGCGACGGGGGTGGACGCGGTGTCTCGAACTGGCCCGTCTTCGGGTGGTGTTGGTGGTGACGCCGCGCGTCGCCAGGGGGCTGGGGCGGCCGCTCGGGGGGACTCGGGTGGCTCGTACGGGTCGGACTTCTTGCAGTTGGATGTGGCGGACGCGCCGGTCGGGGGGAAGGCGGACTGGCTGACGGTGCGGCTGCGGCAGGCGATCGGGGACGGGCGGCTGGCGGTGGGGGGCCGGTTGCCGCCGACCCGGGTGCTGGCAGCGGAGCTGGGGGTCTCGCGTGGGGTGGTGGCCGAGGCGTACCGGCGGCTGACCGAGGACGGCCACGTGGAGGGCCGCCGCCGCGGCGGCACCGTCGTCGTCGCGGCACCCGCCGTGCCGCTCCCCGCCGAGCCGGCCCAGCCCCGCCCGCCCGCAGGGCTGTTCGCGAACACCCCGACGCCCGACGTGTTCGAGGCGCTGCGGGCCGCCCCCGCCCGCGTCGACTTCACACCCGGCCAGCCGGACCTCGCCGCGTTCCCCCGCGCGGCCTGGCTGCAGGCCGAACGCACCGTGCTCGCGGGCCTGTCCGCAGGCCACCTCGGCTACGGCGACCCGCGCGGCACCCCGCAGCTGCGGCAGGCCGTCGCGGACTGGCTGGCCCGCAACCGCGGCATCCGCGTCGCGCCCGACGAGGTGCTGATCGTGGCCGGCACCGCGCAGGCCCTCACCCTGCTGCACCCCGTGCTGCGCGCGGACGGCGTCGACAGCGTCGCCGTCGAGGACCCCGGCTCGCTCGGCACCCGCCAGCACCTGGTGAACGGCGACCTGGCCACCCCGCCCGTGCCGGTCGACGACGACGGCATCCGCGTGGACGCGCTGCGCGCCACCGGCGCCCGCGCCGTGCTGCTCACGCCCGCCCACCAGTTCCCGATGGGCGTGGTGGCCAGCGGCGAGCGCCGGCGCGAACTGCTGCACTGGGCGGCCGGCGACGGCGGGCTGATCGTCGAGGACGACTACGACGCGGAGCACCGCTACGACCGGCCGCCGGTGCCGGCGCTGCGCGCACTGCTCGCCGACCGGGTCTGCTACCTGGGCAGCGTCTCGAAACTGCTGGCGCCCGCACTGCGGATCGGCTGGGTGGTCCCGCCGCCCCGCTACCGCGACGCCCTGGTCAACGGCAAGCGCTTCACCGACCTCGGCAACGCGGTGCTGCCCCAGCTCGTCCTCGCCCGGCTGATGGCCTCCGGCGACCTGGAGCGGCACCTGCGGATGCTGCGCGGCCGGCACCGCCGGCGGCGGGACGCGATGACGCAGGCGCTCGCCGCCCACCTGCCCGGCGCGGTGGCGCACGGCGCGGCGGCCGGCCTGCACCTGACCGTCACCTACCCCCAGGACGTACCCGACACCGACCTGGCCGCCGCCGCCCTCGCCCTGGGCGTGAAGTGCCAGCCGCTGTCCTGGCACCGCCAGCTGCCGGGCCGCCCCGGCCTGGTCCTGGGCTACGCCGCCACCCCGCCCGGCGCGATCGCCGAGGGCGTCGCCGCACTCGGCGAGGCGCTGCGCGCGCTGTCCTGAGCGCGTCCCGTCCCGATCCCGTCCCGACACCGCCCCCGCTCCACGCGTCGGCGGGGGGCGCCGCCCGCCGCGAGGCCCGCACCCGCACCTCCGGTCTGCGCCCGCCGCATCCCTGCCGCCCATGCCCAGCCCCCATCCCAGGGCCGGCCCGTCCAACGTCGCCATCCCTGCCGCCCTGTCGCCCGTCCACGCGCCACCAGCACCCACCTTCACGGGCCGGCCGCAGCCCCGCGATGGGCCCGCCCGCTCCCACGCCGTACGGGCGTGATTCCCGGGGCGGGTGTGGTGCGCGGTGCAGACTGAGGGTCACCGTCGGCGATACCGGGATGAGGTCACGGCATGGCGTTCGGTCTGGCGCGGCGTCAGCTGCGGCCCCGGGTCCCGCTGCGCCCGGGCGAGGGCGAGCGGGACCATCTGACCAGCCTCGAAGGGCTGGCCGCGCTGTCGCTGGACGCGCTCAGCTCGGTGGCGTACGGCCCCGAGGCGATCGTGCTCGCGCTGGTGGTCGCCGGCAGCAGCGCGGTGTCGGCGACGCTGCCCATCACCCTCGTCATCACCGCGCTGCTGGCGGTGCTCGTCGTCTCCTACGGCCAGGTGATCGCCGTCCACCCGGACGGCGGCGGGGCGTACGCGGTGGCGAAGAAGGACCTGGGCCGGCGCGCGAGCCTGCTGGCCGCGGCCAGCCTGGTGGTGGACTACGTGCTGACCGTCGCGGTGAGCCTGGCCGCCGGCGCGGACGCCCTGGTCTCGGCGTTCCCCAAGCTCGCCGGCGACAACCTGGCGGTGTGCCTGCTCGGGCTCGCGGTGCTGACCCTGGTGAACCTGCGCGGCGTCACCGAGAGCGCCCGGCTGCTGATGCTGCCGACGCTGCTGTTCATCGTGAGCATCGTCGGCGTCATCGTGGTGGGTCTGGCCCGCCCGCACCCTGCGGCCATGGTCGGCACCCCGGAGCCGCTGCACGCCACCGAGGCGCTCAGCGTGCTGGTGCTGCTGAAGGCGTTCTCGTCCGGCTGCTCGGCGCTGACCGGCGTGGAGGCGATCGCGAACGCGGTGCCGACGTTCCGCAGCCCGCGGGTCAAGCGCGCCCAGCACACCGAGCTGATGCTCGGCGGGCTGCTCGGGGTGATGCTGATCGGGCTGGCCGTGATGATCCACCGCGACAGCGTGGTGCCGCGCGGCGGGGTGACGGTGCTGGCGCAGCTGACCGCGGGCGCGTTCGGGACGGGCTGGGCGTACTACGCCACCAACGTCGTCGTCACCGTGGTGCTGGGGCTGGCGGCCAACACCAGCTTCGGCGGGCTGCCGGTGCTGATGAGCCTGCTGGCCCGCGACAACCGGCTGCCGCACCTGTTCGGGCTGCGCGCCGAACGCCCCGTCTACCGCTGGGGGGTGGGCGTGCTGGCGGTGACCGCCGGGCTGCTGCTGATCGCGGTGGACGCCGACACGCACCGCCTCATCCCGCTGTTCGCGATCGGCGTGTTCATCGGCTTCACCCTCAGCCAGGGCGGGCTGGTGCGGCACTGGCGGCGCGAGCGGCCGCCGGGCTGGCGGCGCCGGGCGATGATCAACGGCACGGGAGCGGTGCTGACGACGATCGCCGCCTGCGTGCTGCTGGGGACGAAGTTCCTGGCCGGGGCGTGGATCGTGGTCGTGACGGTGCCGCTGATGATGCTGCTGTTCTCCCGGATCGAGCGCTACTACACCGCCGTCGGCGCGGAGTTGGAGCTGGGCCGGATCCCCGGGCCGCCGGCGCGGATGCACTCGCTGGTGATCGTCCCGCTGGGCCAGGTCAGCAAGGTCGCGCAGCACGCCCTGACGGCGGCGCTGGCGATGGGCGACGAGGTGGTGGCGGTGGTCGTCCACCACGACCCGGCCAAGTCCCGGGCGCTGATCGACGCGTGGGACCGATGGGACCCGGGGGTGCGGCTGCAGGTCCTCGACAGCCCGCACCGCTCGCTGGTGCAGCCCGTGGTGGACTACGTCCGCGTCGCGGCGGCCGACGGCCGCCAGGTGGCGGTGCTGATCCCCGAGATCGAGCCGCGCAGCCGCCGCTACAAGATCCTGCAGAACCAGCGGGGCATCCTGCTCGCGACCGTGCTGCGGGCCCGCACGGACGTGGTGGTCTGCATGCTCCCGCACCGCCTCGACCTCTGAACCCCGCGGCTCCCTGCGCCCGGCCCCGCCCGTGCGCAGGCCGTGCGCAGGCCGTGCGCGGGCCGTTCGCTGCAAGCGGGCGCGCCATGCCGCACGTCGCCGCACGTCAACGCGGCACGTCAACGGGTGACGTCAAGGACAGCCCCCGACAAGCGGCGGCCGCCACGTCCGTGCGGTTCGGGCACCGGGTGCCGGCATTCCTCCCGATACGCTCCGTCGAGAAGACCGGACGACCGGCTTCCACCGGACACCGGCCCGCTCCCCGCCGCGCCCACGACCGAAACGGACCGCACCCCATGGCCCTTCGCGAGATCGCCGCCAAGCAGCGCGGCTACCTGATCGTCAACTCCCACCCCGAGGGATGTGCCGCCACCGTCGAGCGGACCTGGGAGTCGATCCCCGCCGCGGACGGCGGCGGCCGCCCCGGCGGCGAGGGTCCCGTCGTCGTGCTGCTGGGCGCCAGCGCCGGCTACGGGCTGGCCATCCTTCTCGCCGGCCTGCGCCGGCACGGCATCCGCGGCGTGGGCGTCGGCTACGAGGCGGCGGAGACCGAGCGCCGCACCGCGTCCGCCGGCTGGTACCGCACCGCGGCCGCCGCAGCCGTCGCGGAGCGCAACGGCAGCGACTTCAGGTTCGTCAACGCCGACGCGTTCAGCGACGAGGCCAGGACGAACGTGCTCGACCTGGTGGCCGCGGAGTACGGCCGCATCGACTATCTGATCTACAGCCTGGCCGCGCCCCGCCGCACCGACCCGAGGACCGGCACGACGTACACCTCCGTCCTCAAGGCCCTCGGCTCGCCGTACGACGCGCCGTCGCTCGTCTTCGAGGACGACAGCCCGCGGATCGGCACGGTGCATCTGGACGTGGCGACCGACGCGGAGCGCGAGGCGACGATCCAGGTCATGGGCGGGGCCGACTGGCAGGAGTGGGTGACGGCGATCCGCGCCCGCGACCTGGCCGCGCCCGGCTTCACCACCGTGGCGCTCAGCTACGTCGGTTCGGAGATCACCGCCCCGGTGTACCGGCACGGCACCATCGGCGCCGCGAAGGAGCACCTGGAGGCGACGGCGACGAACCTGGCCCGCCCGGCCGGCACTTCCGGCGACGGCGACGCCGACGGGGGTGGCGAGCGCGACCGCGAGCGGGCGTTCACCGCGGTGGCGGGGGCCGCCGTCACCCAGGCGTCCACCGCCATCCCCAGCATCGCCCTGTACACCACGCTGCTGCGCCGCGCCCTCGGCCCGGACGCCTTCCGGACCCCCGCCCAGCAGGCCGTCGCCCTGTGGGACCAGCTCACCGGCGCCGCGCCCCTCGCCCTCGACGACCGGGGCCGCATCCGCCTCGACGGCTGGGAGCTCGACGAGGACGTGCAGAACGCCGTGCGCGCGCTGTGGGCCGACCCCGAGGCGTCGCTCGCCGCCGGCGCCGAGGAGGCGGCCTGGTTCCTCGCCGAGGTCCGCCGGCTCTACGGCTGGTCCGTCCCCGGCATCGACTACGCCCGCCCCGTCGACACCACCGTCCCGTGGCCGGCCCCGCAGCCGGCCGCCGCAGCCATCGGCTGACCCGCCGCCCGGGCGCCGGGACCGGCACTCCTCGGCCCCGCGACCCCGCCTGCCCGCGCGCCGCCGCGGACCAGCGTGTGGGCATGGCGGAGTTCGAGGCTGTTCAGATCGATCTGTGGTGCGACGACGTCGACCGCTGCGCGGGGTTCTTCCGCCGGCTCGGGATGCCCGAGCGCTTCCGTTTTCCGGCGGAGGGCGAGCCGCACCAGGTCGAGGTGGAGGCCGCGGGCGTGCGGATCGGGTTCACCTCGGCGCGCGCGGGCGCGGAGCTGTACGGCATCCCCACGACGCCCGGCGCGAACACCGAGGTCGTGCTGTGGTGCGACGACGTCGACGGCCTGCACGAGGCCGCGCTCGGCGCGGGAGGCGAGACCGTCACCGGCCCGGCCGACTCGCCGGACGGGCGCCTGCGGTTCGCGTGGCTGCACGATCCCGAGGGTCACCGCGTGAAGTTCGTGCAGGAGCGCGGCTGACCCGTCCGTGCGCGTTCCGGTACGGCGCCGCGCCGCGCCGGCTCCGGGTCGCGACGCCGCGCGCGGCCCTCGTCCCCGGTCCCGGCGGCCGGTGAAGGCCTGCTGACAGGCCCGCGAGCGGTGTGCGAAGCTGCCGGTCGGGAGGGGCGGTGACGGTGGGGCGGGAGCGTACGGAGGACGGGCGGCGGCGGAACGGCACGGTCGGGGCGCCACAGGCCGCGCTGGCGGTGCTGGTCGCCGGCGGGGCGGCCCTGGGAGCCCTGCTGCTGCACCCCGGCACGGACCTGCTCGGCAAGGGCCGCGGACCGCTCGGCGGCAACCCCCTGCTCGTGATCGGCCTCGCCGTGCTGGGGCTGCTGGCCGGCCTGGTCCTGCGCGACGCGTATCTGGGACAGGTCGGCGTCGGCCGCGAACTCGGCCCGATGGAGCAGCGGTTGGTGGACACGGTGAGCCGCGTCCTGATGATCGCGCCCGTGGCCGTCCCGCTGCTCCTGCTGGCCCTGCACCGGTTCGGCGCGGGCGGCGGCGACCCCGGGAGCGGCCTCACGAGAATCCACCTCCCCGTCAAGGAGCTGCCGGGGGTGCCCACGCCCAAGCCGCCGCCCCCTCGGCACCACGACCACCACGACCACGGCATCCACCTGGGACTGATGCGGATCCTGATCGGGCTCGGCATCGCCCTGCTCGTCGCGGCCGTCGTGTGCGCCGGGATCCTCCTGTGGCGCCATCTGACGCGGCCGGCCGGGCCCGGGTCCGGCACGGCCTACGCGGATCCCGACGACGAGCAGGACCGCCTGGCCCAGGCCGTGGACTCCGGCCGACGCGCCCTGCTGGACGGATCCGACGCCCGCACGGCCGTCATCGCCTGCTACGCCGCCATGGAGGATTCGCTCGCCGAGTCCGGCGTGGCCCGGCGCGCCTCCGACAGCCCGCAGGACCTGCTGGAGCGGGCCGTGGCCGGCGGCCTGCCCGCGGAGGCGGCCGCCGCCGAACTCACCGCCCTGTTCCGCGAGGCCCGTTACTCCACGCACCCGATGGACGACGGCCACCGCGACCGGGCGGCGGCCGCGCTCGCCGAGATCGCCGACGGGCTGCGCGCCCGGGCGTCCGGGGCCGAAGCCGGGGCGGGTGCCGAAGCCGGGGCGGGTGCCGAAGCCGTGGCAGGCACCTCGTGACGGCGCCGGGCCGGTTCCGGGCCTTCACCGGGTCCACGCGGGCGCCCGGTTCGGTGCGGCACTCGCTGACCGTGCTCGCCGTCGTCGCGGTCGCCGCGGAGGTGCTGCTCGCCCTGGCCGACGGCGTGGCCGCGGCCGCCACCGGCCTCGCGCTGATCACCGCCGCGGCGCTGGTGCTGGGACGCTTCGCCGCGGGCGGCGGTGCCCAGGACAGCGGCTACCGCCGGCCGGTGCGCCTGATGGGCGGCCGGGCCCCGGCGATCGGCGGATGGCAGAGCATCGTTGCCAAGACCCTCGCGGACGACGCCGAGATGCACCTGCACACCGTCATGCGGCCCCAGTTGCAGCGGCTGTTCGCCGCGCGGCTGGCCGAGCGGCACGGCGTGGCGATGTACCGAGACCCCGAGCGGGCCCGGGCGCTGGTGGGCGCCGACCTGTGGCCGTGGATCGACCCGCGGGCGACCGCTCCCCAGCCCCGGCTCGCCGAGCCCGTCCTGCGGTCCCTGCTCGACCGCCTGGAAGCCCTGTGACCGGTGGCGCTGCGGCCGGCCCGCAGCCCCCGTACCCCGCGCACCGCGACGGCCGGCCCGCACGCCTCGGCACCCGGCCCGTGGCCCCCGAACTGCGGTGCGCACGAACCGCATTGCCCGGCCCGCACCGCGACCCGCAGCCCGCGGCCGCCGGCCCGCGGCGCGCACCCCGACCCCGCCCCGTGAGGATCCGACCGTGACCAGCACGCAGCCCATCCCGGACCACGACACCCTGACACCCCGGCAGGCGGGCGAGCGGGCCTCGGCCGTGCTCGACGAGATCCGCACGGCCGTGGTCGGCAAGCCGGAGCCGCTGGCGCTGGTGATGCTCGGCATCCTCGCCGGCGGCCACGTCCTCATCGAGGACCTGCCGGGGCTCGGGAAGACGCTGCTGGCCCGCTCGTTCGCGACGACCCTCGGCCTGGACTTCCGCCGGATCCAGTTCACCCCGGACCTGCTGCCCTCCGACGTCACCGGCGCGCCGTTCTACGACCAGCGCACCGCCGACATGGTCTTCCGGCCCGGCCCGGTCTTCACGCACCTGCTGCTCGCCGACGAGATCAACCGCACCCCGCCCAAGACGCAGGCGGCGCTGCTGGAGGCGATGGCCGAGTCGCAGGTGTCCATCGACGGCAGCACACGGCGGCTGCCGGATCCCTTCGTGGTCGTCGCCACCGCCAACCCGATCGAGTACGAGGGCACTTACACCCTGCCGGAGGCCCAACTCGACCGGTTCCTGCTGCGGGTGCGGATGGGCTACCTGACCGCGGACCAGGAGACCGGGATGCTGCGCGCGCGGATCGACCGGGCGGCGCCCGAGGCCGTGCTGCGCACCCTCAGCGGACCGGCCGAAGTGCTGGCCATGCGGGCCGCCGTCGAGAGCGTCGAGGTGGACGACGACCTGCTCGGGTACGTCGTCGCGCTGGTCGGCGCCACCCGCGAGCACCCGCACATCCAGGTCGGCGCCTCCCCGCGCGGCGGCCTCGCCCTGGTGCAACTCGCCCGCGCCCGCGCCGTCCTGGACCTGCGGGACTACGTGACCCCCGAGGACGTGAAGTCCGTGGCGGTCCCGGCCCTGGCGCACCGCGTCACCCTCAAGCCGGAGTTGTGGGTCCGGCAGATCGACGGCGACGACGTGATCCGCGAGATCGTGCAGGCCGTACCGGCCCCGCAGACGGTGCCCGCCGCGCAGACCGGGCCGCGGACGCCGGTCGTGTCATGACGGAACCGGTGCCGGACGCCCGGGCCGCCGCGGCCGCACAACGGGCCCTGAACGGCGTCCAGGACGTGACCGCCGAGCCCCCGCCGCCGCCCCCGCCCGGCTGGCGGACCGGCGAACGGGCCTTGCGGCTGAGCACGTTGGCGGTCGTCGCACTGGCCGCCGCGCTGGTCACCGGCCGCGCCTGGGTCCTCGCACTGGCCGCCGTGCCCCTGGCACTGCTCGCTGTCGCCCTGCCGGGCGGCGCGCGCCCGGCGGAGGTGACGGCCGAGACCGAGGTGGAACCGCGGCGGTGCTTCGAGGGCGAGCGGATCACCGTGCGGATCGATGTGTCCCACGACGGCGAGGCCGGCCGCCTGGACCCGGGCGTCACCCTCGGCCACGGGGTGCGGCTCGACCGCCTCACCGTCGGCCCGCGCCGCGTCGACCTGGTCCTGACCGCTCAGCGCTGGGGCCGCTGGACGCTCGGCACGGTCGACGTCGACGTCTACGACCAGGGCGGGCTGGCCCGGAGCACCGTGCGGGCCGAACTCGGCGAGGTCGCCGTCTTCCCGGTACCCGAACACGCCGGGCTGACGCCCATCCCGGTGCGGCTGCCGCAGCGGCTCGGCGAGCACACCGCCGTGCAGCGCGGCGAGGGCGTCGAGGTCACCGGCGTGCACCCGTACGTGCGCGGCGAGCGGCAGCGGCGGATCCACTGGCCGGCCACCACCCGGCGCGGCTCCCTCCAGGTCCACCAGTTCGCCGCGGAACGCACCGCCGACACCGTCGTGCTGCTGGACGTGCTGGCCGACGTGGTCGACCCGGTGACCGGCAGATCCTCGCTCGACGAGACCTTCCGGGCCGCCGCGGGCCTGGTCCGCGCCTACCTGCGCACCCACGACCGGGTCGGTGTCGTGTCGGTGGGCGGCGGGACCCGCTGGCTGCAACCGGGCAGCGGGCAGGGGTACTTCTACCGCATCGTCGAGAGCGTGCTGGAGGTCCGCAAGGACCTGGCGTACCGCACGGCGGGCCTGAGCCGGCTGCCTCCGCCCGCGCTGCCGGAGGGGGCGCTGGTGTACGTGATCACGCCGCTGACCGACCAGCGGATCCTCGACGTCCTGGACCAGGTGCGGGGGCGGGCCAACCCGATGGTCGTGGTGGAGATCCCCTCCGGCGACCCGGTCGTGGAACCCGGCGACTCCGAGGGCGAACTCGCGCTGCGGCTGTGGCGCGCCGACCGCGACGCCATGCGCTTCGCGCTCGTGGAACGCGGCATCGCGGTCGTCGCCCACCGACCGGGCGAGACGCTCGACCTCGCCCTTGCGCCACTGCTCCGGACCCGCATCCGCGGGGGAACGCGATGACCTGCACCGCCGCACGGTCGGCGCGGGCCCAAGTCCCTTTGCGTGCCGATCTTTATGGGCCGCTGGGCGCCCGACTCCGCGTTCACGTACGCACCCAGAGGCCATGGCGGGCCCGACTCCGTGTAGCCGTAAGCGTCCACACATCATGGCGGTCCCGACTCCGTGTAGCCGTAAGCGTCCACACATCATGGCGGTCCCGACTCCGTGTAGCCGTAAGCGTCCACACATCATGGCGGTCCCGACTCCGCGTACGCACGAACCTCCCCGCACCACCGCGAACCCAACTCCCCACCCTCGCCCACCTCCACGCACCGCCGCAGCCCCAACTCCGCACCCTTGCCCACCTCCACACACCGCCGCAGCCACAACTCAGGGCCCGCGCGCATGTCCACGCACCGCCGCAGCCCCAACTCCGCACCCTCGCCCATCTCCACACACCACCGCGGCCCCAACTACGGGCCCGCGCGCACGTCCACGTCGTCAGGGGGAGCCGATGACCACCGTCCCTGACCGGGCCGCCGGGCCGGAGCCGCGCCCGGTCGACCGGCCGATCGCCCGGCTCGCGGCCCGCGTCGCCGGCCGCCCTGCCGACCGGCTGCTGGGTACGGCGCTCGCCGTGGCCGCGTGCAATCCGCCCGCCGTGCTGGACGCGCCGCTGCCCGCGAAGGTGGCGGTGTTCGGGGCGGCGGTGGCGGCGTGGGCGGCCGCGCCGATGGTCGACGCGCGGCCCGTCCTGACGTCCCTGCGCTGGCAGGGCATCGCGGCCCGGCGCCGGACGACCCTGTTGCCGGCCGCGGCGATCGCGGTCGCCGCGGTCACCGACCCGGCGCTGTGGCTGGTCGCCTGCATCGCCGCGCTGCTACTGGCCTACCTGCTCGTCACCGACGCCTGGACCGCCGGGGTCACCGCGCCGCCCGGCTCGGCCGTGCGGCGGCAGACGGCACCGGCGCTGACGGGCGCGGCCGCCGCCGCGGTGGTGCTGCTCGCCGCCCAGGCGCCGGTCGCCGGCACCTCGTGGGCCCGGCTGCCCGCCGCACTCGCCGTCGGCGCGACCGTGGTGTGCCTGGTGCTGGCGCTGCGCGGGAGCCGCCGCCCGCCCGGCTGAGGAGGTCTTCACGTTCCAGAGGTGCTACCAGTTCCCGGCCTGGCTGAACGCGCTGATCCCCGCCGCCCCGGCCCCCCCGCGCCGACCGCCTGACCACCGCGTCCGCCCGTGCCTTGGGCGGCGTCCCGCTCGGTCGGACGGGCTCGCCCCCGCCGCACCTGCCTCGGTCCTGCCAGGGCGGGTGCGGCGAGCGGCCGGGCGCCGCACCCACCCTCCTGTTCGCACCCGCCGCCCGGGACGGGAGACTGCGGGTATCCGCGCCCGGACGGTGGAGGCGTACGGACAGAGGGAGTGGTCGCATGGAGGCGGGGATCGCCGAGTACGAACTGGCCGCGCCCTGGGAGGGGTTCCTCGCCGAGCCGGCCGCGGGTGCGTCTGCCGGTGCGGCACGCGCGGGCGTCGTGGTGCTGTCCGGTTCCAGTGGGCGGATCGAGCGCGAGCGCTGCCGGCTCTTCGCCCGGGCCGGGGTGACCGCGGTGTCGATCCGGTGGTTCGGCGGGCCGGGGCAGCCGCCGGGCATCTGCGAGGTGCCGCTGGAGACCTTCGTCGCCGCGACCGATCTGCTGCGCGAGCGCGGCACCCAACGCGTCAGCGTTCTCGGTGTCTCCAAGGGCGCGGAGGCGGCCCTGCTGGTGTCGACCCTCACGGACCGCGCCGACGCCGTGATCGCCCTCGCCCCGACCTCGGTCGTCTGGGCCAACGTCGGTCCCGGCCGCGACGGTCGGGACCGGCCCTGCCGCTCCAGCTGGACGTGGCAGCGGCGGCCGCTGCCCTTCGTCCCCTACGACGACTCGTGGCGCCCGTCCGAGCCGGACGGCGTTCCGGTCTCCGTACTCGGCTCGTACGAACGGAGCCTGACCACCTACGCGGACCAAGTCCCCTTTGCGGCCGTCCCTGTGGAGAGGTCCGCGGCCGAACTCGTCCTCGTCGCAGGCGGCGCGGACCGGATGTGGCCCTCCCTGCGCTTCGCGGCCGAACTCGCGGATCGCCACGCCGCGACCGGGCGTACGGCGGCCCTGATCTCCCACCCGGACGCGGGCCACCGCACGGTCTTCCCGGGAGAGCAGCCCCCGCCCCCGTCCCCCCGCTTCGATCACGGCGGCACCCCGGAGGCGGACGCGGCCCTCGGCGCCGCCGCCTGGCCCACCGTGCTGGCGACCGTTCTCGGTCCCTGAAATCCTGGGCGCACCCGTCCGTCGCGACCGGAAACCGGTGTGCCGCGTGGGCGGACTCCCCTGCGAAAGGCGGCCGTTGCGCGACTGCTGACCGAGGTCTCCGCTCCACGCCACCAGTGGTCCTCGTGGTCGCCGGTCTCCAGGCCACCGGAAAGTCGACCCTGGCCGAGCTGGTGGCGCACGATCTGGCAGCGCCGGTCTTCGCGTGGGACCGCCTGATGGCTCCGCTCAAGAAGCACCGCATGCTGGCCGGCCTCGACTACGAGAAGTGCCTGGACCTCGGGTTCGACCTGATCCAGTCGCTGGTGCTGAACCAACTCCGGCTGGGACAGCCCGCGATCGTCGACAGCCTCGTCGACCAGCGCCGGATCGACGCGTGGCGGCCGGCCGTCGAGGTCGACGCCCGCATCGACGCGGCCCGGCCCGCCGCGGCCGGCCGGGCTCGGATCAGCGGGCTTGTGCCCGGCGCGTAGCTCGACGCCCCAGACCGTCCGGCCCTGAACCCAACCTCTGGGCAGCCGAGTTGAGGCGGAGCTCGACGAAAAGCAGGTGCCGTGGGCATGGGGTGCCGGGAGGATGCCCTGCGTGACCGTTCAGCAGCCGAGCAGCGACGTCCCGCCCCGCGCCGTCCTCGACGCGTTCGGTGTGCGGGGCGATCCGGTCCCCCTGGCCGGTGGGCAGGGACGGAGCGTTCTCGTCGGCGGGTGGGTGTTCAAGCCCCTTGACGGAGCCGAGGAGGAGGCCGACTGGGCCGCCTCCCTCTTCGAGGAGTTGGCGCCGAGCCGTGGCTTCCGCGTCCCACGGCCGCTCCGGGCCGCCGACGGGCGCTGTGTCGTGGACGGTTGGAGCGCCGGGGAGTTCGTGGCCGGCGAATCGGGTCCGGCGGGACGCTGGGCCGATGTACTCGGCGCCGGCCGCGCGTTCCACGCCGCCCTGCGGCGGCAGCCCCGGCCCGGCTTCCTCGACCGGCGTACGGACGCCTGGGCCGTGGCCGACCGGGTCGCGTGGGACGAGCAGTCCGCCGAGGTCGTCGAGGATCTCGCCCCGACGTTCCAGTCTCTGCTGGACCTGAAGCGCGCCGTGCCGCAGGACGCGGCCCAGCTCGTCCACGGCGACCTCACCGGCAACGTCCTCGTCGCCGCGGGCGACGTGCCCACCGTGATCGACTTCTCGCCGTACTGGCGACCCCCGCTGTTCGCCGAGGCCGTCGTCGTCGCCGACGGCCTGCTCTGGTTCGACCTCCCGCCCGGCCTGCTGACGCGCGGCAGCGACCACCCCCACTGGCCCCAGATGCTGCTCCGGGCCCTGGTCTTCAGACTCGTCGCCCACAGCGAGAACGCGGGTCCGGCCGGGCGGGCTCAGCCCGGCGAGCCGGAACGGTACGCCCGAGCGGCCGAGGTCGTGGCACGACTCTTGACGGGCCGTCAGGACTAGTCCGTCCCTTTCGGATCGCCGAATCGCCCGGTGCGCAAAGGGCGCTGGGCCGAACCGCCGTCCCGGCCACCGGGTGCGGCGACTCGTGCGAGATGGAGGCAGTGCGCACCAGGGTCAGCGCACGCCGAGGGGCAGGCGACCCCGCAAGGAACCTGGCGGAGCCCAAACCGGAATGAACGCCGCCGATGAGGAGGTACTCCGAGGAGTTCCCCCCACGTGCTACCGCCGGTAACCTGCTGCCTCCGGGCGCGGTTCACCCGCACCCGGTGTCATGTACGACCCTCCAGCACCGCGGAGGAGTATCCCCGACCGGTCCGGCCGGGGTTACCACCGTTCCGGCCCCCGGGCGAAGCGCCCCCGGGGCCGGACTGCCACAGGGAGTGCACATGAACCGTCTGCGCGGCCTTCTCTCACGGCCTCGCCGAGTAATCCTGCACGCGGCGGCCGTGGCCGCCGTGGCGTTCGGGCTGGTCGCCACGTCCACGGGCGCGGCCCAGGCCGTCTCGTTGCACATCGACTACCCCGTGTCGGGGACGACGTACGTCAAGGGCGCGGGGTCCAGCATGCCGCTGGGCCCCGGCCAGCTCTCGTCGACGCTCGACTCCGACACCTGGACCGTCACGGCCGCCACGAGCCTGCCCGACGCGACGCTCAAGTTCTGGACCCTCGACCTGATTCCGGTCACCGCCAAGGTGCAGTTCGTCGAGGCGCAGCCCACCGTGGGGACGATCGACCCCTACACCGGAGCCCTGTCCACGACGTCGTACTTCACCATCAAGATCAAGCAGTTGATCGTCGCCGGGATCCCGCAGCTCATCGGTGACTCGTGCCAGACGGAGTCCCCGGCGGTGATCCCGCTGACGTCCGGAGCGGACTGGGGCGTCATCAAGGGCGGCACCCTGAGCGGGACGTACACGATCCCGAACTTCCACAACTGCATCCTGGAAGCGCCGCTGATCAACCTGATAGTGCCGGGTGCCGGCAACACGATCTCGCTCCTGCTCGGCCCCGCCGAGAGCTAGCAGCGGCCCCGCCGTGCCCCTGGCGCCCTCCGGGTGTGCTGGGCCCTGGACCCAGGGGCACGGACGGCCGCTCCCCCGGCCACGCAGCAGGCTCGGCCCCGACGTTCGCCTGCGCCGGTAATCCCGGGACGGGATCCCGCCGATGAGACGTCCACCCGTGGCCGGCACGGCCTCGGCAGCCGGCGCATCCGCGCCCGCGGCAGTACAGGCCCCCCGGCGAGCCCACCATCGGTGGGGCCGCTCAGCGGTTCGCTGAGAGCAGCGCGGCCGAGGGCTGCGGACTCCTCAACCCCCGTGGTGGACATCCGACCCATGCCGTGGGGCGGTTGCTGGTTCGGCCCCGTCGGTTGAGCGGCGGGGCCTCCGCGATCACTCCGGTCGGCGGTTGTACGCGTCGAGCGTGGCCCGGTTCGTCGAGGCGTCCTGGAGCACCAGCTCCCACGGCCCCGTGTTCACGTCGAATTCCTTGCCGAACCCGACCCACTTGCCCGACATGCGGCGGCCGGTCGGCTCGACGAGCAGTTGAATCGCCCCGTGGTAGCGGGCCCCGCGGTAGTAGCCATCCGATGCGGTCTGCTCGGTCCACGTTCCCGTGACGACGTTCCGGTCGACCTCGAGGTCCATCGTCAACGGCGAGTCCGACGAGCCGGGCAGGGAGCGGACGGTAAGGCGGTCGCCGTGCTGGAGGACGACCACGTAGTGCGCGCCGTTGAAGGATGCGTCGCGGCCGGAGGAGAAGTACTCGTAGCGGCTGAGCCACACGCCGGAGAAACTGCCGTACTCCGTGCGCGGTGCAGCATGCGTGTTCACCTGACCGGCGGGTGGTGCGATGCCATCCGGCTCGGGGGTCACGTCGTGGCCACCCTGGCCGTCCCCGGCGACACTGACTTGGGGTACGGGCACGGAGAAGCCGAGGGAGGCCAGCGGCAGGCCGGTGACCGCTTCCAGGGCGCGGGCGTAGACGGGCCGGGGCTGGACGATGATGCCGGACTCCCAGCGCTGAACGAGGCGTTTGCTGGCGTCGTTGGGTTCTCCGGCGCGGGCGCCGGCCTCACGGATCGCTCGGGCCATGTCGTCCTGGGACAGCAACATGCCCATGCGGATGGCGCGCAGAGTGGCGTTTGGTGTTGCCATGCGATCACGGTAGCTCGAACCGGCCGCCAGTGACACCGAAATGACGCCCCGTGCGTCCTCGAAATGACGCCTCCCATGACGCCGCATCAGGCGACATTCCGGGGTCATGGTGACGGCATGACTGCGAAGCGTGCCCACCCGGGACTGACGATCCGGGTCTACAGGGTCAACCCGGTAACCGGCGGCCGCACCACGGTCAAGGAACGAACCGAGCTGACCCCGGCTGACGAACCAGCCACCACGTGGGCCTGGCCCACCTGCTCCCATCACAGCCGCCGGCGGCGAGCACCTCGGCGAGCGGCTCATGCGCCGCTACGTCTACGACACCATCCCCGCGGTGACCGGCCGCTGGGTACGCCTGCGCGACACCGGCGCCGAGGTAACGCTGTGCGTCAAGGAGATCAGCTCCGACGCCATCGACGGCACCCGGGAAACCGAGACGACGGTCGGCGACTTCGAAACCGTCCACGCCGTACTCGAGCAGTTGGGGCTGACGGCGCGCTCTTACCAGGAGAACCGGCGGGACTCCTGGTTGCTGGACGGCGTCCGGCTGGAGATCGACACCTGGCCCCGGTACTGGTCGCGGATCTCCTCCGCGTCCTCCCATGTCAGCACCACCACTTGCGAGCGGGTGCCGCTGGTCATCCAGCAGAACGCGTAGGCCAGGATCCCGGGCCCGCGGTCCTTCTGATCGAAGTGGGTGTGCCAGAACGAGTCGGTCCGGCCCTCGGCACGGGCGTACCCATCCTCCAACCCGGCAGATCCTTCGGGCCGATCGTCGCCGCTTCCAATTGGGCCTGGCTGAGCATCCGCGCGGGCCGCACGCTCCGTCCCTGCCGTGCACCGGTCACCTTGGAATGTGAATCTGTTGTCGCAGCGGTCGCCTTCGACGCCGCCGCGCCCTTCGAAGGCGCCGTCGCGGACCCCTTCGCGTCCGCCGCATGCCCCTCGCCGCCGCACGCTGTTGCGGCCACTGCGATCAACGTCACGCACACTGCTGCAACTCGTGAAGCCCGCATGGCATGTACCCCCCTGCCTCTCGGCCGGTCATGATGCCATGGGTAAAGCCGCGCCACCGGTCCGGTCGCCTCGCCGATGTCACTCGGTAATCGTCCTGGCCAAAGGTCGCTGGGGCGTACGAGATGGTCGGCACCAGCGGGAGGTATGTTGTCGGTGCGCAAGGGGGTTCCGAGCGCTGCCGCGGCAGCAGATGCCGCCGTCCTGTGGGGGGACACCACGTGGCCAGAAGCTTGCACGCCCTGAGACTCACGGCCGCTTGTGCGGTCACCGCGGCCCTGGCCGCCGGGACGCTTGCCGCCGCAGGCGGCGCGAGCGCGGACTCGACCTTCGTCCCGACGGTGCGCGACCTGTCGCTGGGCCCCGGCCACAGTTGGGAGGTGTCGGCCGGCGCGTACGGCACCCCGAACGGCACGGCTGTCTACGTGTTCAGCAAGAAGCCGCTGACCGACTCCACCTGGGCCGCCGGCGGCCTGCCGGCCGGCCTGTCCGCGTCGGTCTCCGGTACCACCTGCAAGCCGTACGCCGGGGTGGCGGGCGTCTACACCTGTCCGGTCACCGACGAGAACGCGCTGGACTCGCCGACCGTCAACGCGGCCGCCAGCGCCGCGAACCACACCACCGCGTACGTCGGCGCTGCGTACGCGCCACGCGGTGCCAGCCTGACCACGGCGATCAAGGCCGCGGAGTTGGCCGCCACCACGTCGACCGCGGACGTGCAGACCGCGGCCACGGTCACCGTGCTGACCGCCGCCGAGGTGGCCAAGAGCACCGTCCAGATCACCACGCCCGACGTGCCGCTGAGCTCGTCGACGGTGCACACGGTGCACGTCCACGCGGCCGACCCCGCCTACCTGTCGGTGAACTTCACGCCCACCCCCGACGAGCGGTGGAACGACCTGGAAGAGATCGATGTCAAGGTGACCGCCGTCGACGGCGGCCCCACCGACGCATGCGACCACACGCTCGACTCGGCGGCCGCGGGTGGCGACGCCGCTCGCTGCCAACTGCCGGCGGGCGACTACACCATCACCTACACGCTCACCTCCGGCCCCAAGGTCGCGGCCTGGAAACTCGTCGCGGACGCCGTGCTCCAGGTGGTCGAATACGGCAGCGACAACCCTGAGGCCACCAGCACCTTCAAGATCCTCAGCCCATACCCGGTTACCGAGCGATACCGCCTCTTCGGCCGCTCCTCGAACGGATCCGTCATGGTGTACGACGGAACGGGGAGCGCGAGCAGGCCCTTCCAACAGGGCGACTACTTCGACGACGGCTGGCAGATCTACAACACCGCCACCGCACTGTCCGCAGTCACCGAGCACGGCACCGGTGACGCCGTCGCCCGGGACAAAAGCGGCATCCTCTGGTACTACCGCGGCACCGGCACCCATGACTGGGACATCTTCAAGCCGCGCACCAAGGTCGGCGGAGGCTGGAACACCTACAACACGATTGTCGGCGCGGGCGACCTGACCGGCGACGGCAGGGCCGACCTGCTGGGCCGTGACGCCTCCGGCGTCCTCTGGCTCTACAGGGGCACCGGCAGCACCACGGCGCCGTTCGCCGCGCGCACGAGGATCGGCGGCGGCTGGAACACCTACAAGTCCCTGACCGCCACCGGCGACCTGACCGGGGACGGCAAGGCGGACCTGATCGCCGTCGACAGCTCCGGCGTCCTCTGGCTCTACAAGGGCACCGGCAACGCCGCCGCTCCCTACGCCGCCCGCACCAAGGTCGGCACCGGCTGGGGCGGCTACACCGCGCTCGTCGGACCCGGCGACCTGACGTCGGACGGCAAGAGCGACTTCATTGCCCGCGACTCCACCGGTGTGCTGTGGCTCTACAAGGGCACGGGCAACGCCGCAGCTCCCTACGCCGCGCGCACGAAGATCGGCGGAGGCTGGAACACCTACAACCTGATGTTCTGACACGTCAGTTCACCCCGGGGCCCTCCCCTGGCCGTGCGACCCCACGCCGCACGGCCCGCGGGCCTTGGACCTTCGCCGTTTGCCCCGCCGCCTTCACGACAGGGGTAACGAACGGGCGAATCCTGGCGCTCGGGGTCGCCCGCAAGGTGAGAGCAGCGGCTGTGGACATGCCAGAAAACGACGCCGAGCCCTGGTCAGATGTGCTCTGACCAGGGCTCCAGCGGTAGGCCGTGTGGGACTCGAACCCACAACCAATGGATTAAAAGCCCTGGCCAGGGCGTGCCAGGCGGTGGCGGACGGTGGGCCGCCATCCCAAACCCGCAGGTCAGGCGGACCGAGGTTGTCGCCCTGTCCCCGCCGCACCGCCCGGTGCCACCACATCCGCTCACGCATCGCTCACGCAAGTAGAGCGCTGGCCGGCAACCGGGGGCATCAGGGAGGAAGCGGTTGGTGGCCCGCCATTCGGCGAGACTGAAGGCGTCGGCGCAGATCCCTAGCGGCTCATCCACGCCCCGAACGCTTCGACCAGACCGGCGTAGAACTTCTCATCCGGTACAGCCCCCGGGTTCTTGCTGGCCTCGTAGAAGGCGACATTCGTAAACCTTGCGGACGTCGAAGCGTTGAGGTTCTTGAAGAAGGCGAGCTTTCCGCGCCCGAAGCCCACGAACAGCCAGAACACCCCCAGGCTCCCAGTGTTCTGCAGCAGAGAGCGGAACTCCGACTTGTCCCAGGGTTCGTCCCCAACCTGGACGATGACGAAGGCAGGGTCGCGGGCTCCGGACTCCTGGTAGTGCGTGACCGCGGCACGCATAGCTGCGCCTACATTGCCCCAGCCCCAGTCGACCTGTGTGTGCAGTTGCCCGATCCGACCCCGATAGTTGTCGAGGCGGATCTCCTCCATGAACGGTTCGTTCCCGCTGGAGAAGATGACTGGCACGGTTCCGTCGTCGTCGAGGTTCGCTGAGAGGGCCAGAACTCGCTCCGCAAACGCCTGAACCGCGAACGACTCGTACAGTTCCTCCATGGCCCAGTCGTGATCGAGGATGAGGTACACCGCCGCGCGCTTGTCGGCTGCTCCAGTGCGTGCAAGCGCCTGACTTGCTTGGCGCGTGGTGGCCAGCAGGGCCGGCGCCTGCGCTTCGACTTTCGACAGACTGAGCTGACCGTTGCTGGAGGCTGCCGAGGCTGTTCTCGGGTTGGGCAGTTGCGGCGTTGACGCTGCCGGCTCCGGATCCACATCAACGCCGTAGTCGGTAGCGAGGCCGGCCAACCCGGAGGCGTAGCCCTGGCCAACCGCCCGAACCTTCCAGCCTCCCGCGCGGCGATAGATCTCCGCGAGTACGACGACGGTCTCCCCCGCCACGAAGTCCGGCGGGGTAAAGGTCACTCCGGCGCCGTTCCCCTGGCTGGCAGTGAGAATCGGTGCGGTGGTGAACACCGCTCCTGGATGGGAGGGATCCACGCTGGCGACAACCACTACTGTTGCGACGCTTGCTGGGATACGAGGAAGGTCAGCAGAGACAGTGTTGCCCGTGAGACTCACGCCGTCCTGTGCCGGATGATTGTAGAAGACCAGGTCGCCATCGCTCCGGACCTTGCCGTCCGCGCCCAGCAGAAGCGCCGAGATGTCCACGAGCGTCCCTCTCGTTGCCACCTGTAACGCGACAGGTTGCAACTCAAGACCCGCATTCCCACCCTTGCCCAGAGATACCGCTTGCATACGCGTCGAACATCCCCTCATGCACCCATTCATGGCCTGCAGGTACAAACCGTAGCGACGCAACCACCGCGATGAGCAGGAATACGGAAGGCCAGTCGTCCCCTTAGCCATCTTCCTTGGCGGGGTAGGTACAGACGGTGTTGCCGGACCCTCCGACCCGGCTGCGTGCCGTGATCGCGGATCAGACGGCAACGGATGCCGAGGCGTCCGACGGAAGGCGCGGGATGTCAGCACATCCGCGCACGTATACGGCCGCCTGGCAGGCTTCACCTCATCGTCACCGGGTCATCCTGCCCCATACTCGTCAGTGTGACGTGAAGTCGCCCGAACGGGCCGCCCGAGGCTGCCGCGTCTGAGATGCTGAGGCAGATCGAGAGGGGCCGCGGCGATGCAGTGGAAGATCCACGGAGAACGTCCGATCTACGAGAACCCATGGGTGAACGTGTGGTTGGTCGATGTCGAGCAGCCGGACGGGCGGCGGTGGGAGCATCACGTGCTCAAGCTGCGACACCTGGCAGTGGCCGCCGTGGTGAACAGCGAGAAGCAGGTCCTGATGATGTGGCGCCATCGCTTCATCACGGACTCATGGGCCTGGGAACTGCCCATGGGACTGGTCGAACCCGGCGAGACCCCGGCCGAGGCTGCCGCCCGCGAGGCCATGGAGGAGACCGGTTGGCGCACCAGCGAGATGAAGCCGCTGATCTATGCCCAGCCGGCCAACGGAATCACCGACTCGGAGCACTTTGTCTTCCGCGCCGACGCGGTCGAGTACGCCGGCCCGCCGACCGAACTCAACGAGTCCGACCGGCTTGAATGGATCCCGCTGTCCGAGTTGCGCGGCATGATCGACCGCCGTGAAATCGTCAGCAGCGGGACGCTCGTGGGAGTCCTCTACCTGCTGCTGGACGAGGCCGGACTCTGATCAGCCTGCGCTCCCCGCCAGCCGGGCGTCCAGCTCCGCGACCGGCCGGAACGTGCGGAATGGCGTGAGTAGGTGACGGAGGTCCCGCAAGTGTGCGGTCACGCGAGGCGAGTCGACGGTCGCGGACAGGTCCAGGGCGTCACTCGCCGCCCGGCAGGCCTCCTCCAGCTCGCCGCGTTGCAACTGGGTCCTCGCCAGCCAGAAGGAATGGAAGGCCCGGCTGCGCAGGTTCATCTCCGGCTCATCGCGCAGAGCTTCCGCGATCAACGGTTCGGCAGCACCCACGTCCCCGAGCTGCCCGAGGGCGATGCCGATGTCCACCGTGAGCTTGGTCCGGTCGAAGTAACTCACCCACGGTGGGTCGTCGTCTGCGGATCCGACCCGCCCGAACTGCAACTGCGCCTCGGCGATAGCCGCATGGGTCGCCGGTCGGTCGCGTGCGCTCGCGTGGCCGAACGCTTCGCGGACGCACAGCATCGCCATCAGTCTCGGAGTGCCGCCGTCGTGGCGGGCAACATCCTGGGCGCTCCGTGCGAGCGTGACGGCTTCCTCGGCCCGGTCCTGATAAGTGGCTTGGAGGCTCAGACAGGCGAGGACGTTGGCGACGAAGGCCCTGTCGTCGATTGCGCGGGCCAGGCGCAGGGACTGGGTGAAGTACGCCCTCGCGGTGCTGTACTGCCGTGCGTCGAAAAGCGTCCAACCGGCCAGCCGGGCGAGTTCCGCAGCGATGCCGTGCAGACTGCGCCGATAGTTCGGATCCGTGCTGTCGGACAGTAAGCCTATGACGTACCTGAGTTGCCCCATCACAGCCGGCCGTAGGGCCTCGCCACCGTGCTCGTCGTCCCGCCGCCAGTAATCCTCGATCGAGGTCTGGAGGGACCGAAGCGTGCTCGGTGTTACTTTCGTGGCCGCCGCGATGGCGAGAATGCCGTCCAGATCCTCTGGCTGTCCTGGGAGGAAGCTCGGTTCAGGGATTCCTTGGGCACATCTGTGCTCGGGCGGAGCAGGGGCCGGTGCTCGTTCCTCCCAGTCCCGCGGCGCAAGGCCGAGCATGTGACCGGGAAGCCGTAGGCCGTCCGCGACGCGTTCGATCACGCTCATGTTCGTGATGGTCCGGCGGCCGGAGATGACCTCGCCGACCCTGCTCGGCGTCAGTTCACACTGGCGGGCGATGCGTGAGACGTGAAGCCCGCCCCTTGCCTTCGCCAAGCCGAAGACCTTCGTGAAGTCCCGCTCGGCGCAGGCAGCGATCATCTCGGGATCCGCCAGCAGGCGACTGGGCAGGCCGACCGCTGCCGCGGGTTCGATCATGTCCGGCGCCCCCTCGTACGGGAGTGTGATCGCTCACCGTCACACGAGATCACTTACTGCGAGTTTACCCACCATGGGTGTCCACGCTGGCCTTATCCCAGAACGGGCCGCTGGAACAGTCTGGGATTCCCTCCAGGAGCTGCCCTCCGGAGGAAGCGACAAGCCCCGTGCTGCACCGAAGTCAGTGGCATGACACGGCATCCAGCGTCTCGAAAGGTCCCCAGCGATGTCCGACACCATCTCGGATACCTGTCCTCCAACGTTCGGTTTCCGCGTTGAGGCCGAACAAAAGGCGGTGCCCGAAGCCCGGCGCAAGATCGTCGCGTTGGTGCGGGGCTGGGACGTGCCGCTGCCGGAAGACACCTTGGGCGACCTGGAGTTGCTGTCCACCGAGCTGATCACGAATGCCGTCCGGCACACCGATTCCTCCTGCGCGGTGGCCGTGCGCTGGACCGGCGTACGGGTCCGGGTCGAGGTCACCGACGTGAGTCCCGCCCGCCCGCGCCGACGCCACAGCTCCCCGGAGGCGGAGGGCGGACGCGGCCTGCTCTTGGTCGAGTCCCTGGCCAGCGCTTGGGGAAGCGCCCCCGATCCCGCTGGGAAGGTCGTCTGGTTCGAACTCGGACCGCCCGACGGGACGCCTCCTCCCCGGAGCACCCGGACGATAACCACCGGCAGTGGATCGGCGACGTCCGGCTACCTCCCTGCCTGGGCAGAGGACGACCCGACCGAGGCCAATGTGCCCCTGGACCAATTGCCGGAGCGGCTGGCCGGCATCAACCACCGGAACTACTTCGAAGGCCCGATGATGCCCCTCACCGACCCGGACGTATGGGAAGGGGTCGAGGAGGACGTGGTCTTCGAGGGCAGCATCGACTGCAACCCCTACGACCCCGACTCCGGCCTCCGTGTGCCGGTCGTCAACCTCCAGGTCTGCGTGGGGCGCTGGATCCTCGGCCTGGACCCGCTGGGTGTCGCCGAGATCGCCGCGAAGCTCCGCGCCCACGCCGACCTGCTCGATGAGAAGGTGCGCCCCGCCCTCATCGCCGCCCGCGAGGACTGGATCGCCCACCACCCGTCAGCCCAGCAACGCTCGCCGGCCTCAGGCCCGGGGGGCCGCACATAACCGGCACACTCGCCGCCCCGGCCCCTCCCCGCTGGCGCGGCTATGCGAGCGCCCCCTAGGGAGCCCGGGCGCCGGTGGATGTCGCCGGTTGCCCGGAGCCCGGAATGCACGACGTCACGCCTTCAGGGTGCCGTGCGGGTCCCCAGCAGCAGCTGGCGGACCAGAAGCCTTATCCATCCCCAGAGCAGGAGGACAGCACCATGACCACAGCCATCCAGATCGACACCGGTATCGGGTTACGCACTCGGGACCCGAAGGAACTCCTCAACGCCGTCCAACCCCACATCGCGCACCTGACCGTCAACATCCTCGACAGCGGCATGACCCTCTGGGACCGCGAGATCGCCCTCCTGCTGCGTGACCACACCATGGTCCTCGACATGGCCGAACGGATCCTCGGCAACGCCGTCATGTACACCCTCGCCTGCATCGAGCACCCCGAGGTGCACCTGGGCGTCGGCAAACTCGTCGACATCGGCGTCCACCAGCTCATCCTCGACACGCCCGTCTGGTTCGCCCTCTGCGATCTCTACAACGGCGGTCGCTACAAGCACCACGCCCCGTTCATCGAGCGCCGCAGCGACGGACTGTGCCTGCGCACTGCGGACTTCCTCACCTCGATCGGCTTCGAGATCGACACCGAGCTGTGGGCGATCGACAGCACGGACTGCTCGCCGTGCGACAACAAGGTCCCCGACAGCCACTGAACCGAACGGCGCCTCGCCCGTCCGGTGCCTGCGGGCATCATGGGGCGGGGCGCCGCCTTCTTCGGCAAGCAGAGGACACACATGCCTGCGCAACACGACATCGTCGCCGAGACCGAACTGTGGGACACCTACGCCCGCACCGCCTTCAAGGACGAAGCCGAGCCGGTCTTCCGCTGGACGCAGTACGCCGGTCACGGACCCGGCCCTGAGCTCATGGGCGACCCGGGCAGCGTCCTGGAGATCGGCTGCGGCACCGGACGCGCGCTCGCCCACCTGGCGCAGAGCGGCGTGAAGGCCACAGGCGTGGACCTGTCTCCGGTGATGGTCGAGAAAATCGCTGAGCGCTGGGCGCCGTCGGGAGCGCAGTTCCACTGCGCCGAAGTGCTGGACTACCTCGGCTCCACAGCGGAGACCTACGACGCGGTGTACTCGATCTTCGGGGCGGCCTGGTTCGCCGACCCGTCGAAGCTCTTCCCACTCGTCCGCCGCCGACTCAATCCCGGTGGGACCTTCGTCTTCTCCCAGCCACCCGCGATCCCGGGCGCCTACGGCCCACAGGGCATGTACAAGGGCGGCTTCGCCGGGAAGGCCATGTTCACCTACCGCTACAGCTACCGCCCGCCTGTATGGGAACGACTTCTGACCCGATCCGGGTTCACCGCTGCCCAAGCCCGCGTCCTGGACGCCCCCGAGCCGGGCCACATCGGCACGCTCCTGGTCAGCGCCCAGGCCTGACGCCGAGCCCAGCCCACGTCGGCGATGTCGGCGAAGGCCACCAGCGGCTCCCAAGTCTCCGCCGCTCGGTCCTCGACTGGCATCACCGGCTCCATCGATGCCGCCACGTCGGTCAGCGGCACCAGCCATCCCGCCAACCGGTCCCGCAGATCGTGCAACTGCGGGGTGTCACAGCGGCACCAGCTGACAACACCAGCCAGCCCGTCGCCCCACCAGACGCTGTCCGATCAGTGCGAGGCAGGCACGGCCTACGGACCACCTACCCCGGCCACTCACGCATCGCTCACGCACGACCCTCCGCACGACCGCGCCCCGGCCGCCATAATGACGACCGGGGGCACAAAATCACAGGTCAGCGACCCCGTAGAGGGATCGACCCCGTAGGCCGTGTGGGACTCGAACCCACAACCAATGGATTAAAAGTCCACTGCTCTGCCAATTGAGCTAACGGCCCGCACCCCGAAGCATAGCCGGGGTCCGGGGGCGGGCCGAGACCATATCGGCGGGTCCGCCGGGTCGCGCGGACGGGCGGCGCTTCGAGGCCCCGGGCGGGGGCGGGCCGCCGCGGTCCCGGGCAGGCGGCGACGCGCGTCCCGCCGGGTCCGGGGCAGGGGCACGTCCGGTCCGGGAGTGCGGTGGGCCACACCTCAGCGCCCGGCCCCGCCCAGGGGGCCGCGCGGTTACGCCCGCGGCACGGGCAGAACGAGGGGGTGGCCGCGGACCGGCGGGCGGCAGCCGGCGGTCGAGGAGCAGGCGCCGTACGACAGCAGGACGCGGGTGCTGGTGGCGCGCGGGTCGGCGAGGCGGGCGGTGAGGTGGAGGGTGACCGGGCCGTCGGGATAGACCGGCAGCGTCACCTCCAGTTCGGGCAGCCGCAGCCCGTACGGCTTGGCCGAGGCGCTGACCGGGCCCGCGGGGATGAGCGGGGCGGACACGTTCAACCGGGTGGGGATGCCGAGGCCGTCCACGCCGCCGTCGGGCAGGTCGAGGCTGTAGAGGTGGAAGCCGCGTGTCTGCGGGGCGAGTTCGGCCGTCAGCCGCACCTGGTCCGTCGCGGTGCGCTCCAGGGTGACGGACGCCGTGACGCCGCCGTCGGTGAACGATCCCGCCGAACGGGGCGCCGCCGACGGGCTTCCCTGCCCGCACCCGGTGAGCCCGCCGGCCGCCACGGCGAGGAGGGCCACGGCGGCGCTGCGGGCGGCGACTCTACGAGGACGGACAGCCGCCAACCTCCCCACGCTCAGGCCCACTTCTTCAGGAACGCGTTCACCTCGGCCGCCGGCATGTCCCGGGCATTGGCGAACTGCCCCTGGTTCGTGGCCACTTCCAGCTTCCCGTGCGCGTCGACCACCGCGAGGGCCGGGATGCCGCTGGACCGCAGCTCGACGTACTGCGCGGCGACGTCCAGGTTGTGGTCGAAGTCGCCGACGTCCACCCGCACCACGTGGTACTTCGCGAGCAGCCCGGCGGTGTCCGGCTCGGTGAACGTCTTGCCGAGGACCACGCAGTCGGGACACCAGTCCGCACCGAAATCGAGCAGGACCGGCCGGCCGTCCGCGGCCGCGGACCGCCTGGCGGCGGCGATGTCCGCGGCGGCGTCCCGCGCGGGGTCGTAGCCCTCGGGTGCGGCGGCGTTCGGGGGCGCCGTGGCGGAGGCGGTGGTCGCCCCTGGCGTGGCGAGCGTCGCGGCCGTCGCGGGCGTCGCGATCGGCGCGGCCGTCGTGGTGGCCGGCACCGGCAGCTTCGGATCCGCGGCCGCGTCCGTACCGGACCCCGAGCCCGAACCCGAGGACCCGCACGCCGCGATCAGCACGACCGCCGCCGCCCCCGCCGCCCCCAGCGCCGCACGGCGCAGCCCGCCCGCGTTCCGTCCCCTCCCGCTCCCCCTCAACATCCCGCTCACAGCAGCGCCTTGTACGTCTGCCAGCCCCAGCCGATCTTCGCGCGGGCCGCGAACTTCCCGTTGTTCAGGCCGTCGTAGCGCCACAGGTCGCCGTTGGCGTCCCGCGCCACGAGGTCGTTGCGGCCGTCCCCGTTCAGATCGCCCACCCCGACGATCGCGTTGTAGATCTGCCAGCCCCCGCCGACGCGGACCCGGCCGGTGAGGTTGCCGTGGCTGGTCGCCCCGTAGAGCCACAGGACGCCCGCGTGGTCGCGGCCCATCAGGGTGGCGGCAGGGGGGAACTGCGGGGTGACGCGGAGGTCCTGGACACCGACGAGCATGTCGTAGGTCTGGTAGCCGTAGCCGATCTTGACGCGGGGCGCGAACACCCCGCCGCTGGTGGTCTTGTAGAGGTACAGGTCACCGTGGGTGTCGCGGGCGATCAGGTCGGGCCGGCCGTCGCTGGTGGTGTCGCCGGGCGAGGTGAGCTGGTCGTAGATGTTCCATCCGCCACCGATCAGCCGGTGGGCGCCGCTGGGCGTGAAAGCGTGGCCCGCGCTGCCGTAGTAGCAGGTGAGGTTCCCCGAAGCGTCGCGTACCAGAAGGTCGTTGAGGCCGTCGCCGTTCAGGTCGCCGGTCGGGACGAGCCGTGATGTCGCGGGCCAGCCGCTGCCGGACGACGAGGCCGCCTGCACGCCGCCCGGCGCGGCGCCGGTGCCGGGACGGATGTCCAGACGTCCGCCGGAGGTCAGCGCGAGCAGGTCGCCGACGCCGTCTCCCGAGAAGTCACGGTCCCGCGCGGGGGCGGCGGCGATCGTCAGAGTTCCCGTGCTGCTGAGCGCGGGGCCGTCGGCGTCGGCCGGAACGGCGCTGAGAGTCCAGGTGTAGGCGCCGCCCGGCACCGCCATACCGGTGATGTACCGGCCGTCCCAGTGCGCCGACACGGTGGCGCGCGCCGCACCTCCGTGGAAGGAGGCCGCCACCGCGGTCTGGCCGCGCCTGCGCACGTCCAGCCGCCAGGAGGAGACCGGCCCGGTGAGGGTCCACTGCGGCTGCCAGCCGACCGCGTCGAGTGCCGCCGCCGGGCTGACGGTGCTGCGCAGCACCGCGAGCGGCGACCCCGGCACTCCCGAGGGCAGTACATGGGTGGTGCCCTCGGTGTCGGTGTACGCCGCGAAGCCGCGGTACTTGTCGACGGTCCAGGTGATGCCGCGGTCGTCGGCGTAGGGCCCGGCGGGAAGGTCCGCGAGCGTGCGCCCGGCGGCGGCGCCCGTGTGGACGTCGGTCAGGACGAGGTGCGCCCCGGTGTGCTGGAGCACGAAGCCGTCACCGAGCAGCGCCTTGCCCGCGGGCACCCGCACCGAGTGGCCGAGCGTGCTGTCGTAGACCCCCGCGGGGCCGTCCGCGCCGCAGGACCAGTACAGCCACCGGCCCAGCACCTGGATCTCGTCGGGCACGCAGGGGGCGTCGGTGGTGACCGTGCCGGTGGGGCCGGGAGTACCCGTCAGTGCCGCGGTGGACTCGGTGGTGAACGTGCCGGGCGTCGAGGTCGCGGACCACAGGGTGCCGTTCCACAGTGCGGCGGCGGCGATCGGCCGGGTCCGGGCGACCTGGCGCTTGGCGAGGTCGATCACGTACTGCTGCCCGTTGGCCGCGCTGTCGTAGAGGGCCGTGGTGCCGTCGGCGGAGGCGATCCGGCCCTGCGAGGTGTCGAGGGTGATGCCCGCGGTGGCGCCCTCCTGCTGGACGACGTCGGCGCCGAGGAGGTTGGTGGACAGGTAGACGGGCGCGGCGCCGTCGAAGGTGTCGGATGCCGTGTCGGTGTCGGTGAGCGCCGCGCAGCGCACGCCGCCGCAGCGGTTCACGATCCCGTCCCACGGCATCTGATGTTGCTCTTCGACGTAGCCGGTCAGTTTCGGGGTGGCTCCGCTGCCGAGGTCGGCGTTCTGCAGGTGCTCCTGGACCTCGTTGCCCGGGCCGGTCTCCACCCGGCTGAGCCGTCCCCGGTCGAGCGACAGGCCGATCTGCTCGGGGTGGTAGGTGGTGAAGTTCCGGAGGACGGCGGCGGGCCCGCCGTCCGGGGGCAGCCGGTAGGTGGCCCAGCCGCCGGATCCCGTGGCGGCGTCGAAGGTCACCCCGCCGTCGGCGGCGCGCGCCGGGGTGCTGCCCCGCGCGGTCAGCACGGTGGCGGCGCTTCCGTCGAGCGGGAACGACTCGACGGGTCGGGGCGTCTGTCCCGGCATGAGGCCGGCGTTGGCGCGGCCCATGACCAGGGCCTTGTCCGTCAGGATCGGCACGGCGAGGCCGCCGTCCTGCAGAGGGGCCGCGAGGTCGGCGACGACGGTCTGCGGCGCGTCGACCGCCCGCAGCGTGGCCTTGCCCGTCACGGGGTCGTAGACGCCGAAGGCGTCGTCGCTCAGGAGGAGGGTGCTGCTGTCCGACGCCGCGTTCGCTCCGAGGAAGGTCAGCGCGCCCGTGTCCGTGTCGAGCAGGCCCAGCCGGCTCGCCGTGCCGCTGGTGAGGAACGCCATGGCGCCGTCGACGGCACGCCATTGGCCGATCGCGGTGATGCCTCCGGCCGGCTGTCCGCTGACCAGGGTGTCGTTCAGGCCGCCGCCGGCCGCCGGTGTGAGCAGGTGGAGGGCGCCGTCCGTGTCCTTCGCGACCGCGGCCCAGCCGCTGCCGGTGGGCACCAGGCCGACGACGTACCGTCCCGCGGGCACGTCGGTGCGGGTCCAGGCGCCGGCCGCCACGTCGTAGATGTCGATCCGGTCGGCGGGCTGCGCCGGCGTGCCCCGGTCCACGGTGCCCACCACCGAACCGCCGCCCGGCAAGGGCACCACCGTGGGGGGCTGGGCGAGCTTCCCCAGGTCTCGCGAGACCGTGCCGTCCGCCGAGTACCAGGTGTACTGCCGGGTCCCGGACGTGAACGTGACGCTGCCCTGCACGACGTAGCCGCCCGGGTCGGAGCCGGCCATTTCCAGCCCCACCGGACCGGTGGGGCTCTGCGCCGGGATCGTCACCTCCGCCGGTGCGGCCGGCGCCGTGCCGGCATGGGCGAGCTGCGGCAGCGGTCCGGTCGCCGCCGCGACGGCGGCGAGCGCGGCGACCAGGCCGCGGCGGAGTGCGGTGGTACGGGTCACGTGGGTCCCTCCAGTGCGCCTCCCCGCGCGCAAAGCGCGGGGGTCCCGCGGACGGCGGCCGGATGCGGCGTGGCCCGCGTCGGTGAGGAGGTGCCCGCGGCTCGCGGAGGCAGGCGAAGTGGCGCGCAGCGGCACGCGAACGGCGCCGGCGGCGCGCAGGAAGAACGGGAAGCCCCCCGGCCCCTGGTCATCCCCCCACAACAAGACAGCGCACTGTAACAGCAGGTGCACCCGCCCTGGAACGCGGAATCACCCACTCCGCGACCGGCGGCGGCGGGACCCCGCGACAGGGGCCGCCCACGAAAACGGGCCCGCCCGGCCGGGAGGGTGAACTCCCGGGCCGGGCGGGCCCGTTGACGATCAGCAGCGGTCAGCCGTTGCGCTTCCAGCGCGGCTTGCGCTCCCCGTACGAGGTGGCGGGCCGCTCGCGGTCACGGTCGCCGCCGTAGGACGGACGGCGGTCACGGTCGCCGTACGACGGCCGCGAGTCGCGGCGGTCGCGGTTGAACGGGCGGTCGTCGCGGCCTCCGTAGGAGGGGCGGCGGTCCCGGTCGCCGTAGGACGGGCGGCTGTCGCGCCGGTCGTCCCGGTTGTACGACGACGACGAGGACGAGGACGAGGACGGACGGCGGTCGTCACGGTCCCGGTTGCCGTACGACGGACGGGAGTCGCGGCGGTCGTCCCGGTTGTACGACGACGACGAGGACGACGACGGACGGCGGTCGTCACGGTCGCGGCTGCCGTACGACGGGCGGGTGTCGCGGCGGTCGTCACGCCCGTACGGGCGGCGGTCGTCGCGGTCCCGGTTGCCGTACGACGGGCGGGAGTCGCGGTCCCGGTCCCGGTCGCGGTGGTCGCGGTCGCGGAAGTCCCGCTGGTCGCGGCCGTACGAGGGCCGGTCGTCACGGCGGCGGTCGAAGTTGCCGCGCTCGTCCCGCCGGTCGTCGCGACGGTCGTCCCGGCGCTGGTACCCGCCGGCCGGACGCTCCTCGCGCGGCTCGGGGATCTGCGGGGCGGCCGCGGCCTCGACCGCGGCGGCCGCCTCGGCGGCACGGGCGGCAACGGCCTCCTCCGGGTCCTCGCCGCGCTCGCGCGCCGAGCGGGCGGTCAGCCGGTCGGCCTCCTCGCGCAGCTCCGCGGCGCGCCGCTGCAGGCGCTCCAGGTGCCGAGTGGCCTCGGCGACCTCGCGCTCGGCCTGCGCCGCGGCGTTCTGCACCGCGTCGGCCTGCACGTCGGTCAGCGAGCGGGCGCCGGTGATCTGGGCGACGTCCTCGTCGAACGCGCCGGCCCCGCCGATGGTGTGGCGCGAGGCGTCCACGCCCGCGTCCTCCATCAGCCGGAAGATCTGCTTGCGCTGGTGCGGCAGGGCCAGCGAGACGACCGTGCCGGACCGGCCGGCGCGCGCGGTGCGGCCGGAGCGGTGCAGGTAGTCCTTGTGGTCGCCGGCCGGGTCGACGTTCAGCACCAGGTCGATGCCGTCGACGTGGATACCGCGGGCGGCGACGTCGGTGGCGACCAGCACGTTGACCAGCCCGCCCTTGAAGTCCTCCAGGGTGCGGGTGCGGGCGCCCTGGGTCATGCCGCCGTGCAGCGCGTCCGCGCGCACACCGGCCTCGACGAGCTGCTGGGCGACACGGTCGGCGCCCATCTGGGTGCGGACGAAGATGATCGTCCGGCCCTTGCGGGCGGCGATGGCCGCGGTGACCGGGGCCTTGTCCTTGGGCTTCACCACCAGGACGTGGTGGCTCATGGTGGTGACCGCGCCCTGGGCGGCGTCCACCTCGTGCGTCACCGGGTCGACCAGGTAGCGCTTGACGAGGGTGTCGATCTCGTTCTCCAGCGTGGCGGAGAACAGCAGGCGCTGGCCGCCGGCCGGGATGAGGTCGAGGATCTCGGTGACCTCGGGCAGGAAGCCCATGTCGGCCATCTGGTCGGCCTCGTCCAGGACCGCGATCTGCACCTGGTCCAGGGCGGCGGCGCCGCGGTTGATCAGGTCGCGCAGCCGGCCGGGGGTGGCGACGAGGATGTCGACGCCGCGCTCCAGCGCGTAGATCTGGTTCTGCATGGAGGTGCCGCCGCAGACGACCTTCATCTTCAGGCCGAGGACGTCGCCGTAGGGCTGGAGGGCGTCGGCGACCTGCATGGCCAGCTCGCGGGTGGGCGTGAGGATGACGCCGCGCGGGCGCTTCCGCTCGGTGCGGCCGCCGGCCAGGGTGGTGAGCAGCGGCAGGCCGAAGGACAGTGTCTTGCCGGAGCCGGTGCGGCCGCGGCCCAGGATGTCCTGGCCGGACATGGCGTCCGGGATGGTGGCGGCCTGGATCGGGAACGGGGTCACGACGCCGTTCTGGGTGAGCTTGCGGACGATCGCCTCGGGCAGGCCGAGGTCGGCGAACGTGATGCCGGGGGCCGCGTCGTCGGCGGCGGCGTCGGCAGCGGTGGTGTCGGCGGGAGCGTCGGCACCGTCGGCGGGCACGGTGGCCCCGGCGGCGTCGGTGGTGGGCTCGGTCGCCGTGTCGGCGGTCACCGCCTCGACGTCGAGCACGGAGTTCTGCGCGCTCTCGGGCATGGCGGCACGGTCGGCACTGTCAATGGACATGCTGAAGCAAAACCTCTCGGAGACTTACGGCACGCGCCAGCTCCACAGGTTGCTTACAACCGCCTCGATGCGGTCAGCCACTGGAGATACGGAACGCGCCACGCGGCGCGTTGCGGATTCAGGCGCCAGGCATCGGAATGGGGATCAAACGATCTACCAGCATACGCATCCAAGGCCCCGAGCGCCAATCCCCTCCGGAACCCTGCTCTGACCTGGCCGTACTCGGATCGGGAGGGGTTTCGCACGGGGTCGGAGGCGGGACGGGGGCCGGGCCTGGGGCACGGCGTCCGGAAGAGGAGAGCGGGGCCCGCGGCGCCGCGGTCAGGACGCGCCGGGGCCGGACGTGCCGTCGCCGGGAGTGGTGCTGCTGGACGGCGGGTCGGACGGGGCCGAGGTGGTGGTGGGCTCGTCGGTGGTGGGCGTGCCGGTCGGCCGGTCGCCGGTCGGGGACGGCTGCCCGGCCGGACGGGACGAGGTGGCGCCCCCGCCGGGCGGCGGGACGGCCCGGACGCCGGGCTTGCCGGACGTGGGGGTGACGGGTGTGGACGGGGAGGCGGAGCCGTCGTCGAGCGGGATGCCGGAGACCGTCGGGGACGGCGCCATGCCGTCCCGGCCGCCGCCGTGCCCGGTTCCGGGCAGGCCCTGCCGGGTGCGGGGGCCGTCCGCGGCGTGCCCGCCGCTGGCCGTGGTGGCCGTGCCGCCGGGAATCTTCTGGTCCGTGCCGCCGGTGCTCACGCACCCCGCGACACTCGCGGCCAGCAGCGCGACGAGCGCGGCCGCCCGGATCCCGGCGGACAGGGCTCCAGCGGACCGGGCCCCGGTGGGGCGGACCCCTGCGGGGCCGGCCCCTGCGGACGGCGTCCCGGCCGCGCGGGCACGGGCGTGCGGGGGACGTGCGGGAACGGGTGCGGGCATGCGTGGGGACCTCGGGCTCGGCACGGGCCGGCGGGCGCCCAGCGGCGCGCCGCGCCGGGCGGACTCGCCGTGTCCAACGCCCCCGCCCGCACCAGGACACGCCCGGCGTCCCGGGAGGCATGTGCCGTTCTGCCGTGGCGGCCGCCGATCTGCCGTGGCTGCCGCCGACCGGCCCGACGGGTGCGGCTCAGCCGTAGCCCAGCTCGTGCAGCCGGTCGTCGTCGATGCCGAAGTGGTGGGCGATCTCGTGGACGACGGTGATCTCGGTCTCCTCGACCGCCTCCTCGCGGCTGTGGCACATCCGCAGCGTCGGCCCGCGGTAGATGGTGATCCGGTCCGGGAGCACGCCGGCGTACCACTCGCCGCGCTCGGTCAGCGGCGTCCCCTCGTACAGGCCGAGCAGGTCCGGGTCACCGGCGTCGGGCTCGTCCTCCACGAAGACGGCGACGTTGTCCATCAACCGGGTCAGCTCGGCGGGGATCCGGTCCAGCGCCTCGCCGACCAGTTCCTCGAAGTCCTCGCGGCTCATCTCCAGCACAGGCCCATTGTGTCCTGCGCCACGCCCCGCGGCCGACCCCTCAATCGTTTTGCCGAACCCGCGGGCCGTCCCATATGCTTCCCCCGTCCCCGATGTGCGCCGAAAGGCCCACCGCGGCAGGCCGTTCAGCCCTCATCGTCTAGTGGCCCAGGACGCCGCCCTTTCAAGGCGGTAGCACGGGTTCGAATCCCGTTGGGGGCACCCACACCCTTTCCCCTCCCCCACCCGGGGGCACCCTCCCGCCCGCGTCCAGGGCACCCACTCCCCCCGTCCGGGGCAGCCTGGTGCCGTCAGGGCATCCCCGCGCCGCCCCGGCGCCCCGGCGGGGCAGCCCGCCTGGTCAGGCCGGGGCCGGGATCGGGGCCAGTTTGAGGGTGCGGGCGCCCTTGCGGAACGCCTGCTGCGCCGCGGTGCTGGAGGTGAACGTCCAGTCCGCGCCGCCGCCCTGCTCCCGGGTGTACTGGAACCAGACGAAGCCGATCACGTCCGGGTGCGTGTCCAGCCACGGGAAGAACGTGCCGATCCAGGGGGCCTTCTGGGCGCCCGGCTGCGCGCCGGTCTCGGTGATCAGCAGCGGGCGGTCGGTGAACTTCCGGAGGGCCCGCAGCGTCGGGTCCAGCACGCTGCCCGCCGTGGACTCGGTCACGTCGTAGGCGGACAGGCCGATCCAGTCGACGTAGGCGTCCCCGGGGTAGAGCGACTTGAGGCTGACCTGGTCCGCGCCGCGCAGCGTGTTCGGCGCCCACACCCAGATCACGTTGTCCACGCCGGCCTTGTCGAAGATCGCGCGCACGTGCTTCCACGCGGCGACGAACTGCCCGGGCTTGTTCACGCCGTTGTGCTCCGCCCAGGGGTACCAGTGGCCGTTCATCTCGTGGCCGAGGCGGATCGCGACCGGCCATCCGTCGTCCTTGACGGCCTGGGCGAAGGCGGTGATGTACGCGTCGTGCGCGCCGCCGATGATCGTGGACAGCGCGTACGAGCGCTGCTTGGTGCCCTTGGCCGAGCCCGCCCACGGCTCCCAGGTGAGCACCGGCAGGGCGTGCTGGGAGTACGCGGCCCGCACGGCGTCGGGGTCGAAGCCCTTGGTCCAGTTGACGAAGTACTCGACCATGTTCGGCGCGGTGCCGCCCGCGTCCTTGGCGATGCCGGAGAGCACCGTGGACTTCCACGGCGCGTCGTGCGCCGCGACGCCGAAGTACTTGGTCCCGGCGGCGGGCGCGAGGAAGCGGGACTTGTCCGGGACGGCCGGGGCCTGCGACGAGGAGGGCAGGGCGACGCTGCGCCCGCCGTCGTTCGTGCCGGAGCCGCCGGAGGAACTGCCGCCGCCCAGGGTGAAGGCGCCCACGCCGACGACCAGCGCGGCGGCGACCGCGAGCGCGGCGAACACCAGCCGGCGCGAACCGCCTTCCCGGACCGGTGCCTCGTCAGCCATTGCCCGCCTTGTCCGTCGCGCCGGCCTTCTGCGTGCCGGACTTCTGCGTGGCGCCCGCCTGCTTGGCGGTGCCGGTCTGCTTCGTGGTGCCCGGCTTCTGCCCGGCGGCACCGTTGTCCGGCACCCGCTCGAACAGGGTGATCCGCAGCCCGCCCGCGAACTCCCGGGCGATCGACGGCTTGTACTCGGTCTGCAGGAACGCGCCCTGGTCCGCGGTCATCCCGGCGTACGGGGTCGCGGCGTCCGCGGTGGACACCAGCCAGATCCGGTCGACACCCTTGGTGCACACCACCGGTGCCGCGCAGGGCGTGCCGGTGTAGGTGCCGTCCTGTTCCGGCGGGACCATCACGTAGACGCCCGACAGCGGCTGCGCCGCGCCGCGCAGGTGGTAGGCCATGGCCCGGGTGGCCACGTCGAGTTGGCCGCTGTAGACGATGCCGTCGCCGGGCTTCTGCTGAAGGGCCACGTACCGGGCGGCGGCGCGGAAGTCGTAGGCGCCGTGCTGCGGATCGTCCCGCAGCGTCGGCAGCGCCATCACCGAGACGGCACCGACCGCGGCCAGGGCCACCAGCCCCGCGGCGATCTGCCGGGGCACGACCGACCCTGCCTTGCCCGGCAGTTCACGGCCGAGCGCGCACACCCCGGCTCCGGCGAGCAGGGCGAGAGCGGGCACGGTGAAGACGAAGTACGCCGGCGTGAACACGTTGGCGTACGAGCGCAGGCCGAACAGCACCACCGGCGGCAGCACCGCCCACACCAGCAGCGGGATGCCGTTCCTGCGGCCGAGCAGCACGCCGAACAGCGCCAGCAGGCCGACAGCCAGGGCGACATGGGCGGAGCCCAGCAGGTCCTGCGGCAGGTGCAGCAGCGCGTCGACGTTCGTACCGCCGTTGGGATGCTGGTGGTTCTGGCCGCGGGCCAGCATCAGCACCGCGAACAGCGGCGCAACGGGCACCAGCGTCACCGCGAACCAGGCTCCGGTGCGCTGCCGTTCGGTGGCGAGCACGATCAGCAGGTAGGCGGCGACCACGGTCGCGGCGACGGGGTGGAACAACCCGGTGAAGAGCATGCCGAGCGCGTAGCCGCCCCAGCGGTCGGCGCCGTCGTGGTCCAGCGCGCGGTAGAGCAGGAGCGCCCCGACGACCACGGACAGCGCCGACAGCGCGTACGGGCGGGCGTCCTGGGCGTAGCGGGCGGTGGCCGGCAGGACGGCGAAGACCAGCCCGCCGATCAGACCGGTCGGCGCGTCGAACATCCGCCGGCCCAGCAGGGCCAGGGCGGCGGCGGTGGCGGTCATCGCCAGCAGCGACGGCAGCCGCAGCATCACCGCGGAGGAGCCGGCGACCGACACCCACAGGTGCATCAGCACGTAGTAAGGGGCCAGCACCACGTCGGTGTTGTCCAGCAGCCGCCCGAGGTTGTTCCAGGACAGGTGCGCGGCCCACCAGGTGGCCGACTCGTCCTCGCGGACCTGGGGCGTGCCGATCTGATAGGCGCCCAGGGCGAGGGTGACCAGCGCCGGCGGCAGCATGGTCGTGCCGCGGCTCAGGCCGCGCCTGCGTTCGCGTTCGCGCTGCTCCCGCTCCTGGCGCCGGCTGGGCCGCGACTCGTCCCGCTCGGTCCTGGGCTGCGGGATGATCGCGATGGGGATGGTGTCGGGGGCGTCGAGGAGTTCCCTGTCGCTCACGGCGTGCTCCCCGCGGTGGAGGGGGTGGCGCCCGATGAGGCGCCGGTGGTGGAGGGCGTCGCGCCCGGTGGGGCACCGGTCGAGGGCGTCGCACCCGGTGAGGCGCCGCTGCGGGTGGCCGGCTGGCCAGTGGTCAGGTGCAGGGTGGCCAGGCCGGCCTGGAACGCCTGCTTCTCCTGAGGGCTGGAGGTGAACCGCCAGTTGGCGCGGGCGCCGGTGTCGCGGTCCTTCTCCATCCAGACGAAGCCGATGATCTCGGGGTGGCGCTTCAGCCAGGGGAAGAAGTTGTTGACCCAACTCAACTGCTTGCTGTCGATCTGCGCGCCGGTCTCCATGATGATGATGGGCTTGTCGGTGATGGTCTGGATCTGCTTGATCGTCGGCCCGAACGTGATCGCCGGCGTCTTCTCGTGCACGCCGTAGCCGGTCATGCCGACCCAGTCGACGTAGTCGTCACCCGGGTAGAGCGGCTTGAGCTTGATGTTGGGCTCGGGCCGGATGATGTTCGGCGACCAGACCCAGATCACGTTGGTGGCGCCGGCCTCGGTGAACAGGTCGTGGACGTGCCGCCACACCTTGACGTACTCGCCCGGGTGGTTGCCGTTGACGCCCTCGTCCCACGGATACCAGATGCCGTTCATCTCGTGCGCGAACCGCAGCACCACCGGCCACTTGGCGTCGGCGATGGCCTTGGCGGTCTCGGTGATGTACGCGTCGAAGTGGCCCGCCAGGATGTTGGCGAGCCGGTAGTCGGGCTGATCGGTGTTGGACTGGAGGATTTCCTTGGGCTTCGGGTTCTGCTTGCCGCCGGCCCACGGCTCCCAGGTCAGCACCGGCAGGGTGCCGTGTGAGTAGGCCGCGGTGATCGAGTACGGGTTGAACTTCTGGCCCCACGTCATGAAGTACGAGCTCATCGTGGTCCGGATGCCGCCGGCGTCGGTGGTGAGCTGGTCGAGTTCCTTGGCGTCGTAGGGCGCCTTGACGGTGGCCGCGCCGTAGTAGATCCCGTCCGGGTGCAGGAACTGCTCCTTGCTCGGAACGGCCTGCCCGCCCTTGCCCTTGAGCCGGTCGAGCACGCCGGGGCTGCTCGGGGCGTCGCCCAGGCCGGAGTAGCCCGAGCCCTCCGCGTTGGACACCACCGCCGCGTACACGGCGTACGAAAGGGCCGCGAGCAGCACGGCGTTGACGGCCATCCACACGCGAAGGCGGATGCCGGAGCCGCGGCTCCACCAGTGCATCCGCTTGCGGCGCCGGTTGCTGCGCTCAGACACTCATCATCACCGAGCCCCCGAGCATGAGCCCGCCGATCAGGTACGGCACGAGCACCAGCGGGCTGCGGGACTTCTCGCCGGCGAAGCTGTCCGCCCGCGTTCCCCAACTCGCGTTGTGCGCGCACCGGAAGAAGCCGAGCAGCCGCACGGGGAGCAGCAGCAGGGTGTTGATGACCATGAAGGTGGGCAGGAACAGCAGGTCCTGCGGCCGGTACGCGAAGTGGCGGCCGAAGCGCACCATGAGCGAGAACAGCGACATGATCGCGGCCAGACTCACCAGCAGCACCAGGGACTTGGTGGGGTCGGACGGCAGCGGCAGGTCGTGGTAGATGCCCGGGCGGCCGCGGTGGAAGGCGGCGACCACCCAGGAGGCGAAGGTGCCCAGCAGCACGAACGGCACGGCGACGTCGGCGAAGTAGAACAGCGCGAGCATCTTCGCGTGGCGCAGCATCCACGGCATCATCCGCAGCGTGTTGTACTGCGAGCCGCGGGCCCAGCGGTACTGCTGCTTGGCGAGCTTCTTCAACTGCAGGGGCGCGTCGGTGTAGACGAGCGAGGTCGACTGGTAGACGGTGCGGTAGCCGGCCTTCAGCGTGTAGTTGGTGAGCGTGCGGTCGTCGCTGACCTCGAGGAAGACGCCGAGGAACTTCTCGCCCAGGAAGTCGTCCATGCAGTCGAAGAGGATCTGGCTGCGGAAGGCGATGGTGCGGCCGGGCAGGCAGCCGACCGTGCCGAGCACGCTCATCGCCGGCATCGAGTACTGGCAGCGCACGCTCTCCAGCCAGTCCGCCCAGCGGGTGAGGACGGTGCGGCTCGGCTGCAGGATCCGCTGACGGGTGGTCACCCCGCCGATCTTCGGGTCGCGGAACGGCTTGATCAGCTCGCTGAGGGTGTGGGTGGTCCAGATGGTGTCGGAGTCGACCAGTACGGCGATCTCGCCGGTGGACGCCTCGAGTCCCACCTTCAGCGCGTTGCGCTTGCCGGGGATCTCCGTCCAGTACCAGAGCACGCCGAGGTCGTCGCAGATGGCTTCCAGGGCCTCGTTGCGGCGGCCGTTGATGACCACGATGATCTCGGTCGGCTGCTGGGCGATGATCCGGCCGACGACCTCGCGGAACAGGTCCTCCGGCTCGTCGACGACCGGAATGATCACCGACGTGGTCGCCTCGAAAGGCCGCTTCCACGGTTTGTAGCGGCGGGCAAGAACAACCTTGATCACCCACAGCAGCCAGATGAGGGACATAAAGGCCGCAAATGGGTACACCACTCCGCTGATCCGCAGCTCGCGGAGCTCCAGCAAGAACGCCAGCATGTCTTCCCTATCGCGCCGAATTCTCCCCCGCTCCGCTGTCGACGCGGTATGCCGCAGAGCAGCTATCTCGATGGGAATGTTTACCATATGATCTGCACGGCATCCTCACGTGGTTGTGGAACCAGACTGTTGCTGTGTGCATCAGTGCGGCGCCGGCCCGGGGAGCGGTGGTGTGGACTCTGTGACGTGGGGGGCTGCTTCACCCAATTCACCGTCGGTCCCCACGCACAGGGAAAGGGCCCCGCACCATGCGCCTCACTGTCATCGGCACCGGCTATCTCGGCGCCACCCACGCCGCCTGCATGGCCGAACTGGGACATGAGGTGCTGGGCGTCGACGTCGACCCCGACAAGATCGCCGCATTGCAGTCCGGTAGCGTCCCCTTCTACGAGCCCGGACTGGCCGAACTCCTCGCCAAGCACGTCGCGTCGGGCCGGCTGCGGTTCACCACCTCCTACCGCGAGGCCGCCGGGTTCGCCGACGTCCACTTCTCCTGCGTCGGCACGCCGCAGCAGCCCGGCGGGCAGGGCGCCGACCTGCGGTACGTCGACGCGGTGATCGAGTCGCTGGCCCCGCACCTGGACCGGCCCGCCCTGGTGGTCGGCAAGTCCACGGTGCCGGTGGGCACCGCGGCCCGGCTGGCCGCCCGGCTCGCCGAACTCGCCCCGGCCGGCGACCGGGCGCGGCTGGCCTGGAACCCCGAGTTCCTGCGCGAGGGCTTCGCCGTCGAGGACACCCTGCGGCCCGACCGCCTGGTCCTCGGCCTCGCCGACGGCGACACCGGGTCCGAGCAGCTGCTGCGGGAGGTCTACCGGCCGCTGCTGGAGAACGAAGTGCCGCTGGTCGTCGCCGACTTCCCCACCGCCGAGCTGGTCAAGACCGCCGCGAACGCCTTCCTGGCCACCAAGATCTCCTTCATCAACGCGATGGCCGAACTGTGCGAGGCGGCCGGCGCGGACGTGACGCGGCTGAGTGAATCGCTGTCCTACGACCCGCGGATCGGCGGGCGGTTCCTGCACGCCGGCGTCGGCTTCGGCGGCGGCTGCCTGCCCAAGGACATCCGCGCCTTCCGCGTCCGCGCCGAGGAGTTGGGCGTCGGGCCGGCGCTCGCCTTCCTGGACGAGGTGGACGCGATCAACCTGCGCCGCCGGGACCGGGTCATGGACCTGGCCGCCGAACTGCTGCCGGACGGGCTGGCCGGGCGCCGGATCGCCGTGTGGGGCGCGGCGTTCAAGCCCGACTCCGACGACATCCGCGACTCGCCGGCCCTGGACCTGGCGGCCCGGCTGCACCGGGCGGGCGCCTCGGTCAGCGTGTACGACCCCAAGGCCATGGACAACGCGCGCAAGCTGCGGCCCGAACTGGACTACGGCACCGGCCCGCTGGAGTCGGCGCAGGGCGCCGAGCTGATCCTGCACCTCACCGAGTGGCGGGAGTTCCGCGCGCTCGACCCGCAGGCCGTGGCCGCGGTCGTCGCCCGGCCGCAGATCATCGACGGCCGCAACATCCTGGACCGGGACGGCTGGCGCGCCGCCGGCTGGACCTTCCGGTCGCTGGGCCGGCAGTAGGCCGCCGCCGTCCGATGCCCACTCCACGCACAGCGCGGCGCCCCATCGGCCGCGCGCTGACCTCTCCCGCCCGGCACCGGCGCATCCTCGTCCACCTGCTGGTGAGCGGGCTCGTGGCGGCGCTGGCCGCCTGCTCCTCCGGCGGCGGCGACGACCGCATCCACGACCTGGCCGGCACCGGCCACGGCACCGCCTCGTCGGGCGGAACGCCGGAACCCGGGCCGTCGGGACGCACCAAGACGCTGACCAAGGCCGACTACCTGCACCCGCAGGGCGACTACTTCGGCGTGGCCACCTTCCACGCCCCCGCCCGGGCCACCACCGACGCCGCGACCCGCGCGTCCGGCCGGCACCCGCGCATCCTGGAGTACTACCAGGGCTGGGACGAGCCGTTCTCCGCCGCCGACGCCGAACTCAGCTACCAGCAGGGCGCGTTGCCGCTGGTCACCTGGGAGCCGTACGGGACGTCGCGGGCCGCCGACCAGCCGCAGTACTCGCTGAAGAAGATCGCGTCGGGGGCCTTCGACCAGTACATCATCACCTTCGCCCGGCAGGTCAAGGCCGCCGGGCAGCCGGTGCTGCTGCGCTTCGCGCACGAGATGAACGGCGACTGGTACCCCTGGTCGGAGCAGAACAGCGGCAACGCCCCCGGCGACTACGTCAAGGCGTGGCGGCACGTGCACGACCTGTTCCAGGCCGTCGGCTCGACGCAGGTGATCTGGATCTGGAGCCCCAACATCCCCCGCGGCGCCCCGGGGGTGCCGCTCCAACCGCTGTATCCCGGCGACCAGTACGTGGACTGGATCGGCATCGACGGGTACGGCACCGGTCAGCGGACGGCGCGGGAGGTGCTGCAGCCGGCGGTGGACGCCGTGGAGAGCTTCACCGACAAGCCGATCCTGATCAGCGAGACCGGCAGTTCGCCCGGCGCGCAGCAGGCCGGCTGGACCGCCGACCTGTTCCGCTGGCTCAAGAGCACGCCGAACGTGATCGGCTTCGTGTGGTTCCAGCACAGCCAGGACGAGGGCGGCCGGTTCGACTACCGGTTCGACATCGACCCCCGTACGAAGGCGGCGTTCCGGCAGGGTCTGGATTCGCTGGCCCTCAGCCCCTGGCCAGTCACTGACGCTAAGATTCACCCAAATGGGTGACCGGAAAGGTGAACTCCCCAGGCTATGAGCACACCGCAGGGGCCCCAGGACCCCCGTATCCCGCATCAGGGCGCCGCCACACCCCCGGTCGAACCGCAGCAGCACCAACAGCCGCAGCAGGCGCAGCAGCCGGCCCCGCAGCAGCAAGCCGCGCAGCCGCAGGCACCCCAACCGCCGCAGGCGCAGCAGCAGGCCCCGCAGCAGCAGGCCCCGCAGCAACAGGCCCCGCAGCAACAGCAGCAGCCCTACGGGGGCTACGGCTACCCGCAGGGCCAGTACCAGCCGTCCGCCCAGCAGCAGCCCCAGCCGCAGCAGGCGCAGCCCCCGCTGCAGAGCGGCTACCCGTACGAGGTGCGGCCCGGCTTCCCGGAGCCGCGTCCCTACGTGCCCAGCCCCAATGAGCCCGACTGGTCGGCGATGGCGGACCGCCAGGAGGCCGACCGCAAGCGCAAGCGGCGGATGAGGGTCGTCATCGCCTCCGTCGTCGTCCTGGCCGTGGCCGCGGCCGGCACGGTGGTCGCCCTGACCCTGGGCGGCAAGAAGGGCGGCGGGGACGCCGTCGCCGACGACACGACGCAGAGCGCGACCCCGTCGGCGAGCGCCTCCGCCAGCACGTCGGCGAGCCCCTCGCCGAGCGGCTCGCCCACGCCCAGCGGCGGCCAGGCGACGCCGACCCTGCAGGGCAGCGACCTGTTCGCGGCGACGTCGCTGCCGGTCAACGGCCAGAAGTTCGACCGCAAGATGACCTCGCACGCGACCCCGTGCTGGAAGGGCACCCAGGGCGGCCTCGGCCCGGGCCTGGACCACAACCAGTGCTCGCAGATCGTGCTCGCCACCTACGTGTCCGGCAAGGACGCGGTGACCGTGGGCGTGCTCGTCTTCCCGACGCCCGCCCAGGCCACGGCGGTGAACAGCGACTTCAAGGGCACGCTGAGCCCCCTCACCGGGAAGGCCGGCATCCCGAAGAACTTCTGCGCCAAGGTCCCCTGCGCGGTGACCCACGCCGTCCACGGCCGGTACCTGTACACCACCATCGCCGGGCCCAACTCCGGTACCGCGGGCGACAAGGACACCGACGCGATCGCCGCCGGCCAGGGAATTGCCGCCTACGCGCTCTCCCGCCTGCTCGAAATGCACTGAGAACAAGCGGAGTTCGGAAATTGAATGCCGAACTCCGCTTTTCTGCCTCCATATTCCCCTCACAGGGCGCGCATACCGCGCTCACATATCACGTGAACGACCGGTAAGTTTGCGGGCGTGTTAACGGCGGCTGTCGAACATGTCAACAGATTCACGATCGCCGGGGAAATCGCCCGCCTTCCCTGCGGTCGTCACCGCTGCGAGGCCAGGGAATCCGCTTACTTTCGGCGTCCGACGCCGAGCCCGTCGTGCCGAGAAGCGCGCGCCTTCCGCTTGCGCGGTGACCGGCCGCTAGTCGCCGAGCCCGGACCCCGCGTCGGCCGGCACCGCGTCTGCCGGTACCGGGTCGGCCGCGGGAATCGCGTCCGCGGCGCCGCGGAGGGCGTCGAGGACGGGGTGCAGCAGGGGGTGCTCCTCGGAGCCGCGGCGCACCGCGGCGAACACCCGGCGGGTGGCGACGACGCCGTCGACCGGCCGCACCGCGGCCTGGGACAGGTCCATGTCGCGCAGCGCCGAGCGCGGCACCAGGGCCACGCCGGCCCCGGCGGCGGCCAGCGTCACGACCGCGCGGAAGTCGTCGGAGAAGTGCTCCAGGCGCGGCTGGAAGCCGGCGTACTCGCAGGCCAGGACCATCACGTCATGGCAGGGGTTGCCGGCGTAGGGGCCGACCCACGGGTCCTCGGCGAGCGCCGCGACCGGCACCGTCTCGGCCTTCGCGAGCGGGTGGGTGCGCGGCAGGACCGCGTCGAACGGCTCGGCGTACAGCGGGACGCGCAGCAGCCGCCGGTCGTCGGGGCTCGGCGCGCCCCGGTACTCGACCGCCACCGCGATGTCGGCCCGGCCCTGCAGCACCATCGGCAGGCTCTCGTCGCCCTCCGCGTCGCGCACCTTCACCCGGATCCCCGGGGAGGCGGTGCGCAGCGCGGCGATCGCCGGGGCGAGCACCACGGCGATCCCGGTCGCGAACGCCGCGACCGTCACCTCGCCCGCCGCACCCGAGGTGTACGCGGCGATCTCCGCCTCGGCACGCGTGAGTTCGGCGAGGACCGCGCTGGCATGGCTGAGCAGGATCTCGCCGACGGGCGTCAGCCGCACACCCCGCTTGTCGCGCTCCAGGACCTTGTGGCCGGTCTCCTGCTCCAGCGAGGCGATCTGCTGGGAGACCGCCGAGGGCGTCAGATACAGCGCGGCGGCTGCCGCGGTGACCGTCCCGTGGTCGGCGACGGCCTGCAGGGTGCGCAGCCGCCGTGCATCGATCACCCGTTCATCCTGCCAGATCCGCCCGAGCGGCGACGAATGCCGCGACCGCGCGGTCGACGTCCTCGGTGGAGTGGGCCGCGGACAGCTGGACCCGGATCCGGGCCTGCCCCTGCGGGACGACGGGGTACGAGAACCCGACCGCGTAGACGCCGCGCTCCAGCAGCAGCTCGGCGAGCCGGCCGGCCACGGCCGCGTCCCCGATCATGACCGGGACGATGGGGTGGTCGCCGGGCAGGATGTCGAAGCCCTCCTCGGCCATCCGGGACCGGAACCTGGCGGTGTTCGCCACCAGCCGGGTCCGCAGGTCGCCGGCGGACTCCAGCAGGTCGAGCACCTTCAGCGAGGCGGCCGCGATCACCGGGGCGAGGGTGTTGGAGAACAGGTAGGGGCGGGAGCGCTGCCGCAGCAGGGCGACGATCTCGGCGCGGGCGGCCACGTAGCCGCCGGAGGCGCCGCCGAGCGCCTTGCCGAGGGTGCCGGTGAGGATGTCCACCCGGTCCATGACGCCGTGCAGCTCCGGGGTGCCGCGGCCGCCGGGGCCGACGAAGCCGACGGCGTGCGAGTCGTCGACCATCACCATGGCGCCGAAGCGCTCCGCCACGTCGCAGATCTCGGCGAGCGGGGCCACGTGGCCGTCCATGGAGAAGACGCCGTCGGTGACCACCAGCATGCGGCGGGCGCCGCCGTCCGCGGCCTCCTTGAGCTTGGCCTCCAGGTCGGCCATGTCGCGGTTGGCGTACCGGAAGCGGCGCGCCTTGGACAGCCGGATGCCGTCGATGATCGACGCGTGGTTGAGGGCGTCGGAGATCACCGCGTCCTCGGCCTCCAGCAGCGTCTCGAAGACACCGCCGTTGGCGTCGAAGCAGGAGGAGTACAGGATCGTGTCCTCCTGGCCGAGGAACGCCGACAGGCGCTGCTCCAGCTCCTTGTGCACCTCCTGCGTGCCGCAGATGAAGCGCACCGACGCCATGCCGTAGCCCCAGCGGTCCAGCGCCTCGTGGGCCGCCGCGACCACCTCGGGGTGGTCGGCCAGGCCGAGGTAGTTGTTGGCGCAGAAGTTGAGCACCTCGCCCGGGCGCCCGCCCGTGGTCACGGTGACGGTCGCGGACTGCGGGCTGCCGATGACCCGCTCGGGCTTGTGCAGTCCGGCGTCCCGGATGCCGTCGAGGGTGCTGCGCAGGTCCGCGCGGACGGTGTCGAACATGGAGGGGCTCCCTGGGGTCGTGGTCAGCGGACGGGCGGCGGTGCGGGGGGATGGCGTGCGGGCGGGCTGCGGTACGGACGGCGGCGTCCGCGTGGGGACGTGCGCGTGGCGGCGGGGCCGGGCGGGCCGGCCGCTGGGCGCGGGCCGGCCGGAGCCGAGGCGTCGGGTCCGGTGGGTCAGGCCGTCCAGTCCAGGATGACCTTGCCGCCGCGGCCGCCCGCCGCGTCGGCGAACGCGGCCTCGTGCTCGCGGTAGTCGTACCGGCCGGTGATCACCGGGCTCAGGTCGAGGCCGCCCTCCAGCAGCACCGACATCGCGTACCAGGTCTCGAACATCTCGCGCCCGTACACGCCCTTGATGGTCAGCATGGACGTGACGATCCGGGACCAGTCGACCGGGAACTCCTCGGACGGCAGGCCCAGCATGGCGATCCGGCCGCCGTTGGTGAGGTTGGCGACGAGGTCGCGCATCGCCTCGGGGCGCCCGGACATCTCCAGGCCGATGTCGAAGCCCTCGCGCAGGCCGAGCGTGCGCTGGCCCTCGGCCACCGTGGTCTCCGCCACGTTCAGCGCCAGGCTCACGCCGATCTTGCGGGCCAGCTCCAGGCGCTCCTCGCTGACGTCGGTGATGACGACGTTGCGGGCGCCCGCGTGCCGGGCCACCGCGGCGGCCATCAGGCCGATCGGCCCGGCCCCGGTGATCAGCACGTCCTCGCCGACGATCGGGAACGACAGCGCGGTGTGCACGGCGTTGCCGAACGGGTCGAAGATCGCGGCCACGTCCAGGTCGACCGGGACCTTGTGCACCCACACGTTGGTGGCGGGCAGCGCCACGAACTCGGCGAACGCGCCGTCGCGGCCCACGCCCAGGCCCACCGTGGCCCGGCACATGTGGCGGCGGCCGGCCAGGCAGTTGCGGCACTTGCCGCAGACCAGGTGGCCCTCGCCGCTGACCCGGTCGCCGACCACGATGTCGCTGACGTCGCGGCCGATCGCGACGACCTCGCCGACGAACTCGTGGCCGACCACCAGCGGGGTGGCGATCGCCTGCTGGGCCCAGCCGTCCCAGGCACTGATGTGCAGGTCGGTGCCGCAGATACCGGTCCTGAGGACCTTGATCAGCACGTCTGCCGGGCCGATCTCCGGCTCGGGCACGTCCATGAGCCGCAGACCGGGCTCCGCCTTCTCCTTGACCAGCGCTTTCACCGACGAGTCTCCTGACGAGAGGGGCGTGCCCGGGGCGGTACGGGGGGATATGAGCCGGGCGGCACCACCCTGCCTCGGGTCCGGGATCCCGTCCATCGATGATTTCTTAAACCGGGCATTAGGGTGGCTTCACGCCGGGCCCGGGCGGGGCCGGCCGGGGCCGGGCAGTGGCGCAGGTCACGCGGCCGCGGGGGTCACACCGGTCACCGAGGCGGCGGCACGGCAGCCGGGGTCACAGCGCGGACCCGGACGTCACTCCGGCGGTCGCGGTCCTGCGGGTGGTCGGGACGGTCCGGGCGGTCGGGGCGGTCCGGGCGGTCGGGGCGGTCGGGGCGGCTTCGACCGGGCGGGTGCCCTCCTCGGCGTGGCGGGCGGGGCGGCGCTGGGCACGCCCGCCGCCAGGTCGGTGAACGCCGCGGCCGGATCGCCGGCGAGCCCCGCCGGCTTGAGCGTCCCGTCGGCACGCCGGTCGAGCCCCTTCTCCCGGGGCGGGTTGACGGCCAGGGCCAGGGCCAGCGCCTCCAGGACCGACTCGGGGATGTCGCCGCCCGCCCGCCCGCAGTCCGCGGACGAACCGCTCGAACTCCGCGGCCTGTTCGGGCAGCCGCAGGAAGCCGGTCTGCCCGCTCGCGTCCGAGGCGTCGTCGCCGAGGTGTGAGTCCCGCCCCGCGGGCGGTATTTCGGTGGCAGGGCGCCGCGGTTTCATGGCGTGTTCACGCCGTATCCAAGGAGGCGCGGGACCCTGGCGGGTGCCCGTTACCGGCTGGTAATACAGCGGGTAACGCTCGTTCACGCCACAGGACGCCCTCACCCCACAGGAGACCCTGGCATGCGCTCACCCAGCCGACGCCGCTTCCTCACCGGCGCCTCCGCCACCGCCGCGGCCGCCGCGATGTCGCTGCTCGACAGCAGGTACGCCTCCGCCGCCTCGCGGGACCGCGCGCTGGCCGCGACGGCCGCGCGTGCCGTGCGGGTCGAGGGCACCACGCTGGAGCAGGTCGCCGCCGCGACCGGCACCGGCGGCTACCGCCGGCTGGCGGCAGGACCCGGGTGGCCGGTGGTGGTGCGCACCGAACTGGCGGCGGCCGGCGCGGCACGCGACACGGCGCGCACCGGCCTGGCGTCCTTCGTGCAGTTCACCGACCTGCACCTGGCCGACACCGAGTCGCCGGTGCGGTTCGAGTACCTCGCCCAGTACATCGACTCCGCGCACCGGCCGCAGGAGGCGCTCACCGTGCGCGGCGCCTCCTCGCTCGTGGAGCGCGTCAACTCCCTTCCCGGCGGCCCCTACACGGGCCTTCCGTTCTCCCTGGTGATGGCGACCGGCGACAACACCGACAACCACGAGCAGGTCGAACTCGACTGGTACCTCTCGGTGATGAGCGGCGGCCGGATCACCCCGAACACCGGTGACGCCGCGCGCTACGAGGGCGTGCAGAACTCCGGCTCCGCGGCGTACTGGAACCCCGAGTCCTCCTTCCAGGACACCTACAAGAAGGCCGGGTTCCCGCAGGTGCCCGGGTTCCTCGCGGCGGCCGGCTCCGCGTTCACCGCGCCGGGCCTGCGCACCCCCTGGTACACCACGGTCGGCAACCACGACGACTCCATCGAGGGCACGCTGCCCGACCTCGGGCTGCTGGGCTCCCTCTACACCGGCAGCAGCAAGATCGAGGGCGTGGACGACGCGACCGCCGCCAAGCTCGCCGACGCGATCCAGCACAACCCGGCAGCCGCGGTGACGCTGCTCGGGCAGTTGCTGGCGGGCGGCGCGCCGATCCGGCACGTCACCTCGGACGAGCGGCGGGCGCCGTTCACGCCCAAGCAGTTCGCGCAGGCGCACCTGGACCCGGCGCACACCGGGCCGGGCCCGTTCGGCCACGGCTTCACCTCGGCCATGGCCTCCAGCGGCAAGCTGTACTACACGTTCAAGATCTCCGACGGCGTGCTCGGGATCAGCCTGGACACCACCAACCGGGCTGGCTGGGCTGACGGTTCGATCGGCACCGCGCAGCTCAAGTGGCTGGAGTCGGTGCTGCAGTCGTACAGCACCCACTGGTACGACACCGACGGCAACGTCGTCCGGCGCGGCTCCCAGGACCAGTTGATCGTGCTGTTCAGCCACCACACCAGCACGACGATGGGCAACACGCTGCCCGACCCGTACAACCTGTTCGAGGGCCGGCACACCGGAGGCGAGCTGGTCACGCTGCTGCAGCGCTACCCCAACGTCGTCGCCTGGGTGAACGGCCACACCCACGCCAACCAGATCAGCGCGCACGGCCACGCCGTCCCCGAGCGGGCCTTCTGGGAGGTCAACACCGCCTCGCACGTGGACTTCCCGCAGCACGCGCGGCTCCTGGAGATCGCCGACAACGGCGACGGCACCCTCTCCCTCTTCACCACCCTCGTCGAGTCCGCCGCCCCCTACGCCACCGACTTCGCCAACACCTCCGACGCCGGACTGGCCGCCCTCTACCGCGAGTTGTCCTTCAACGACCTCTACGCCACCCCCGCGGCGAAGCTCGGCGCCGCCCCCGACCACAACACCGAACTCCTGCTGCCCAAGCCCTTCTGACTCCCCGCCCGCGGACCCGCCCCGACCTCAACCGGGTCCGGGCGGGTCCCCGCGGGCCGGGGAAGGCTTAGCCTGGGCGGAGGAGAAGGGGGGCGCCGGTGCTCGCGGTCGTACGGCGATTCTGCGAAGTGCGGTGGGTGACGCGCGTCGCGCCCAAGGTGGTGCCGCGGGTCGACCTACTGGCGCACCGGCTGACCGGCGGCCGGGTGGTGCCGACCCGGCTGTTCATGCGGACCGTCGTGGTGACCTCCACCGGTCACCGCTCCGGCCTGCCCCGCAGCAACCCGCTGGTCGCGCACCGCGACGCGGACGGCTCGTTCCTCGTCGTCGCCTCCAACTTCGGCCAGCGGCACGACCCCGCCTGGGTCGCCAACCTCACCGCGCACCCCGAGGCCACCGTCGTCTGGCGCGCCCGCACCATCCCCGTCCGCGCCCGCCGCCTCACCCCCGAGGAGAAGGCCGCCGCCCGCCCCGACATCCTGCGCGTCCTCCCCATGTACGACACCTACGCCCACCGCGCCGCCCGCGACCTCCCCGTCTTCCGCCTCACCCCAGTCCCCGCACCACCCGCACAGGGCTGAACCCCCGCCCACCAAGAGGTTGCCGGCCGGGATCAGGGTGCTGGCCCTGGGAGCGTTCCGGTCGTCGTCGTACTCGGTCCTGCCGATGCGTCTCCTCCTGTTCCGGCGTCCGGGGTCGAGCGCCGGCCCGCACGGCGTCGAAGCGGCGAGCGCTGCCGCCGAACGCAGCCGCCGAACCACCCACCTGACGTGGCCACTTGGGGTGAGCGAACCGGGCCGGCACCGGCCCGCGGCGGCGAGCCGCGGTCCATGCGGGCGCCACCGCGCCGCCGGTCAGGAAGGGGACACCTGAAGGCGGGCCGCGTGGGGGGTGGCGGAAAGGACGTGGACGGTGAGGTCGTTGAGGGTGAGGTGGCTGCCGGGGCTGCCGCTGGACTGGAGATGGGTGCCGCCGGTGTCCGCGGCGATGCCCACGCCGTTCGCGCCGACCGACGTCACCCGGAAGGACGAGAAGCCGAAGCGGTGCGGGTCCACGGCGACGGTGACGGGATGCGTCACGGTGATCGTGCACGAGCCGTCGTAGCAGGACGCCGCACTGTCACCCGCCGGCCGCCTCGCGGCCGTCGTGGTGCGCACCGGACTCGGGGGCGCGCTCGGCGTCGCGCGCACCGTCGGAGACGCGCTCGGGGACGCCGCGGCGGTGCTCCCACCCGGGGTGGCGTGTCCCGTCTTCACGGACGCGGCGGGGTTCGGCGGGCCCGGGTGAGGCGTGCCGGACGTGCGGTCGGCGGACGGCGTGCACCCGGTGAGGAAGGCGGCGGCGGCCAGTCCGGCCACCGCGAGGACCCAGCGGGACCGGCAGGGTTTCGTCATGGGGAGACTCCGGTTTCAGGAGGCGGACCTGCTGCTGCCCCCTGTCTAGCGGCACCGCCCACGGAGGCGTCCCGAAACGGCCTCCGGGCCCCCCTGACGGCGGACAGGCGGACCTTCCAGGTCTGATACGCTGAGCCCGCGACGTCGATCCGCCCGATGTGATCATCCGGTCACTCCGCGGCAGTGAATATCGGTACGGAGCACGCGAGACGGTGTGTAAGAATTGTCTCGCACAAAGCAAGGTCCTGTGGAGCAGTTTGGAGTGCTCGCCACCCTGTCAAGGTGGAGGCCGCGGGTTCAAATCCCGTCAGGACCGCTGCGGCTGGGTAGCTCAGTTGGTACGAGCGACCGCCTGAAAAGCGGTAGGTCGCCGGTTCGACCCCGGCCCCAGCCACCGCACGACGAAGGGTCCGTCCCCCAGGGGACGGGCCCTTCGTCGTTGCCCCGTCGACGTGGCCGCGCCGGCGTCCCGCCCCTCACCGCCCTCCCGGGTGCCGGTGCCGCCACCCCCAGAACACCGCCGTCGACACCGCCGCCCACGCCGCCAGCACCAGGAACGGGAACGCGTGCTGGCTGCCGCCGAAGTAGACCGCGGTGTGCTGCGCGTTCACCGACGCCCCCGGCGGCAGCCAGCGGCCGATGAACCCGAGCAGCGACGGCAGCAGCGGCCAGGACACCGCACCGCCCGACGACGGATTGCCGAGCAGCACCATCAGCCCCCAGGTCGGCAGCATCGCCCACCGGCCGACCAGGGTGTTGAACATCGTGAAGACCATGCCGGAGGTGAACATGGTGAACACCAGGATCGCCCAGGACTCCGCGAACGGCAGGCGCAGCGCCCCCAGTCCCCAGTCCACGACCGCGGCGATCGCGAACCCGCCGAGCATGGCGTAGGCGAGGATGAACGCGATCCGCTCCGGCGGGTTCAGCGCCCGGGCGTGCACGCTGAGCTGGATGGCGCCGACGAAGCCGAGGATCACCGCGGCCAGCGAGATGTAGAAGATCGCCAGACCACGCGGATCGCCCTTCTGCAGCGGCTTGATGTCCTGGACGGTGATGGGCACGCCGATCGACGCCCCCACCTTCGGCGCGGTCTCGGCCAGCAGCTGGGCGACGCTCGCGCCCGACGCGGAGGAGACGTACAGCCGCGGGTTCGGGGCGGGGCCCGGTTCCTGGAGGATCGCGAAGACCTGCTGCGCCTCGACGGCGTCCGCCGCGGACGCGTAGTCGGGATAGGAGTGCAGGACCAGCGACGCACCCAGCGCCTGCTCCATCCCCGCGACGAACCGCGCCCGCTGGAACTGGGACATCGGCACCCCGGTGACCGCGGTCGGGATGTGCCGCGGGGTGGGGTTGGCCATGGCGTACGTGTAGGACCCGGCGAACAGGCCGGCCGCCGCGGCGATCAGCAGCACCAGCACGCACGCCGGGAGGAACGGGGACCTCCGGAACGCCGTCCAGAAGCCGGGAGCGGCGTCCGCACTGTCCATGCGGCCCACGCTAGGCGGCACAGAACCGGCATTCCCGGTGAAATGACCCACCCGGGCCACAGCGGGCCGAGCCCGGGTGAAATGCGTTCGCCGGGCCTCGGCACCGGATGCGATGCTGGAGGGCGTATGTCTACCCAACCCTCCACCGCCGAGCTGGCCGCTCGGCTGCCCGCGCTCATGCTGCGCGACGAGCAGCGCCTGGGCCGCCGGCTCGACGGCGCCCGCAAGATCCGCAAGCCGGAGGCGCGGGCCGCCGTCATCGCCGAGATCGGCACCGAGATCGACCGCGCCGAGCAGCGGATAGCCGCGCGGGCCGCCGCCGTGCCCGCGATCAGCTATCCCGAGGCGCTGCCGGTCAGCCAGAAGAAGGACGACATCCTGGCCGCGGTCCGCGACCACCAGGTGGTGATCGTCGCGGGCGAGACGGGGTCGGGCAAGACCACCCAGATCCCGAAGATCTGCCTGGAGCTGGGCCGCGGGCTGCGCGGCCGGATCGGCCACACCCAGCCCCGCCGGATCGCCGCCCGCACGGTCGCCGAGCGGGTCGCCGAGGAGCTGCGGACGCCGCTGGGCGAAGCGGTCGGCTGGAAGGTCCGGTTCACCGACCAGGTGGGCGACTCCACGCTCGTGAAGCTGATGACCGACGGCATCCTGCTGGCGGAGATCCAGACCGACCGCGAGCTGCGCGCCTACGACACGCTGATCATCGACGAGGCGCACGAGCGCAGCCTCAACATCGACTTCCTCCTCGGCTACCTGGCGCAGCTGCTGCCGCGGCGCCCCGACCTGAAGGTCGTCATCACCTCGGCGACCATCGACCCCGAGCGCTTCTCCCGGCACTTCGGCAACGCGCCGATCGTCGAGGTCAGCGGCCGTACGTACCCGGTGGAGGTGCGGTACCGGCCGCTGCTGGAGGAGGACTCCGAGGACAGCGACCGCGACCAGGTCACCGCGATCTGCGACGCGGTGGACGAACTGCAGGCCGAGGGGCCCGGCGACGTCCTGGTCTTCCTGTCCGGGGAGCGGGAGATCCGCGACACCGCGGACGCCCTGAACAAGCGGAACCTCCGTTTCACCGAGGTGCTGCCGCTGTACGCGCGGCTGTCCTCGGCGGAGCAGCACCGGGTCTTCCAGCGGCCGGGCGGCAACGCGACCCGCCGCATCGTGCTGGCCACCAACGTCGCCGAGACGTCGCTGACCGTGCCCGGCATCAAGTACGTCGTCGATCCGGGCACCGCCCGCATCTCGCGCTACAGCCACCGCACGAAGGTGCAGCGGCTGCCGATCGAGCGGATCAGCCAGGCCAGCGCCAACCAGCGCAAGGGCCGCTGCGGGCGCACCTCGGACGGCATCTGCATCCGGCTGTACGACGAGGACGACTTCCTGTCCCGCCCGGAGTTCACCGACCCCGAGATCCTGCGCACGAACCTGGCGTCGGTCATCCTGCAGATGACCGCGGCCGGCCTGGGCGACATCGCCAGGTTCCCGTTCATCGACCCGCCGGACAGCCGCAACATCAAGGACGGCATCCAGCTCCTGGAGGAGCTGGGCGCGCTCGACGCCGCGCAGAAGGACCCGCGCCGGCGGCTGACGGACACCGGACGCAAGCTCTCCCAGCTGCCGGTCGACCCGCGGCTGGCCCGGATGGTGCTGGAGGCCGACCGCAACGACTGCGTGCGCGAGGTGATGGTGATCGCCGCCGCGCTGTCCATCCAGGACCCGCGCGAGCGCCCCTCGGACAAGCAGCAGCAGGCCGACCAGCAGCACGCCAGGTTCCGCGACGAGACCAGCGACTTCCTGGCGTTCCTGAACCTGTGGGAGTACGTCCGCGAGCAGCAGAAGGCGCTGTCGTCGTCGGCGTTCCGCCGGATGTGCCGCGCGGAGTTCCTCAACTACCTGCGGATCCGCGAGTGGCAGGACATCTACAGCCAGTTGCGCACCGTGGCCCGCCAACTGGGCTTCGACACCTCGGAGTCCGCGCACGGCGACGCCGTCGACCCGCAGCGCGTCCATGTCTCGCTGCTGGCCGGCCTGCTGTCGCACGTGGGCCTGAAGGACGCCGCGGGCGAGGGCGGCAAGGGCGCCAAGAACGAGTATCTGGGCGCGCGCAGCGCGAAGTTCGCGGTGTTCCCCGGCTCGGCGCTGTTCAAGAAGCCGCCGCGCTGGATCATGTCGGCGGAGCTGGTGGAGACCTCCCGGCTGTGGGCGCGGGTCAACGCCAGGATCGAGCCCGAGTGGGTCGAGCCGCTCGCCGCGCACCTGGTCAAACGCACCTACAGCGAGCCGCACTGGGAGAAGGACCAGGCCGCGGTCATGGCGTACGAGAAGGTGACGCTGTACGGCGTCCCGCTGGTCGCCCAGCGCAAGGTGAACTACGGGCGGATCGACCCCGAGGTCTCGCGCGAACTGTTCATCCGCAACGCCTTGGTGGAGGGCGACTGGCGGACCCACCACCGGTTCTTCCACGACAACCGCAAGCTGCTGGGCGAGGTCGAGGAGCTGGAGCACCGGGCCCGCCGCCGCGACATCCTCGTCGACGACGAGACGCTCTACGACTTCTACGACGCGCGGCTGCCCGAACACGTGGTGTCCGGCGCCCACTTCGACTCGTGGTGGAAGCACAAGCACCGCGAGGAACCCGAGTTGCTCGACTTCGAGCACTCCATGCTGATCAACGAGAACGCGGAGGCGGTCACCAAGGCCGACTACCCGGACTCCTGGCGGCAGGGGGCGCTGAAGTTCCGGGTGACCTACCAGTTCGAGCCGGGTGCGGACGCGGACGGCGTCACCGTGCACATCCCGCTGCAGGTCCTCAACCAGGTCACCGCCGACGGCTTCGACTGGCAGATCCCCGGCCTGCGCGAGGACGTCGTCACCGAGCTGATCCGCTCGCTGCCCAAGCCGATCCGCCGCCACTACGTGCCCGCCCCCAACTACGCGAAGGCGTTCCTGGAGCGGGCCGTGGCCGGGCCCGATGCGCTGCCGGCCGTGCTCGCCCGGGAGCTCCAGCGCAGGGTGGGCGTCCCGGTGACCGCGGAGGACTTCGACCTGGCGAAGGTGCCCGACCACCTGAAGATCACCTTCCGGGTGGTCGACGAGCGGCGCCGCAAGATCGCCGAGGACAAGGACCTGGACGCGCTGAAGCTGCGGCTGAAGCCGAAGACGCGCGAGGCGATCACCAAGGCCTTCGAGAAGGCCGCCGACCCCGCCCTGGGGTCCGTGGAGCAGCGCACCGGCCTGAAGGACTGGACGGTCGGCGCGCTGCCGCGCACCTTCCAGACGCGGCGTGCGGGCCAGCCGGTCAAGGCGTATCCGGCGCTGGTGGACGAGGGTGCCTCGGTGGCGGTGCGGCTGTTCGACACGGAGGCCGAGCAGGCCGCCGCGATGTGGCGCGGCACCCGCCGGCTGATCCTGCTGAACGTCCCGGTGAACCCGGCGAAGTTCGCCGCGGACACCCTGTCGAACCAGCAGAAGCTCGCCCTGTCCCGGAACCCGCACGGCAGCGTCCAGGCCCTCTTCGAGGACTGCGCGACCGCCGCGGCGGACCGGCTGATCGCCGACCACGGCGGCCCGGCGTGGGACGAGGAGTCGTACCGCAAGCTGTTCGACGCGGTGCGTGCCGACCTCGTCGAGCTGACCTCCCGCAGCGTGCAGCGCGTCCAGCAGGTGCTGGCCGCCTGGCAGTCCTGCGAGCGGCGGCTGAAGGACACCACGAGCCTGGCGCTGGTCGCCAACCTCCAGGACGTCAAGGAGCAGCTGGCGGCCCTGGTGCACCCCGGTTTCGTCACCGAGACGGGCCTGAAGCGGCTGCCGGACCTGATGCGCTACCTGGTGGCCGTCGACCGCCGTCTGCAGCAGATGCCGACGGGGGTGCAACGGGACGCAACCCGGATGGAGAAGGTCAGGGAGATCCAGACCGAGTACGCCGAACTGCTGGCCGCCCAGCCGAAGGGGCGTCCGGTGCCGGGCGCGATCCGCGACATCCGCTGGATGATCGAGGAGCTGCGGGTCAGCTACTTCGCGCACGCCCTGGGCACGGCCTTCCCCGTCTCCGACAAGCGGATCTTCAAGGCGCTGGACGAGGGTTGGGCGGTCACCCGCACCTGACGCGGACGGGGTTTCGGGCCGCTCCCGCTGCCCGGTGACTCAGTTCGACCGCACCCCCTGACCTGCTGTACAGTCTGTCTCGCAGCCGCGGGCAACACGCCGGGGCGGCCGCGACACCAGGTCCTGTGGAGCAGTTTGGAGTGCTCGCCACCCTGTCAAGGTGGAGGCCGCGGGTTCAAATCCCGTCAGGACCGCACGAGTTTTCTCAGAGGGCCCGGATCCGTCAAGGATCCGGGCCCTCTTGCGTGTGCCGCCCCGCGGGTTGTGCCGCCGGTCACGCCAACTCCCCCTGCGTGTGCCACGCGTCACGGGCCGGGCCTCTTCCGCGCCGTCAAACCCCATGATCCGTACGGGCGTTCATTACCTCACTCCGAGCAAGATCCACAAGTGTCTCCCGTGTGACGGGAGTCACGTCAAGTCGTTTGAAAAGTCGGGAACCTGACCCCTTCGGCAGGGCCCTCGATAGAATATGTGCAATGGCACCCCATCTCGCAGGAGCCCCCAAGACCCCACAGACCCCCTCGGTTCCCACCGGCCGGCACCCCGGAACACCCCCTGAGGGCACGAAAAAGGACCGCATCGGACCCGGCGGAGTCCGATGCGGTCCTGGTGGAACCAGGTACATCCGTGATGCTGTCGTGCTCCCCGGCAGCGCTCCCGTTGGGGGCGGAAGGCCGCGAGGTCGGGCGACGTATGGGGTGGGGGCCCCGTTAGCCGCCCAAATGGGCTGTCAGGCCTCGCTGCGCTGCTGCGGAATGCCCGCGAGCAACGCACGGACCTCCGCCTCGCGGTAACGGCGGTGCCCGCCGAGCGTCCGAATGGACGTCAGCTTGCCGGCCTTGGCCCAGCGCGTGACCGTCTTGGGGTCGACGCGGAACATGGTCGCGACCTCGGCAGGGGTAAGCAACGGCTCGGCATCAGGGGTGCGAGCGGTCATGAGCGGCCTCCTCGAGAGAACCGAACCAACGCGGTTCTTTCCTCTAAATTCTGCACCTTGACCCACGTTGCCCGATATGGGCGACGCGGGCCGAGTCGGTAATAGGACGAACGGCTTGTCCTCGGCACTACAACTACACCATCCGTCCAGCCGCGTCGGCCAAACCGATGGATTTGCCCTCTCAGGTGTTGAACCTCGACGGAAGCCGATGGACCATGCCATAGCGGACAGTCACACCAACGTGACGATCAGTCACAGCACAACCACCTGCAACATCCCCACCTTCGAAACGAGCCCGAGGCGGACCCGATGTCCCATTTTGGCATGACAGATGGTGATGCAGGCAAGAGTCCGGTTACGTGCTCTGCGTCACGCTTGGGCCAATACCGCCATCTCTGACGACGGATGGCAAGCGGAGAGGCCCAAGAGACACGAGGAGACAACACAGCACACACAAGTCCTTCACAGACGCACCTGTCCGGACATGTGAGCCCCGCCACCCGGAGTCGCGGCGGTGGTCCGTCAGTTGGAGAACTGAAGCTCCCGCACCGCCCGCCACCGGTCGGTCAGCCGCTCGTAGGCGACGCCGGCCGCCGTCGAGTCGCCCTCGCGCAGGGCCGCCAGACCCTCCGCGACGTCGGCCGCAGAGCGGTCCTCGGCCAGCCGGTCCGGTCCGAGGGCGTGCACCAGCCCGCCGTAGTCGAGTTCGACCAGTGAACGCGGATGGAACTCTTCCAGCCAACGGCCGACATCGATCAGCCCGTCGATCAACGGGCTCTCCTCCAGGGCGTCCTTGAGCACCCGCAGGGTCCGCGCCACCCGCCGCCGCGCCTGCACCATCGGCGTGCGGTAGCGCAGCAGCGGCTCCTTCGACTCCCCGGCGCCCGCCGGCTCGTACTCCCGCTCGTCGTCGCCGACCAGGGCGAACCAGCGCATCGGGACGTGCCAGATCGCGGTGCGGATCCACGGCCGGGCGTCGGGGTTCCGATCCCGCCACGCCTCGTGGTCGGCCGCCGCCTGGCGGCGCACCACCGGCGGCAGCATCGCGTCGAGCACCGGCTCGGGCACCAGGTCGCCGGCGTGCTCCAGGGCCAGCCAGCCGCGCAGCCGGGTCCGCCAGGGGCAGATGTGCGTCACCCCGCCGACCACGGCCACGAAGGCGTCCCGGCTCTCGTGCACCGGGACGGCGATCGGCGGCACCGGCACCAGGTCGGCCAGGGACTGCCGCAGCTCGTCCTGTGCGGTGCGCACAGTGCCCGCCGCGGCGTAGCGGTACCAGTGGGTCCGTTCGGGCTCGGGAAAGGCCGCCAGGGGCTCGTACACGCGCAGGTATGCCGCGTACGGGACCACAACCGGTGAACCGCCCACACCCGCTCCCTCGCCGCCCGCAGAGCCGACCGGCCGGCCCTCGGTGCGGCCGGCACCTCGATCGTCCCACGCGGCCCGTCGCCCCGGAGGTGATCCCGGCCACTGCGCCCGTGCGCCCCCGCCGTGGCCTGATACGCCCTCTTGCCCGGCCGGATCGATGCCCGTGCCGGGCTCCGGAGGGCCTACGCTGAGCCCATCAAGCCTCCCGCCACCCGTACGGGGGGCGTGAGCCCCATGACCCACCACGCACTGGGATCGACTGGACTATGGGAGTCACCACCGTGACTGACGTACGACAGACCTCACCCTCGAACGAAGGCGTCCTCGCCAAGCTGTTCCGATCGGAGCAGGGCGGGCACGAGCAGGTCGTCCTCTGCCAGGACCGCGCTTCCGGCCTGAAGGCCGTGATCGCCCTCCACTCGACCGCCCTGGGCCCTGCCCTCGGCGGCACCCGCTTCTTCCCCTACGCCTCCGACGAGGAGGCCGTGGAGGACGCGCTCAACCTCGCCCGCGGCATGTCGTACAAGAACGCGCTCGCCGGGCTCGACCTCGGCGGCGGCAAGGCGGTGATCATCGGCGACCCGGACACCCTGAAGTCCGAGGAGCTGCTGCTCGCCTACGGCCGCTGCGTCGCCTCGCTCGGCGGTCGCTACGTCACCGCCTGCGACGTCGGCACCTACGTGGCCGACATGGACGTCATCGCCCGGGAGAACCGCTGGACCACCGGCCGCTCCCCGGAGAACGGCGGCGCAGGCGACTCCTCCGTGCTCACCGCCTTCGGCGTGTTCCAGGGCATGCGGGCCGCCGCGAAGTCCCAGTGGGGCGACGCGACGCTCAAGGGCCGCAGGGTCGGCGTGGCCGGCGTCGGCAAGGTGGGCCACCACCTCGTCGAGCACCTGCTGGACGACGGCGCCGAGGTCGTGATCACCGATGTACGCGCCGAGGCCGTCGACCGGATCACCTCCCGTCACCCGCAGGTCACCGCGGTCAGTGACGCTGAGGTCCTGGTCCGCACCCCGCTCGACGTGTACGCCCCCTGCGCGCTCGGCCACGCGCTGGACGACGCGACGGTGGGCGCGCTGACCGCCACCGTCGTGTGCGGCGCGGCCAACAACCAGCTCGCCCACCCGGGCGTGGAGAAGGATCTCGCCGACCGCGGCATCCTCTACGCCCCGGACTACGTGGTGAACGCCGGCGGCGTGATCCAGGTCGCCGACGAGCTGCACGGCTTCGACTTCGAGCGCGCCAAGGCCAAGGCCACCCGGATCTACGACACGACGCTGGCCATCTTCGCCCGCGCCAAGGCCGACGGCGTGCCGCCGGCCGTCGCCGCCGACCGGCTCGCCGAGCAGCGGATGGCCGAGCGGACTCCCGCCGCGGAGTGGCTGCGCCCCACCGGGGAGTGACCGCGGGCCCAGGGCCGAGGTCGTCCCGACCCGGTACTTTTCGCCGGTCGAGGTCTGGACCACTGACGCGGATCGGTGATCGTCCGGTGACGCTGGGCGGCATCGTGTGACTGCGGTTGCCGCGGGGTCGTGAGAGGCGTTTCGACGCCCTCGCGGCCCCGCGGCGTGACCGAGAGCACGGACCGATAGCAAGTTCGCGCTAGAAGAAGGTAAAATCGGTCCTGACCAGGAAGGACAGGGCCGCCAATGGCCCCTGTTCCGACGCGCGTCGTGCGGGCGACGTACCGTGCGGCGTCGGAAGCAGGTACCGTTGAGGCCCTACGGACCGGTCTCTCCCCGGGAGACCGCTCCGATTCATGAACGCGTGTCAAGACTCGGGGCCGTCGAGCCCCGCCGTTGAGGGGGTCGAGCCATGGGGCGCGGCCGGGCCAAGGCCAAGCAGACGAAGGTCGCCCGCCAGCTGAAGTACAACAGCGGCGGCACGGATCTCTCACGTCTGGCCGAAGAGCTGGGCGCATCGTCGACGAGGCCGGTTAACGCCGAGCCGGTCGAGGACGATGACGACGAGATCGAAGACGACCCGTACGCTCAGTACGCGGATCTGTACAACGACGACGAGGACGACGAGGACGAGGACGAGTCCCAGTCCTCCTCGCAACGCCGTCGCGCTTGACGCTGCTCGCACGCTGACCCGGTCCGGACCGCCCGGACCGGGTTTCGTCGTCGCGTCGGCGCCGGGTCGCCCCGGGCCTGCCGGTCCGCGGACCCCGGTCGACGGTCACCGCGCGTAGTCGCCCACCAGTTCCACGGCGGCTGCGCCGCTTTCGCGTGCCGTGATCTCGCCGGCCACCCAGGCCCCGGCGCCGCGGTCGGCGAGCACCGTCAGCGCGACCTCGACGGACTCCTGCGGCACCACGGCGATCATGCCGACGCCCATGTTCAGCGTCCGCTCCAGCTCCAGGCGCTCCACCCCGCCCAGCTCGCCGACCGTGGTGAACACCGGGCCCGGCGTCCACGTCGAGCGGTCCACGGTGGCGTGCAGGCCCTCGGGGACGACCCGGGCCAGGTTGGCGGCCAGGCCGCCGCCGGTGATGTGCGAGAAGGCGTGCACCTCGGTGGTGCGGGCCAGTGCCAGGCAGTCCAGCGAGTAGATCCGGGTCGGTTCCAGCAGCTCCTCGCCGAGGGTCCGGCCGAACTCCGGCACCTGCCGGTCCAGCTCCCAGCCGGCCCGGTCGAAGACGACGTGGCGGACCAGGCTGTACCCGTTGGAGTGAAGCCCGGACGACTCGATGGCGATCACCGCGTCACCCGTCCGGATACGATCCGCGCCGAGCAGCCCGTCCGCCTCGACCACGCCCGTGCCGGCGCCCGCGACGTCGAACTCGTCCGCGCCGAGCAGGCCCGGGTGCTCCGCGGTCTCGCCGCCGACGAGAGCGCAGCCGGCCAGCACGCAGCCCTCGGCGATGCCCTTGACGATCGCGGCGACCCGCTCGGGGTGGACCTTGCCGACGCAGATGTAGTCGGTCATGAACAGCGGCTCGGCGCCGCACACCACCAGGTCGTCCACGACCATGCCGACCAGGTCGTGGCCGATGGTGTCGTAGACGCCCATCCGGCGGGCGATGTCGACCTTGGTCCCGACGCCGTCGGTCGCCGAGGCGAGCAGCGGGCGCTCGTAGCGCTTGAGGGCGGAGGCGTCGAAGAGCCCGGCGAAGCCGCCGATGCCGCCGACCACCTCGGGGCGGGTGGCCTTGCGCACCCACTCCTTCATCAGCGTGACGGCGCGGTCGCCCGCCTCGATGTCGACGCCGGCGGCGGCGTAGCTGGCACCGGTTGTCTCAGACATGGCTGGCACTTTCGTGTCGGGTTGCTGCGGGGGCTGGGGGGTGCGGCCTGCGGGCGCCGGGCGGGTGCACGGGAGCGGTACGGCGGCGGGTCACGGCCTGCGCAGGGCGTCGGCGGCGTCGGCGCCACCGGCCAGCTCGACCTCCAGCAGCTGCTTGCCCAGCAGCTCGGGGTCGGGCAGGTCCATCGGGTACTCGCCGTCGAAGCAGGCACGGCACAGGTTGGGCTTGGCGATGGTGGTCGCCTCGACCATGGCGTCGATGGAGATGTACGCGAGCGAGTCGGCGCCCAGCGAGGTGCCGATCTCCTCCACGCTCATCCCGTTGGCGATCAGCTCGGCGCGGGTGGCGAAGTCGATGCCGAAGAAGCACGGCCACTTCACCGGCGGCGAGGAGATCCGCACGTGGACCTCGGCGGCGCCCGCCTCGCGCAGCATCCGCACCAGCGCCCGCTGGGTGTTGCCGCGGACGATCGAGTCGTCCACGACCACCAGGCGCTTGCCCCGGATGACTTCCTTGAGCGGGTTGAGCTTGAGCCGGATGCCGAGCTGGCGGATGGTCTGCGAGGGCTGGATGAAGGTCCGGCCGACGTAGGAGTTCTTCACCAGGCCGGAGCCGTAGGGGATGCCGCTGGCCTCGGCGTAGCCGACGGCGGCCGGGGTGCCGGACTCCGGCGTCGGTATCACCAGGTCGGCCTCGACCGGCGCCTCCTTGGCGAGCCGGCGGCCCATCTCGACCCGCGACAGGTAGACGTTGCGGCCGGCGATGTCGGTGTCCGGGCGGGCCAGGTACACGTACTCGAAGACGCAGCCCTTGGGCCGGGCCTCGGCGAAGCGGGAGGTGCGCAGCCCGTTCTCGTCGATGGCGATCAGCTCGCCGGGCTCGATCTCGCGCACGAAGCTCGCGCCGCAGATGTCCAGTGCCGCGCTCTCCGAGGCGACCACCCAGCCGCGCTCCAGCCGGCCCAGCACCAGCGGGCGGATGCCCTGCGGGTCGCGGGCCGCGTAGAGCGTGTGCTCGTCCATGTAGACCAGGCTGAACGCGCCCTTGACCTTCGGCAGCACGCGCGCGGCGGCGTCCTCGACGGACAGCGGGGTGCCGTCGTCGTCGGTCTGCCCGGCCAGCAGCGCGGTGATCAGGTCGGTGTCGTTGGTCGCGGCGACCTTGGTGGCCCGGCCCGGGCCCTGCGGCAGCGCGGCGACCAGTTCGGCCAGCTCGGCGGTGTTGACGAGGTTGCCGTTGTGGCCGAGCGCGATCGAGCCGTGCGCGGTGGCACGGAAGGTCGGCTGGGCGTTCTCCCACACGGACGCGCCGGTGGTCGAGTAGCGGGCGTGACCGACGGCGATGTGGCCGGTCAGGGAACCGAGTGAGGTCTCGTCGAAGACCTGGGACACCAGTCCCATGTCCTTGAAGACCAGGATCTGGGAGCCGTTGCTCACTGCGATGCCCGCGGACTCCTGTCCGCGGTGCTGCAGGGCGTACAGCCCGAAATAGGTGAGTTTGGCGACCTCTTCACCGGGAGCCCAGACACCGAAAACGCCGCAGGCGTCCTGGGGGCCCTTCTCACCGGGGAGCAGGTCGTGGCTGAGTCGTCCGTCACCACGAGGCACGATGACGAGTCTAGGGCAGGATTGCCCATCGTCCGAACGAGGGATCCTCGGATGACCTGGGTCTATGCGCGTAGTGCCTTGTGGCGCAACGGATGTGACGTTGGTCGGGGCGGGGCCGGGAGGCCGGCCGCAGCACCGGATCGCCGATCATGGCCCCCGTTTCGGCAGCCGGCCCGCGGTGGCGCGGGAACCCTGCGTAATCGACGACCACGCGCTCGACGGGGCAGGCGCGGCTCGCGCCCCCGCGCTCCTCAGCCCATGACCGGCAGGTGCGGGCCGAGGTCGGCCCGCTCGCCGCTGGCCGCGACCCGGGCCGCGTCCAGCGCCTCGTCCCAGGAGAGGCGCCCGGTGGCCAGCCGGATCCACGTCAGCGGATCCGTCTCGACGACGTTCGGCGGGGTGCCGCGGGTGTGCCGCGGGCCCTCCACGCACTGCACGGCCGCGTACGGCGGGATGCGGACCTCGACGGAGTTGCCCGGGGCGGCGGCGGCCAGCGCGTCGGCGAGCACCCGCACGACGGCGGCGACGGCCTGCCGGTCCAGCTCGACCTCGACGCCGGTGGCGCGGGTCAGGTCGTCGCTGTGGACGACCAGCTCCACCAGGCGCGTCACCGTGAAGTCCAGGGCGCGCATCGCGGTGAAGACGTGCGGCACGACCAGGTCGGCGCGCAGCGCGTCCTGCTCCTGCAGGGCGAGCAGTGCGGCCTCCGCGGCCAGCGCCGCCGCCGGGTCGGCGGTGGCCGCCGCGCTCTCCTTGGTGTCGGCGTCCAGCAGGTCCGCGATGCCGGCGGTGGAGCGGGCCCAGGTGTCCAGCCCGGTGACGGCCGTCCCCGGCGGCAGCGGTTCCTGCGCGAGCAGCTCGCGCACCGACGTGACCTGGCGCACGATGTGCACGACGAGCGTCCGCACGTCCCAGCCGGGCAGCCCGCTGTCGGCCGCCCACTGCTCGGGCGTCAACTCCCTTACCGCCGTGAGGACATGCTCCACCTGCGCGGTGAGCGCCCGCCAGGTGCGGTCGGGATCGTACGTACGGGCGCGGCGCGCGGCGGAACGGCGGGGGGTCGGCATGGCCCGAGCGTAACCGCCGCCCGCGCGCCGGATCAGCGCGTCAGCTCAGAGCGGACGTACACCGGCGGCACGTCCTCCAGCACCATGGCGTGGAACGGCTCGGGGACGTCGCCGAGGGCGACGACCTGCATCGGATCGGCCAGTTCGATCTGCGCGGCCGCGTCGATGAAGGCGTTGGCGGCGTCGGTGTCGGCGCCCGCCACGGCCGGGTCGTTCTCGTAGACGACCAGCAGCTTCTCCCGCGCGTCCGCCACCTGGTAGCGGGTCAGGTAGACCCGCAGCACGCCGGGCGCGGCGGTGATCCGCGGCAGCACGGCCTTCATCAGCGCGCGGTGCGGCACCCCGTGCTTCTTGATCCGGATCGGCGCGCCCGCCGGGAACGGCACGCTCGCGGCGATCACGGCCTCCCGTTCGTACGGCATCACCATCAGCGGGGAGGCGGCCCGCGGCCCGATCAGCAGCCCGCACTCCGGGTGGAGCCGCCGCAGCAGGTCCGGCACGCCGATCTGGAACAGCCGGTAGCCGTCCGGAAGGTCGCTCCGGATCTCCTCCGGATCGGTGTACGCCACCGCGCACACCGTGTCCCCCACGTCCGTGTACATCAGCTCCGGCCCCCGGTCGGTGGCCTTGACCCCGATCAGCACCGTGCTGTCCGCGATCCGGAAGACCAGCGGGTTGAGCGCCAGCTCCAGCGCCTCCACCGAGTCCGGGGGCAGCTCGTCCCCCTCCCCGTTCCCGCCGTTCCCGCTGTGCTCCCCGTGCTCCCCGTTCACAGCTCCACCTGCCCTTCCTTGCGCGCGTCCTCGTTCATGCGGTCCCCAAGGGGATGGCGGTGTCGGCGTCCGGCCAGCCGGGCGGGATCGGGGCGCTGATGCCGACGAAGTTGAGGCGGTCCCCCAAGGACATCGACGGTTTCTGACCGCCCGGGCGGCTGCCGGTCACGCCCAGGGTGAACGACGGCGGGAAGGTGAAGTGCGCGCGCAGCTCGTCGACATGGAAGGGGCGGGCCAGCGTCAGGCCCCAGTAGCCGAAGTGCGGGTCCGTGATGTGCCAGTCCTCGGCGACCTCGTTGCCCCACCGGATCTCGGCCTCGACCAGCGGGTCCAGGTGGGCGTGGGGGTTGCCGGGCGTGCCGGACCGGGCGATCCGGACCGGGTGCGCGGGTGGCGGGGTCACGGCGCTCACCTGCTCGGCGCTGTGACGTTCGCGCCGGTCACGCCGGTGCGGGTGAGGCCGGTGACGATGGTGACGCCGCCCTTGGCCGTGGCCGCCGTCGCGTTGTTGGTGAGGATGTGCGAGCCGGGCGCGAGGTCGAAGTTACTCAGCGGGATGCGGCCGCCCCCGCTCAGGTCGACGAAGCCACCGGAGACGGGCAGCGTGTGCCCGGCGGCGTCCACCACCGTGACGGCACCGCTGGAGAGATGAGCGTCCAGACCCGGGATGAAGTGCTGCGGGAGACCGCCACCGCCGAACTGCGGATTGGCCACCGCCCGCGACGACGCCGCCGGGATGTCGCTGTTGACGTGCAGGTTCACGGCTTCCACGCGGTAGTTGTGCTCGATGAACGCGTTGAGATCGGAGGGCCCGACCTGCACTCCCCGGCTGATCTCCGCCGAATCGCCGCCGAGCGAGGCGACCGTGCCGTCGGGCATCACGAAGCCCGTGAGCTTGGGGTGGAGGGCTTCCAGATCGGTCCCGGCCGGCAGCGTGGTGTCGTGCCACAGGTCGATGCCCGGGTATCCGCCGGAACCCTGCCACGCCCGCGCGGCCTGCGACGGCAGGAGATCGGCCGCCTGACGGCCGCCGCGCCACCCCTGCGACATCTCGGAGAAGCCGTTCCGCAGCGAGCCGAAGAACCCGGCGCCGTCTCCGAACCCGGCGCCGAAACCCGTGAGACCGCCTATCGCCCCGTACCGGAGCTCGGTTGCCATCGAGGTGAGCTTGCCCCACGCGGTGAACGGCAGGGCCCGCATCAGGCCGGGCAGGGCGGCGCGGCCCTCCCACAGGGCCTTGGCCGCCGTGCCCATGCCTTTGATCGCGCCCCATCCCGCACCAAGGATGTGGACACCGGCACCGATCAGGCCGCCCTCCTGGAAGGCGGTGCGCAGCTCGGCCAGAGTGGTCAGGCCCTTGGTCATCGGGATGCAGCTCAGGGCCGCGAGGGCCACATCCCACAGCGACGCCTGTCCTTGCGTGTACTTGTAGATCGTGTCCGCGAGGACGAGCAGGGCGGCGGCGAACACGATCCAGGCGATCGGGCCGCCGATGATCAGCGCAATGATGCCGCCGACCGCGACGACGATCTTGGCCACGGTGATCAGCCCGTGCCACACCTTCGCCGCGATGTCGCCGAGCTTGTGCCAGAACGAGTCCGGCGGGATGCCCGCGTTCGCCGCGTCGTGCAGCTTCCTGCTCGCCGTGTCCGCCGCGCCGTCACGCAGCGCCGCGGCCTGCCCGGCCAGCTTCTTCGCCGCCTCCAACTGCGCCTGCGGGCCGCTGAGCTGGGAGGTGAGCGAGTCGACCTGGGCCTGCGCGGCCGTGTGCTTGCGGGCCTGCTCCTTGACCTGCTGCGGATCCGGCGGTTCCGGTGGCGTGCCGGGCTTGTTCAGCGAGTCCAGGGTGCCGGTGGCGGTGGCCAGTTGGCCGTGCAGCGACTGCACCTTGTCGTAGACGTCGCGGGCCTGGGAGAGCGCGCGGTCGGCCTGGTCCTGCGCGTGGGAGAGGTCGGTGGCGTAGCCGTCGAGGGCGTCGGCGGCCATGTGGTGCGAGGTCGCCACCTTGTCGAGCTGGCCGGGGAACTTCCCGATCGCGTCCTTGAAGACGTCGCCGGCGGCGCCGATCCAGGTCATGGTGGCCTGGTCGCCCGCCAGGCCGCGCACGTTGGAGGCCGCGCCCTCGGCGTTGTCGGCGATCGTGCGGGTCCTGCGGGCGAGCTCGCGGACGCGCTGGACGTCGCCCGGCGTCGGGTCCGCGGGGAGGTCGAGGACGTGCCAGTCGGTGGGTCGGCCCATCGTCAGAGGCCCTTCACGAGGTCGGCGGCCGGGAAGAGGCGGAACGTGCCGGTGATCGCGTCGAAGACGTCCAGCAGCGCGGGCGCCAGCTCCACCGCGGGGCTGCTGCACGACACGACGGCGACCCGGTTGACGTCCGGCACGGGCACGTACGTCTGCATGGTGACCACCCGCACCGCGCGGGCCGGCCCGCCGGCGCCCTGGTCGGGATCCTCGACGTCCTCGACGCCGTAGGTGCGGGCGGCCGCGCCGGCGTGCGGCAGATCGACGGCGGCGACCTCGGTCCACGGGTCGTCGTCCCGCCGGGCGGGCCTGCTGCGGAAGGTGGAGAGCAGCGGCGAGACCCGGTCGTCCGCGTCGCTGCTGGCGTCGGCGGGGCCGGGCAGGAAGGAGACGGTGACGCAGGCCGGGAGCAGTCCGTCGGCGACCGGCTCGGCCATCACCGCGCAGTAGACGGCGCCGGCGTCCCAGGCCGAGGCGGCCTGCTTGCGGATGATCCGCACGATGTCGGCCCGGCGTTCCCGCAGTTCGGGCAGGTCGGTGATGCGACGGTTGACCAGGTCGGCGGCGGACGCGGCGCGCGTCGCGGGCCGGACGTCCACCTCGAACCAACTGCCCGGTACCGACAGGGCGTAGCCGTAGCCCGAGTCGAGCCGCGGCCCCTCGGTCACCGGTCGGCCTTCTGCGTCAGCTGCTTGGCCAGGTCCTCGTCGACCTTGGTGTACGCCTTGATCGCCTCGGTGACCATGGACGACAGGCTGCCCGCGGTGTGCTCGACGTGGCCGCGGCCGTCGCGCCAGTGGCTCTCGAAGTGGTGCATGGCGTCCCGGACGGAGCCGTGCCCGTAGTCGGAGTCGTACGCGTCGATGGCGGAGTGGCTCTCCTCCAGCCCCTTCTTCACCGTGTCCAGCTGTCCGCTGAACGTCTCCAGCGCGGTGAGGTCGTACCCCAGATCGGGCATCGCCGCTCCTGTCCCTCGTGCCCCCGTGCGCAGGCGCCACAGCTTGCCACAGGGATCCACGCAACCGAAGGCCCCGCGGTTCCCGGCCCCCTCGCAGCCGGACGCCCGCGCCCGGACCGACCCGCTCGTGCGGCCGGGAGCCGGGCGCGGGCGTCCGGTGACGGGCGCGAGGCGGTGCGCCTCAGCCCTGGCGGGGGCGCTCGAAGGTGAGGAGGAGGCCCTCGACGGCGCCGGGACCTATGCGGCCCTTCACGTCGGCGGCCGTGATGGACTTCAGCGCCCAGCCGTCCTCCGCGTGCTTGTTGAGCGTCTTCTCCAACTTGTCGCTGTCCAGGGCGTCGCCGATGAGCGACTCGCGGAAGGTGACGACCTTGTACTCGAACATGCCCGGTCCTTCGCTGTTGTTCCGTTCATACGGTCATACAGGTGTGGCGGGGACAGCCAACCACGAACGGGGCGCGGGCAGTCGAAGGCGCGGGCGGCTCGGGGCCGCAGGGGCCCGGGGCGTGCGGGCTCGGGGCTTCCGGGTCGTCGAGGGAAGCCGTCGTCGGGGGGATCGGTCGCCGCGGGGAACCGGTCGCCGAGGGGTGTCAGTCGCCGCGCCGCATGGCCCGCACGCGGCGATGGCTCCAGGCGAGCAGGCCGAGCAGGACCACGCCGGACAGGATGAGGCTGGACCCCGTGCTCCAGCCGGAGAACGGCAGGTCCGGCGCCAGGCGGGCGCCCCACACCACGCCCGCGGCGATCAGCGCGAGCCCGGCCAGGACGGAGCCGGCGATCCGCCAGGGCGAGGCGACACTCGCCTCCATCCCCTGCATCGCCTGCACCCTGACCGGCTCCTCGAAGCGGGACACCGCGGGCACCGCCCGCCCGAGGATGACCAGCCCGGCCAGCACCAGCAGCAGGCCGGGCCCGGGCAGCACGAGCAGGGCCGCGCCCACCAGCAGCACCACGGTGCCGATGGTGCCCAGCACCACCCGCTTGACCGGGTGGAGCGGCGGCCGCCCCTCCCGCCGGCCCTCGTCCGCCCGCCGTGCTGCGTTCATCCGCCCACCGTAACCGGATGGCCCCGCCCGCCGTCGTGACCGCGCCGCCGCTCTCACCGGCCGCGATGCACGACCGCGGCACCCGCCGGCCCGCCGGGCCCGAAGGCGGCGGCCACGTCCGGGCCGCCGCCGGAGCGGTACGTTCCGTGGCGCGTGGCCTTCCCCTCGGAACTCGTCCGGGAGTACGGCCTCGAGGTCGCTCGCGCGCACGCCCGCCTGATGGCGCACGTGCGCCGGCAGGGCAGGCCGCGCGGGGCGCACGATGTGATCGTCGCTGCGACGGCGGCGGCAACGGCACGTGCGGTCGTCAGGCTCGACCGTCAGGCGGCGTTCGCCGAACTTCCCGGTGTTCCTCCGTGCCCGACGAGTCCGCGAACGGCTGCTGGCCGGGCGCCACTTCGGCATGAAGGCGTGCTACCTGCGCGACGGGGACCGCGTCTTCGAGACGTACTGGACGACCGGCCGCGGGGTCGAGGCCATGGCACCCTCCTACGGCATCCTCGACATGACCGTCTTCGGACGGCAGGAGACCTGGGAGGACTCCCCGGCGGGCTGGCCGCAGCCGTACGGGACCCGCGGCGAGCAGTTCCGTGAGGGCGGCCGGCCGACCGCGCAGTGGGCCCGGGTCGCCGCCGGCCACGACGACGACCTGCGGGGCGGCCACCCCGGTGCGGGCGCCCCCGGCACCGGGGACTCCACGGACTGCTGCCACTGAGCCCGCGCCGGACTTCGCGACGGGACCCGAGGAGGAGGCCCGACCGCACGAGGCGCCCCGGCCGCAAAGCGGATCCGGGGCGCCTCGGGTGCGCGGAAGAACGGCCGGCTAGCCGAGCAGCGCGGGAATCGCCGTCTCGTGGGCCTCGCGCAGCTCCGCCAGCGGCAGGCTGAACTCGCCCTGGACGTCGATGTCCTGGCCGTCGATCACGCCGATGCGGGTGGCCGGCAGGCCGCGCGCGCCGCACATGTCGGTGAAGCGCATCTCCTCCGACCGCGGCACGGCCACGATGGCCCGGCCCGCGGACTCGGAGAACAGGAACGTGAACGCGTCCAGGCCGTCCGGGACGACCAGCCGCGCGCCGTGGCCGCCGCGCAGGCACGACTCGGTGACCGCCTGGATCAGGCCGCCGTCCGACAGGTCGTGCGCCGCGTCGACCATGCCGTCGCGGGACGCGGAGATCAGGATCTCGCCCAGCAGCCGCTCCCGGTCCAGGTCCACCGCCGGCGGCCGCCCGCCGAGGTGGTCGTGGACGACCTGCGACCAGGCCGAGCCGCCGAACTCCTCGCGGGTGTCCCCGAGCAGGTAGACCAGGTGGCCCTCGTCCTTGAACGCGATCGGCGTGCGCCGCGTCACGTCGTCGATGACGCCCAGCACCGCGACCACCGGGGTGGGGTGGATCGCCACGTCGCCGGTCTGGTTGTACAGCGAGACGTTGCCGCCGGTGACCGGGGTGCCCAGCGCCAGGCAGCCGTCGGCCAGGCCGCGGGTGGCCTCCGCGAACTGCCACATCACCGCCGGGTCCTCGGGGGAGCCGAAGTTGAGGCAGTCGGAGATCGCCAGCGGCTTCGCGCCGGCCGCGGCGACGTTGCGGTACGCCTCGGCCAGGGCGAGCTGCGCGCCCGCGTACGGGTCGAGCTTGGCGTACCGGCCGTTGCCGTCGGTGGCGACCGCGACGCCGAGGTTGGTCTCCTCGTCGATCCGGATCACGCCGGAGTCCTCGGGCTGCGCCAGCACCGTGTTGCCCTGCACGAACCGGTCGTACTGGTCGGTGATCCACGCCTTGGACGCCTGGTTGGGCGAGCCCACCAGCGCCAGCACCTGCGCGCGCAGCTCCTCCGCAGTCGCCGGCCGCGGCAGCGCGTTGGCGTCGTCCGCCTGCAGCGCGTCCTGCCACTCGGGGCGGGCGTAGGGGCGCTGGTACGTCGGGCCCTCGTGGGCGACCGACCGCGGCGGAACGTCGACGATCTGCTCGCCGTGCCAGAAGATCTCCAGCCGCGTGCCCTCGGTGACCTCACCGATGACGGTCGCGATGACGTCCCACTTCTCGCAGATCTCCAGGAAGCGGTCGACCTTGCCGGGCTCGACGATCGCGCACATCCGCTCCTGCGACTCGCTCATGAGGATCTCCTCGGGCGAGAGCGTCGCGTCGCGCAGCGGGACGGTGTCCAGCTCGACCCGCATACCGCCGGAACCGGCGCTGGCCAGCTCCGAGGTGGCGCAGGACAGGCCCGCGCCGCCGAGGTCCTGGATGCCCGCGACCAGCTCCTCGCGGAAGATCTCCAGGGTGCACTCGATGAGCAGCTTCTCCTGGAACGGGTCGCCGACCTGGACCGCGGGCCGCTTGGCCGGGCCGGTGGACTCGAAGGTCTCCGAGGCCAGCACGGACACGCCGCCGATGCCGTCGCCGCCGGTCCGCGCGCCGTACAGGATCACCTTGTTGCCGGCGCCGGACGCCTTGGCCAGGTGGATGTCCTCGTGCTTCATCACGCCGACGCACAGTGCGTTGACCAGCGGGTTGCCCTGGTAGCAGGGGTCGAAGACGACCTCGCCGCCGATGTTGGGCAGGCCCAGGCAGTTGCCGTAGCCGCCGATGCCCGCGACGACGCCGGGCAGCACCCGCTTGGTGTCGGGGTGGTCGGCCGCACCGAACCGCAGCGGGTCCATCACCGCGACCGGCCGGGCGCCCATCGCCAGGATGTCGCGGACGATGCCGCCGACGCCGGTGGCCGCGCCCTGGTAGGGCTCGATGTACGACGGGTGGTTGTGCGACTCCACCTTGAAGGTGACGGCGTAGCCCTGGCCGACGTCGACCACGCCGGCGTTCTCGCCGATGCCGACGAGCAGCGCGTCGGTCTGCGGGGCCTTCTCGCCGAACTGCTTCAGGTGCACCTTGCTCGACTTGTACGAGCAGTGCTCCGACCACATCACGGAGTACATCGCCAGCTCGGCGCCGGTCGGGCGCCGACCGAGGATCTCCCGGATGCGGGCGTACTCGTCCTCCTTGAGGCCGAGTTCCTTCCACGGCTGCGCCGCCTCGGGCGTCTGCTCGGCCTGCTTGACGGTATCGAGGGTCATGCGGAGACCAACTTCTTGAGTACCGAGGTGAAGAAGCCGAGCCCGTCCGTGCGGCCGGTGCCGACCAGCGGCTCCACGGCGTGCTCGGGGTGCGGCATCAGGCCCACGACGTTGCCCGCCGCGTTGGTGATGCCGGCGATGTCGCGCAGCGACCCGTTGGGGTTGCCGTAGCCGTCGGCCTCCGGGCCGCCGGTGGCGTAGCGGAAGGCGACGCGGCCCTCGGCCTCCAGCTCGTCCAGGGTGTGCTCGTCGGCGGTGTAGCGGCCGTCGATGTTCTTCAGCGGGATGGAGATCTCCTGGCCCGCCGCGTAGTCGGAGGTCCAGGCCGTCGTGCTGGTCTCGACCCGCAGCCGCTGGTCGCGGCAGACGAAGTGCAGCGCGGTGTTGCGCAGCATCGCGCCGGGCAGCAGGTGCGCCTCGCACAGGACCTGGAAACCGTTGCAGATGCCGAGGACCGGCATTCCGGCCCGCGCCTGCTCGATGATCGTTTCCATGACGGGCGAGAAACGCGAGATCGCGCCGGCCCGCAGATAGTCGCCGTAACTGAAGCCGCCCGGCAGAACCACCGCGTCGACCTGCTTGAGGTCCTTGTCGCGGTGCCACAGCGCCACCGCCTCGGCACCCGCCACCCGCACCGCGCGCTGCGTGTCGCGGTCGTCGAGTGTTCCCGGGAATGTGACGACGCCAATGCGTGCAGTCACGACTCCACCTTTACATTGAAGTCCTCGATCACGGTGTTGGCGAGAAACGTTTCCGCCATCTCCCGAATGCGGGCGAGGGCGGCGTCGTCGACCGGTCCCTCGACCTCCAGTTCAAAGCGCTTTCCCTGACGGACGTCGGAGATCCCGTCGAAGCCCAGACGCGGCAGTGCGCGCTGGACCGCCTGGCCCTGGGGGTCGAGGATCTCCGGCTTGAGCATGACGTCGACTACGACGCGTGCCACTGGCACTCCCGGTGGTGTGGTGCGTGAGGTTCTCTCAGCGTACCCGGTGGGAAAATCTACGCGCGTTGATATAGCAGTGCGTCACAGCCCCCGATCGGAGGGTCCGGATCACGTTTATGTATCGGCTGACGAAATGCCTGGGGAAACGTCGGCGGAAAACATAGGGTCCCCGTGCGAAGAGACGGTCACCCGATGCTTGCCGCGGGCCTTCTGCGGGAATTAACAGGAACGTCGGGTATCACCGTCGCAGCTTTTCGTGACACCACCTGTGACACATGTGACATCAGCACAAAAGAAAACGTGTCGACAGCCCCGGCCGGCCGGGGACGACCGCGCGGCCCTCCCACCGCGGCAGCCCGCCGCCCCCCTCCGCTCACCGCCGGCGCCCTCGTGAGCCGATGGCCTGAGAAAGGACCGATCCATATGGCGCAACGCGTACTGGTCACCCTCGCCGATGACCTGGACGGCGGCGAAGCCGCGGAAACCATCGCTTTCGGCGTCGACGGGCAGTGGTACGAGATCGACCTCTCGGCCAAGAACGCGGACAAACTGCGCACCGATCTGGCGCCTTACGTGGAGGCCGGCCGCCGCCGCACCCTTTCCGGCCGCGCTTACAAGCGCACCCCCATCGCCCCGACGCCCGCCACCGTGCGCGCCTGGGCCCAGTCCAACGGCTTCGAGGTACCGGCTCGCGGCCGGATTCCCAAGAAGGTCTACGAGGCCTTCAACAAAGCGAGCTGACGCGCGAGTTGGCCGGCCGGTCGATCACCGGGCGATGGGCGGCGGGGTGCGTGCGGCGTACGCCACCCGGCCGCCCCGGCCGATTGGACAGCCACCCCCACCCGTCCGCTAGTGTGGTGCTCACGCCGAAGGGCAGGGCCGAAAGGCCAGGTCAGCGGAGTACATGCGGGTGTAGCTCAGTAGTAGAGCGCCCCCCTTCCAGGGGGGAGGCGCAGTGTGCAATTCCTGTCGCCCGCTCTGGTCACTGGTATAGTGACTGCAGCACGTGCGGACGTGGCTCAGTTGGTAGAGCATCACCTTGCCAAGGTGAGGGTCGCGAGTTCGAATCTCGTCGTCCGCTCCACACAGGCGAAGGCCCCGGTCAACGACCGGGGCCTTCGTCATGTCCGCGCCCTGGTGCGGGCCGCCGGAAAGCTGTTTCGGCATCCTCCGGAGCATCGGGTACAGTGGCTGCACCACCTGCGGACGTGGCTCAGTTGGTAGAGCATCACCTTGCCAAGGTGAGGGTCGCGAGTTCGAATCTCGTCGTCCGCTCCACACAGGCAAAGGCCCCGGTCAACGACCGGGGCCTTCGTCATGTCCGCGCCCTGACGCGGGCGGCCCGCCTACTGCCAGGCGCTCCCGGTCAGCTGCTCGTACGCCTCCACGTAGCGCGCGCGGGCCCGCTCGACGACCTCGGCCGGCAGCGGGGGCGGCGGCTGCTCGCTGTGGCGGTCCCAGCCGGACGCCTCGGACGTCAGCCAGTTGCGGATGATCTGCTTGTCGAACGACGGCTGGGCGTGGCCCGGCTCCCACGCGTCGGCCGGCCAGAACCGCGACGAGTCCGGCGTCAGCACCTCGTCGGCGATCACCAGGGTGCCGCTGTCGTCGTAGCCGAACTCGAACTTGGTGTCGGCCAGGATGATCCCGCGGTCCCGGGCCACGTCACGGCCGCGGGAGTAGACGGCCAGGGTGGTCTGCCGCAGCTGCGCGGCGGTCTCGGCGCCGACCTGCCGGGCCACCTCCTCGTACGACACGTTCTCGTCGTGCTCGCCGACCGCGGCCTTGGTGGCCGGGGTGAAGATCGGCGCGGGCAGCTCGGAGCCGTCCACCAGGCCCTCGGGCAGGGCGAGCCCGCACACGGTGCGGTGCGCGTCGTACTCCAGCAGGCCCGAGCCGGTCAGGTAGCCGCGGGCCACGCACTCCACCGGCACCATCGACAGCGGGCGGCACACCATGGTGCGGCCCTCCCAGTCGGCCGGCGCGCCCTCGGGCACGTCGGTGGAGATCACGTGGTGCGGGACGAGGTCGGCGAGCTGGTCGAACCACCACAGGGACAGCTGGGTCAGGATCCGGCCCTTGTCGGGGATCTCGGTCGGCAGCACCCAGTCGAAGGCCGAGGTGCGGTCGCTGGCGACCATCACCAGCTCACCGGCCTCGTTCCGGTACAGCTCGCGCACCTTCCCGGTGTGCAGGTGGACGAGACCCGGCACCTGGACGGGCTCGGGCTTGTCGACGAATCCGGACATGGGTGTCCTCCCCACTCGGTGGCTCGGTACCCGATTCTCGCGCACGTCGGAACGGGTGGCGCGCACGGGAGGGGTCAGACGTGCTTGCAGATGCGGTCGAGGAGGTTGGCGGTGGCCCGCTGGATCCGCGCGTCGACATGGCCGGGGCGGTCCAGCGCCGGGGACCAGGCGAAAGTGCCGGACGCGAAGACGTACGCGCCGCTCGGCGCCCGGTACAGCGACGTCTCCTGGTGGGCGCGGCGGCCGTCCGCCCCCTCGTACGGGGAGTGCGCGAGCAGGATCCGCTCGGTGCACTCCGGCAGCGGCACCCGCGGGAAGTAGTGGTCGGCCTCGCCCGCGACCAGGCCGGGGATCTCGTCGCCCTCGCCCGCGCCGGTCGCCTCCCACAGCCAGTGGTCCGCGTTGCGGACCACCAGCGGGGACGGTTGCGGAACCCTTCCTGCATACTGCACGCCCAGCAGAAGCTGTTCGGGGCTGCCCTGGTCGCGCCACAGCGCGGTGCGCCCGGGGGAGGCGCCACGGCGCTTGCGGCACGACAGCAGGCGGTCCCGGTCGCCGGCCGGCGACGGTGCGAGGTCCACCTGCCAGTACATGGTGTTGGCGGACAGGAACACCAGCGAGGTGCCGCGCTCGCGCGCCGCCTCCGCGGCCCGGCGCATCGGCGGCGACCAGTACTCGTCGTGCCCGGGGAAGACCAGGCCGCGGTACCGGCTCGGGTCGACGCGGCCCGCGTGCAGGTCGCGTGCGTCGGCGTAGGCCAGGTCGTACCCGTAGCGCTCGGCGAACCGCACGAAGTCGTAGGCGTGGCCGATGTGCAGGGGCAGGCCGGCGCCGGCGTACGGGCGGTCGAAGGACACGGTGGTGGCCGCCTCCTCCTCGCCCAGCAGCCGGCCCTCGCCGTCCCACGCGTGGTAGAGGCTGGCGCCGGTGCGGCCGTCCTCCGGGTAGAGGTTGTACGCCTGCCAGGTGATGTCGGGCAGCAGCAGGAGCAGGTCGGCTCGCGCCTGCAAGTCCCGGACGGTGAAAGGGACATGGCTGCGGTAGCCGTCCACGGTGGTGAGCACCGCCACATACGCGCCGGGCCGCCAGTCCGGCGGGACCTGGAGCCGCCACGACTGCCACCAGTGGTGGCAGGAAACGGTCCGTCCCGCGGCCAGCGGCGCGGGCTGGGCGATCCCGGACAGCCGGGGGCTCGCGGACACCTGGGCGGCGCCGTCACCGCCGTAGTGGCCGATCCGGTAGACGTCGACCGTGAACTCCTGGGGCGGGTCGACGGTGATCCGGAAGTCGATCGCCCCGCCCGGCGCGACCGCCCCCTCGGCGGCGAAACCCTTGATCTGCCGGCGCACGTCGTCCGCGGTCCGCGGACCCGGAAGGTGCGGCCTGCTCGGTGACTTGCCGCTGCTCACGGCCAGGTCGACGTACCACGGGACGACCTGGCCGTCGTCGTCCAGGTACTGCGGCGCACCGCGCAGCCAGGGCAGCGGGCCCTGTCCGAACGGGTCCGACACCCCGTGCGCGAGCGCACCCGACTCCCACCGCCGAATCTGCCCCACCGCCATCGCACCCCTCCCTCCCCACTCCGCATCGCCTCCCTGAGAGCCACGGAGCAAGGATGCGGCCTGCCCCCTCAGCACATCACACAAAGCTGTGCGATGGTCACGGTTCGTGGCGTTTCCCGGGGCTAATTTGCCTACGCAGTGCGTGGTTTCGGCCAGGGGCGCGAGAGGGCGACCGCCGTTCGCGCGCGCGTACGACCTCTGCGGGCCGAGGCCGCCGTGAACGGGCTGCCGGAGTGTCAGCCGAGGCGGAGCGCGGCCTCGACGGGGACGCCGGTCGTGGCGAGCCACTCGCGCAGCGGTGCAGGATCGCCGTGCTCGATCACGCGCAGCACCGGGCCGGCCAGGTCGGTGCGGCGGGTGCCGGAGATCAGCAGGGCGGGCCCGTCGAGCCAGTCCAGCCCGGGGCGGGCGCCCGCGGAGTCCAGGGCCGCGCAGCACACCACCGCGCCGAGATGGTCGGCGAGCAGCTCGCGGCCGGTGCGCGGAGGCACCAACTCGCCCATCGGACCGGGTGCTGCCGCACTCCCCCGGCTGCCGACGGCCGCGTCGAGACGGGCGGCCAGCTCCTCCGTCGAGCCGGACGTGAGCCGGCCCAGCACTCCCGCCAGCGTCACCTGCCCGGCGCTCTCCCCGACCAGCACGCCCCTGCCGCGTCCGGACACCGGCGACAGGGCCGGTGCGGCGGAACGTGTCTGGGCCTCGCCCAGCACCCGTATCAGCCGTGCCGCGTCGGCCCGCCAGATCCGCTCCACGACCTCTTCGGGGTAGCGCGCCCAGCTGACCGGGGCCCAGCCGGGGCCCGCCCGCCCGGGACCGCCGTGGAACAGCCGCGCGGCCAGCAGGGAGACGGCCTCGTCCACCGCGCCCGGCTCCTCCAGCAGGTCGCAGGCCGGCCGCTCGCCGAGCCGCGACTCGAAGCCCTCGGCCAGCCGGTCCCGCCGGGACAGCTCGGTCAGCGCGGCCACCACGCCCGCGTCCAGCCGGGCCGGCCAGCGGCCGATCCGCCAGGCGGGCAGCGCGACCCGGGTCAGCAGCCGGTCCCAGCCCGCATAGGCCAGACCCACCTGCTCCTGGGCCACGATCCGCAGCCCGTAGTCCACCGCCTGGGCCCGCTCCGACGCCGCCGCGGCCACCCCGCGCTCCATCTCACCCGCGTGCACCCGGCAGCCGCGCAGCAGCAGCCGCGCCGTACGGCCGAGCAGCGCGTACGCCGGACGCAGCAGCCGCGAGCGCCCGGTGGCCGCCACGCCCGCGGCCTTGTCCAGACCGCGGAGGAAGCGGCGCGCGGCCGCTATCTCGGGATCGGCGGCGGCACCGGTGCCGGCGACCACCGGCGCGAGCAGCGCCCGCAGTTCGGCGATCCGCATCCACCACAGAAAGGGCGAGCCGATGACCAGCACCGGGCCCGGCAGGCGTCCCGGCCGGCCGTCCCCCGGCTCCAGCCAGCTGTCGCAGTCCGGCGTCAGCTCTATCGCCGCGGGCGCCGGCACCTGGAGGCGGTCCGCCAGATCGCGGACCATGCGGTAGAGGTCGGGCGCCGCGGATTCGGCGAGCGGCACGGTGGGGCCGGGCGCCGGCCTGGCGCGCAGCATCACCGCCGCGAACGCGGCGGCCGCGGCCAGTACGACGAGGGCGGCCGCGGTCACGCCCCAGCACGCGCCGTCCCACCCCTGGCCGAGGTGGCCGGTGGCGGAGGCGACCTGCAGGACGATCGCGGCGGCGGCGGGCAGCAGGGCCGCGGCGAGCGCGGTGCCGCGGATCCGCAGCACCGACAGCGCGCGGGCCCGCGCAAAGGCTTCCCCTGCTTCTCCGGCCATCGGCGGTTCACCCCCAGCGCCAGCGGTGACCGCCCCGGTGACGGCCTTCTCCCCACTGTCGCACCGCCCACCGACATCGCAATGCCGTACGGCTGATTGCCGCAATGTCCCTGCGGTGCGCTTCCCGGGCACCATAGTTGGCACCCGGGAGTAGGTCAGCCTTATGGCCGAGCCATCACTCCTTGGAGTGGCTTTCCCCACCCCCTCCCCCCGGGCACCCCATGCCTTCTCGGGCCCCTGCCCGCACACTCCCCCACCTCCCGCGCCCCTGACGGCAACCCGGGTGCCCCCGTGGGCTACATCGCCGAGTGCGGCGCCGTCGTCGCTGGTCGCGCAGTTCCCCGCGCCCCTACGGCATCCGGGGTGCCCGCGGGGGTGGTTTGCCGTCGAGCGGTCCGCTCGGGCTGGTCGCGCAGTTCCCCGCGCTCCTGGAGCATCGCCCCTCCGGGGCGGGCATCCGGGGTGCCCCCGGGCCGCCGCTGCCGGGTGCCGCGCCGTTGTGGCTGGTCGCGCAGTTCCCCGCGCCCCTACGGCATCCGGGGTGCCTGCGGGGGTGGTTTGCCGTCGAACGGTCCGCTCGGCCTGGGCGCGGAGTTCCCCGCGCTCCTGGGCATCGCCCCTCCGGGGCGGGCATCCGGGGTGCCCCCGGGCCGCCGTTGCCGGGTGCGGACCGGTTGTGGCTGGTCGCGCAGTTCCCCGCGCCCCCCGACTACCTCCCGCAGACGGGGGCCGGCCTGGGAGGGGACGGTGCGGGAGTGTCCCCGCAGGAACTGTGCATACGCCCGGGCAACCCTATGGAAAAGGTGCACGCACAGTTCCGAGGAGACACTCCCGTGGCGGCCCCGACCCCACCCACCGAAGGTGCACCGAAAGGGGCGCGGGGAACTGCGCGACCAGGCGGGACGAGACCCGCGCACGGCAAAGCACCCGCGGGGGCACCCCGGAAGCCGCAAGGGGCGCGGGGAACTGCGCGACAAGCCCAGACGAGACCAGCAGACGGCCGGCCAGGCCGGGAGGCAGCCCGGGGGCCGGGGCGCCGGACTACCAGGAGGTGGAGGTGGAAGGCCTCAGGGGGAGCACAAAGATCAGAGGCCCGCGGCCTCGGCCGCGATGTCACGACGGTGGTGGCTACCCTCGAGCCCGAGCCGATCGACCGCACGGTACGCCCGCTCCCGAGCAGCCCCGAGCTCAGCCCCCGTCGCCGTCACGGAAAGCACCCGCCCGCCCGCCGACACGACCCGCCCGTCGTCCTCCCGCCGCGTCCCCGCATGCAGCACGTACGCGTGCTCGTCCTTCTCCGCGACCTCGTCGAGACCCGTGATCACGTCCCCGGTCCGCGGCGTGTCCGGGTAGTTGTGCGAGGCGACGACCACCGTCACCGCCGCGCCCTCGCTCCACCGCAGCTCGGGGAACGCCGCGAGCTGCCCGGTCGCCGCGGCCCGCAGCAGCGCCGCCAGCGGGGTGCGCAGCCGCGCCAGCACGACCTGCGTCTCGGGATCGCCGAAGCGCGCGTTGAACTCGATCACCCGCACGCCGCGCGAGGTGATCGCCAGCCCGGCGTAGAGCAGGCCGGCGAACGGCGTGCCGCGCCGCCGCATCTCGTCGACCGTCGGCTGCAGCACGCTCCGCTCGACCTCGGCGACCAGCCCGGCGTCGGCCCACGGCAGCGGCGAATAGGCGCCCATGCCACCGGTGTTGGGACCCTCGTCGCCGTCGAGGGCGCGCTTGAAGTCCTGTGCGGGCTGCAGCGGTACGACGGTCCGGCCGTCGGTCACCGCGAACAGCGACACCTCGGGGCCGTCGAGGAACTCCTCGATCACCACCCGTCCGGTGGGCTCGCCGTCCCCGGCGCCCGCCCCCACGCACGCCAGCGCGTGCGCCCGCGCCGCCGCCTCGTCGGAGGTGACGACCACGCCCTTGCCTGCGGCCAGTCCGTCGTCCTTGACGACGTACGGCGCACCGAAGGCGTCCAGCGCCGCGTCGATCTCCTCGGGCGTGGTGCAGACGTAGCTGCGCGCGGTCGGCACGCCCGCGCCGGCCATCACGTCCTTGGCGAACGCCTTCGAGCCCTCCAGGGCCGCGGCCTCCCGCGACGGCCCGAAGCAGTCGATGCCGCGCTCGCGCACCGCGTCGGCGACGCCGGCGACCAGCGGCGCCTCGGGCCCGACGACCACGAGGTCCGCGCCGAGCGCGACCGCGAGGTCGGCGACGGCGGCACCGTCCATGATGTCGACGGGGTGCAGTTCAGCGACCTCGGCGATTCCGGCGTTGCCGGGCGCGCAGTGCAGCGACGTCACGTCGGGGTCGAGGGAAAAGGAGCGGCACAGGGCGTGTTCGCGGGCACCGCCGCCGATGACAAGGACGTTCACGCGCACCAGGGTAGTGGGCGGTGTGCGCGGCGGCCGCCGTCACTCTTTCGAGTGACCGCGGAAAGCGGCCTATACCTGATCACGCAGCCCGTACGGGCGGACTTCCCCCGATCCGATCCCCGCGCTCAGCCGTTCGGCGGTAAGAAGGGAACTTCGCACCGGGCCGGCGGGCAGAGCCGCCGCAAGGTCGTGTGTCGTCCCAGGGAGTACGCAGTGAGCCAGCCGGACAAGTTCCCCGATGAGGCACCTCGTGAGGAGCCTCCGCGGCAGGCACTGCACCACCAGCACGAGGACCTGCGGGCGCTGCCGTTCCCGCTGGGTGACTGGGGCGAGCCGGCCGAGCGCCTGGAGGAGCTGTACCGCTGGTCGGAGGAGGGCGCGCTGCGCACCGCCGACTGGTACCTGCAGGACCGCCTCGGCAAGCGCCGCGCGGCCAGGACGCTGCGGATCGCGGCCGCCTGCCTGGTCACCGCGGGTGCGGTGCTGCCGCTGGTGGAGCTGGCGGACGGCCCGGACACCGCCGCGGCCTGGGGCTACCTGGCGCTGCTGCTGGCCGCGGTCTGCGTGGCGTTCGACAAGCTGCTCGGCCTGTCCTCGGGCTGGATGCGGGACGTGGCCACGGCCCAGGCGGTGCACCGGCGCCTGGAGGTCCTGCGGTTCGACTGGGCGTCGGAGAGCGTCCGGGAGGTGCTGGGCCCGACCGAGGGGACGGCGGCGGAGGCCGCCGAGCGCTGCCTGGCGATCCTGCGCCGCTTCTGCGAGGACATCGCGGACCTGGTCCGCCTGGAGACCGCGGACTGGATGCTGGACTTCGGCGCCCGGAGCGCGGCCGCGCCGCTGCGCACCCAGTCCGCCGCGTGGTGGCCGTCGCGCCAGGACTCCCCCGCCCCCCGCCTGGCCCACCCCAGCACCCGCCCCACCATGCCGCGCCAGCGCCCCCCGGAGACCCCCCGCTGACGCGTGCCGCACCGGCGGCCCGGGAGCACCATCTGCCGGGCGCCGGCCGCCGTCACTCCTCCCGTCCACCGTCCGCGTGCTGCTCGGCGCCACCGGCCGGGGCCGGGGCGTCCGGCTCGGCCTTCGCGTAGAGGACGTCGCGGGCCTGCTCCGCGGCGCGGGTGATGCTCTCGGAGATGAAGTCGAGGAAGCGGGCGATGTTCTCCAGCCGGACGGCGGCCGGGGTGCCGGGGCCGAGGACGCCCACGCCCTCCCGCGCGGTCGCGACGAGCAGGTCGGTGGACCGGGCGCTGGCCATCATCGACTGGTACCAGACGTCGTCGTCGACGATGTAGCGCTCGCGGCGCCCTTCGTCGCGTTCCCGGCGGACCAGGCCCTGGCTCTCCAGGAAGGTGACCGCCTTGGAGACGGACGCCGGGCTGACCTGGAGGCGCCGGACGAGTTCGGACGCGGTGAGGCTGCCCTCGTCGGTGGTGTAGAGGCTGGTCAGCACCCGGCACATCATCTTGTTCGACAGGCCCGTCTGCATGAGGACGTCGCTGAACGCCTCCTCGTACGCGTGCACCGCGTCGGCGTCCCGCCCGTGGGGCTGCGGTTGCGTCCCGGGGTCGCGGGGCGCGGCCTGCCGGTTGCGGTGGGAGCGGCGTTCGGTGGCGCGGTGGGCGAGGTCGGCGCGGTAGGCGGTGGGGCCGCCGTTGCGCATGACCTCGCGGGTCACGGTCGAGGTCGGGCGGTCGAGCCGGCGGGCGATCTCCGCGTAGGCGAGGCCGTCGGCCAGCCCCAGCCCGATCTGCCGGCGTTCCTGCTGGGTGAGCCTGCCTCCCGGCATCGCATCCTCCTCCGTCGTTCCCTGGTGCGTGCAGGGTAGCGTTCACGCTCAATTCATTGCAACGAGCAACTCCCCCACCATTGCGTTCTGGTCAGCACCATTGCAACACTTTCGCTCGATCTACCTGCACCGATGCCAGTTTCACGCAACGCATCCGTTGCCAGATCCTTGAACGCAACGTAGCGTTTCCCTCATCGGAAACAACGGATCCAAGGAGTGCACGATGCAGAAGTTCGACACCCCCGCCCCCGTCGCCGCCGTCCTCGACGTGCCCGCGGGACGCATCCGGCTCATCGCCGCCGACCGGGCCGACACCGCGGTGGAGGTCCTGCCGGCGGACCCGGCCAAGAGCCGCGACGTGCAGGCGGCCGCGGACACCGCGGTGGTCTTCGCCGAGGGCGTGCTGCGGGTCGAGGTGCCGCCGGCGAAGAACCGGATCCTGGGCCCGAGCGGGTCCATCGAGGTCACCGTCCAGCTGCCGGCCGGCTCGCGGGTCGAGGTGAAGGCCGCCAGCGCCGAGGTTCGGGGCGTGGGACGGCTCGGCGACGTGGAGGTCCAGGGGCACCAGGGCGTCATCAAGCTCGACGAGACCGCGGGCGCCCGGTTGAGCGTCCAGGCCGGCGACGTCACCGTCGGGCGGCTGGGCGGCCCGGCGGAGATCAGCACCATGAAGGGCGACATCCGCGTCACCGAGGCGGTGTCCGGTGCGGTCGTCCTGCGAACCGAGTACGGCGCCATCGAGGTCGGTGCCGCCCGCGGGGTCTCCGCGTCGCTCGACGCCGGGACCGGCTACGGCCGGATCGACAACGCCCTGGGGAACGCCGACGGCGCCGCCGGCCTGGCCATCCGGGCGACCACCGGCTACGGCGACATCACCGCACGCAGCCTGTGATCCGGTCGACGGCCTGCACGGTGACGGCCGGTTCGGTCACCGCGGCGACGGCACAGCGCATGTGCCTCGCCGCGGTGGCCCTCGGGCTCAGCTGAAGACGATCATCGAGCCCTGGCCCAGGCTGCGGGTCGCGGCGGCGTGCAGGCCGAGCCAGACGTGGTGCTCGCGGGAGAACGGGCCGTCCGCGGGCAGCGGCGGGGAGAGCGCGGGCTCTTCGAGGGTGGTGTGGCGGTCCGGCGGCGCGGGCGCGGCCGGCGGGTTGGCCGGGTCGATGCCGATGGCCGGCGCCACGAACTCCAGCTCCCGCAGCAGCCCATGACTGGAGCCCAACGGCCCGCCGCCCTCAAGGAGTTCGTCGTTGACGACGGGGTGCGGGAAGTCCAGCGGGACGTACGCGCCCGCGTGGTCGTAGTGCCACACCAGGTGGGAGCGCTGGGCCGCGCCCTCGAACATCTCCAGCAGCTGCTCGTAGTCGCCGCCGAGCGCGTCGACCGGGGTGACCTCCAGGCCCTGCAGGCTCAGCAGGTAGGCGCGGCGCAGGAAGTGCAGCGCGTCGTAGTCGAAGCAGGCCACCGGCGCGACGTCGCCTGACAGGCCCGGCATGTAGCTGTAGACCGGGATCGGCGGCTGCCCGGCGTCGCTCAACGCCTTGTCGTACCGGGCCAGTTCCTCGGAGAAGGGGTTTTCCGGACTGTGGCAGAGCACGTCCACGAGCGGCACCAGCCACAGGTCGCAGGCCACGAACACTCCATCCGGTCGGGGGCGTACAGCGTAGTTCGCGCGGACGGCTCACGTCAGCGCCGCCACGGGCGGTCAGGGGTGCACGGGGGCGACTTTCTCGACGAGTGCGCGGGTGTGGGCGTGGTAGTCGAGGGTGAGGCGGCGGGCGGTGGCGGTGTCGCGGGCGGCCACCGCGTCGACCAGCGCCACGTGGTCGGCCCAGCAGACCCCGGCGAGGTCGGGCACGGCCCGCAGGTGCGGCACGGCGTAGATCCAGGTCTGCACCCGCAGCCGGTCGAGGAACTCGCAGATGTGCGGGTTGCCGCTGATCGCCGCGAGCTCCCGCCAGAAGCGCAGGTCGCAGCCGATCAGGATGTCCAGGACGCCGGTCCGGGCGGCGCGGGCCGCCTCCTCGGCACGGCGCCGCACCGACGCGAGGGCGTCGGCCGGGACCTCGCCCATGCCGTGCTCGGCCATGAACCGGAACGCGGCCTCGACCACGAACGCCCGCGCCTCGCTGAGCGAGCGGAAGTCGTCCGCGGTGATCAGCCGGACCCGGAAGCCGCGGTGCTGCTCGACCTCCAGCAGGCCCTGGGCCGCCAGGTCCACCAGCGCCTCGCGGACCGGGGTCGCCGAGACCCCGTAGGTCTCGGCGATCTCCTTGACCGTGAAGTGCCGGCCGGCCTCCAGCCGCCCGGTGAGCACCTCGTCGCGCAGGGCGTCGGCGATCTGCTGGCGCAGGCTGCTGCGCCGTACCGGCGATCCGCCGCCGTCCGGCATGCACTCGTCCTCTCGCGCGTCCGCTCCCCCGCCCCGTGACCGTCCGACCACGCCGGGGATGACCCCGCACACCATAGGCGAGGGCCGCCCGCGGATGTGCGAAGCTCAGCCCAACGCTCCGCCGATCCGCAGGCCGGGGGGCGTGCTCGCCCGCCGGCGCACCCGTCCGCACCGCCCCGGCCGAGGTACTGGCGGCGTACCCGTCCGCGCCGCACCGCCCGCGCCGGTCAGCTCATCGCGGCCGCGGTGTGGCGGTCCGCGACGCTCAGCGCCTCGTCGAGCAGGGCCAGGCCCTCCTTCGCCTCGGCCACGGAGATCGTGCACGGCGGGACGACGTGCGTCCGGTTCATGTTCACGAACGGCCACAGCCCCGACCGCTTGCACGCGGCGGCGAACTCCGCCATCGGCGCGTTGTCCGCGCCCGCCGCGTTGTACGGCACCAGCGGCTCGCGGGTGATCTTGTCCCTGACCAGGTCGAGGGCCCAGAAGACGCCGAGGCCGCGCACCTCGCCGACCGAGGGGTGGCGCTCGGCGAGGTCCCGCAGGCCGGGGCCGAGCACGGTCTCGCCGATGTGCGCGGCGTTCTCCACGATCTTCTCGTCGCGCATCGCGTGGATGGTGGCGACGGCGGACGCGCAGGCCAGCGGGTGCCCGGAGTACGTCAGGCCGCCGGGGTAGGGGCGGGTGGCGAAGGTCGCCGCGATCCGCTCGGAGATCGCGACGCCGCCGAGCGGCACGTAGCCCGAGTTCACGCCCTTGGCGAAGGTCATCAGGTCGGGCACGGCGTCCCAGTGGTCGGCGGCGAACCAGCGGCCGGTGCGGCCGAACCCGGCCATCACCTCGTCGAGGATGAAGACGATCCCGTACCGGTCGCACAGCTCGCGCACCCCGGCCAGGTAGCCGTCCGGCGGGATCAGCACGCCCGCGGTGCCGACGACGGTCTCCAGGATGATCGCGGCGATGGACTGCGGGCCCTCGAAGGCGATCAGCTGCTCCAGGTGCTCCAGCGCGCGCTGGCACTCCTGGGCCTCGTCGGCGGAGTGGAACTGCGAGCGGTAGAGGTACGGGCCCCAGAAGTGCACGACCCCGGCGGAGGCGGTGTCCGAGGCCCAGCGGCGCGGGTCACCCGTGAGGTTGATCGCCGCGGAGGTCGCGCCGTGGTAGGAGCGGTAGGCGCTGAGCACCTTGGGGCGGCCGGTGTGCAGCCGGGCCATCCGCACCGCGTTCTCCACCGCCTCGGCGCCGCCGTTGGTGAAGAAGATCTTGTCGAGGTCGCCGGGGGTCAGCTCGGCGATCAGCCGCGCCGCCTCCGACCTGACGTCGATGGCGAACGCCGGCGCGAACGTGGCGAGCCGCGCTGCCTGCCGCTGGATCGCCTCGACCACCCGCGGGTGCTGGTGACCGATGTTGGTGTTCACCAGCTGGGAGGAGAAGTCCAGGTAGCGGTTTCCGTCGTAGTCCCAGAAGTACGAGCCCTCGGCTCCGGCCACGGCCAGCGGGTCGATGACCTCCTGTGCCGACCAGGAGTGGAAGACGTGGGCGCGGTCGGCCGCCTTGACCGCGGCCCCGGTCTCGGGGTCGGCGACGGGCGCACCGGGGACGGTCACGGCGGGCTGAGCAGGCGGAGGGGTCATGGATCCAGGCTAGGGAGGGCCGCGCGGAACGGCACGCGGCAGCCTGTATGGCGCGGGCCCGCCGCGGCGACACGCTGTCAAGGACGCGGGAGCCGCCCCGCGGGCGCCCCTGATCCTCGGCATGGCGGTGGACCGGTACGTGCCGCACCCCGCGTGACACGGCCGGTGCGACGCGGCGCTCCGGCACCGGGGCGCGTCAACCGGCGTTCGTACGCTTATTCTTCGGCCGTACGAGTGTGGGGACGGACGCCCGCGCCGGCAGAGACGGGGGCCATCGATGGACGAGCTTCGGGCTGACGACCCGCGGTGGATCGGCTCGTACCGGCTGCTGGGCCGGCTCGGCACCGGCGGCATGGGCCGGGTCTTCCTCGCACGCTCCGAGCGCGGCCGCACGGTCGCGGTGAAGCTGGTCCGCGCCGAACTGGCCGAGCAGGAGGAGTTCCGCAGCCGGTTCCGCCGCGAGGTGCACGCCGCCCGCCGGGTCGGCGGCCGCTGGACCGCGCCGGTGCTCGACGCCGACACCGAGGCGGACGTGCCGTGGGTGGCCACCGGGTACGTCGCGGGCCCCTCGCTCCAGCAGGTCGTCGCCAAGGACCACGGCCCGCTGCCGGAGTCCTCGGTACGCGTGCTGGCCTCCGGTCTCGCCCACGCGCTCGCCGACATCCACGCGGCCGGCCTGGTCCACCGCGACCTCAAGCCGTCCAACGTGATGATCACCATCGACGGGCCCCGGGTGATCGACTTCGGCATCGCCCGCGCCCTGGAGACCGTCGCGGACGGTGCCGGCGGCGACGGCACCCTCACCTACACCGGGGCGATGGTCGGCTCGCCCGCGTTCATGTCGCCCGAGCAGGTGCGGGGCGACCGCGTCACGCCGGCGTGCGACATCTTCTGCCTCGGCTCGGTGCTGGCCTACGCGGCCACCGGACTGCAGCCGTTCGGCGCGGCCTCCAGCGGGGTGCACGCCCAGATGTTCCGCATCGTGCAGGAGCCGCCCGACCTGGACGCGGTGCCGGAGGGCCTGCGCGACCTGGTCGCCGCGTGCCTGGCCAAGGATCCGCTGGAGCGGCCGTCGCTGGACGAGGTCCAGCAGCGCCTCGCCGCCGGCGGCACCGGCGACGGCTCCGGGGCACTTGGTACGTCCGGTGAGCCGTGGCTGCCGGGCGGGATCGTCGCGCAGCTGGGACGGCAGGCGGTGCGGCTGCTGGAACTGGAGGCCGCGGAGACGGGGTCGCTGCCCGTGGTCACCATGGCGGCGGCGGAGGCCGCGACCCGCGTCCAGGACACCGTGCAGCCGTCCGGTGCGGGCACCACGTACTCGCCGACCGTCGTCGGGGCCGCGCGGACGTCCGTGCAGCCCGGCGCCGCGACGCCGCCCGCGCCCCTGCAAATGCCGCCGCCCGGGCCGCCCGTCGTGCCCGCGGCGGCGCGCCCCGAGCCGGTCCGGCGCAAGCGGCGCGGCACGCTCGTCGCCGTCGTGGCCCTGCTCGCGGTGATCGCGGGCGGCACGACGGCCCTGGTGGCGCTGCGGTCCGGCGACCACGGCAGCGCGAGCAAGGGGGGCGGGACCCACCCTTCGGCGGCCACACCGACCGGCCAGGCGCCCACCCCGTCCACCTCGGTGACCTCGGGCGCCGCCGGCGGCGACGGGACCGTCCCCGCCGACCTCGTCGGCACCTGGCACGCCGCCTTCAGCAGCGGGCAGGGCGGCGAGGACAACCGCACGCTGACCATCCACCCGGACGGCTCGGTGGAGCTGACCGGGGACGGCGCCTCCTACGACTGCGCCTGGTCGATGCACGTCACGTCCGCCGGGCCGCCCACCGCGCTGAGCCCGTCGCAGGTCACCCGCGGCGAGCCCGCGGGCGCGTGCCTGCCGGGCGAGCAGACCTCGCTCACCCTGCTCGACCCCACACACCTGCGCCGCGACAACGTGGACTCGGGCAAGACGCCGCTGACCTACGAGAAGGTCGGCTGACGACCGCCCGAACGCGGACCTGCCCGGCGCGTCGGACGCGCCGGGCAGGCTGGTGAGCCGGCCGTGGCCGGGCCGTGGCGACGGCCTAGAGGAACGAGTTGACCTCGATCGTCTCGGTGCGGCCGGGGCCGACGCCGATCGCCGAGATGGGCGCGCCCGACATCTCCTCGAGGGCCTTGACGTACGCCTGCGCGTTCTTCGGCAGGTCGGCGACGGTCTTGGCCTTGCTGATGTCGTCCGACCAGCCGGGCAGGTACTCGTACACCGGCTTGGCGTGGTGGAAGTCGCTCTGGTTGTACGGGAGTTCCTCCACGCGCCGGCCGTCGATCTCGTAGGCGACGCAGACCGGGATCTGCTCCCAGCCGGTGAGGACGTCCAGCTTGGTGAGGAAGAAGTCGGTCAGGCCGTTCACCCGGGTGGCGTACCGTGCGATGACCGCGTCGAACCAGCCGCAGCGCCGGTTGCGGCCGGTGGTGACACCGAACTCGCCGCCGATGGTGCGGAGCTTCTCGCCGTCCTCGTCGAGGAGTTCGGTCGGGAACGGTCCGGAGCCCACACGCGTTGTGTACGCCTTGAGGATGCCGATCACCCGGGTGATCTTGGTGGGGCCGACGCCGGTTCCGGTGCAGGCGCCGCCGGAGGTCGGGTTGGACGACGTGACGAAGGGATAGGTGCCGTGGTCGACGTCGAGGAGCGTGCCCTGCCCGCCCTCCATGAGCACGACCTTGCCCTCTTCCAGGGCGTTGTTCAGCACCAGCGTGGTGTCGGCGACGAAGCCCCTGATCTGCTCGGCGTAGCCGAGGTACTCCTCGACGACCTGGTCGGTGCTGATCGCCCGCCGGTTGAAGATCTTCACCAGGATCTGGTTCTTGTCCTGCAGGGCCGCGTCGACCTTCTGCCGGAGGATCGATTCGTCGAACAGGTCCTGGACCCGGATGCCGACGCGGTTGATCTTGTCGGCGTAGGCGGGACCGATGCCGCGGCCGGTGGTGCCGATCTTGCGCTTTCCGAGGAAGCGCTCCGTCACCTTGTCGATGGTCTGGTGATACGGCGTGATCAGATGGGCGTTACCGCTGATCAGCAGCTTGGAGGTGTCGACGCCGCGCTCGTTGAGACCGCTCAGCTCGGAGAGCAGGACCGCGGGGTCGACGACGACACCATTGCCGATCACCGGAACACACCCCGGTGACAGGATTCCGGAGGGGAGGAGATGCAGTGCGTACTTCTGGTCGCCCACGACGACCGTGTGGCCGGCGTTGTTGCCGCCCTGGTAACGCACCACGTAGTCCACTGAGCCACCGAGCAGGTCGGTGGCCTTCCCCTTGCCCTCGTCACCCCACTGAGCACCGAGCAGCACAAGTGCGGGCACAGGCGTACACCCCTTCCGGGCGGGGCATGTCCAACGTGCAGAGAGCCGTCGAACCTGCCCCGGAATAGACGAAGCCCCTGACGCAACGGCGCAAGGGGCTCTTGCACCGAGATTTTACCTGAGGAAGGACCAAGGTGTCGGCTCACGTTCCGGCCGGACATTCCCTGCTCGTCGTCGTCGACCCCGCGGCTCGCGCTGTCGACGGCGAGTCCGTGCGGATCGCCAGGGACGTGCTGTGTGCGGGGGCGGCCTCGCTGAAGATCGTTCTGCCGGAATCCGCGGCGGAGGCGGAGCACGCGCTGGTGCACCGCGGACGGCGGCATCCGGTGGTGCTCGGCGACGACGCGGCGCTGCTGCGCACGGTGCGGGTGCTGTACCGCGACCGGGCGCTGCGCGAGGCGCCGGTCTCGGTGGTGCCGATCGGCCCGCGCTCCACGCTGGTCCACGCGCTGGGCGTGCCCGACCAGGTGCCCGCGGCGGCCCGCGCGGTCCTCGACGGCCAGGAGCGGGAGCTGGACCTGCTGGTCGACGACAGCGGCGGCATCGTCCTCGGCACGCTGAGCATCCCCTGCGGCACGCCGGTCGCGCACACCGCCGCGCACTGGTGGACGCCGGTGGAGAAGACCGCCCGCTCCCTGGTGCGCACCCTGACCTCGCCGATCCCGGTCAACGGCCAGCCGGCGCCGCGCCAGCAGCGGCTGCGGGTGGAGGCGGACGGGGTGGTGCTGGCGGACCTGGACCGGCCGGTGCACGAGGTGTCGGTGCGCACCGCCCCGGCGGGCCTCGCCGAGATCTCGGTGCGCCACAGCCAGGGCGCCGCCCACGTACGGGCAAGGGCCCGCAGCGTCACCGTCTCCGGCCGCGACTTCCGCTACCGGGCGGACTCCGCGATCACCGGCCCGGTGCGCTCGCGCACCTGGACGGTGGAGCCGTCGGCGTGGCGGTTGACGGTGCCGAAGTAGGCGGCTGCCCGCGCCGCACGGGTGGGCGCCCGGTTCAGCGGGCCGCTTTGTGCTCCTGCCAGCGCTCCATCATGCTGTGCAGCTCCTTCTGCAGGAACGCGAAGAACTCCGCGCTCTGGGCCAGCCGGCGGCCGGCCGCGGTGTCCGCGCCGATCGCCGCGATGCCGCTGTTCAGGGCGTTCTCCCAGCGCACCAGCACCGCGTCGCGGCGGGTGAACGTCTCGAACCACTGGTCCTCGTGCAGCCGGTAGCGCTCGCGGCGGGAGCCGGGGTCGCGCTCGCGGGCGAGCAGGCCGACCTGGGCGAGGTAGCGCACCGCGCCGGACACCGCGGCCGGGCTGATCTGCAGCCGCTCACCGAGTTCCGCCGAGGTCAGCGCGCCGTCCTCGGAGGCGAGCAGCGCGGAGAACACCCGGGCGGGCATGCGCGGCATGCCGGCCTCGACCATCTCCGCGGCGAAGCGCTCGACGAAGGCCATGACCTCCTGCTGGCGCGGGGGCTGTTCGATCATGCGCGGCCTCCCCGTCGTGTCCACCGCAGTGTAAAGCGGATCACTTGATTCGCAGACTTCACAAATTTGTGAAACCAGCGTACGTTCGCAGCCATGGACGGGGCAATCACCGTGGCCGGGCTGCGCAAGCGCTTCGGCCGTACTCAGGCACTGGACGGGCTCGACCTGTCCGTCGGCACCGGCGAGGTGCACGGCTTCCTCGGGCCCAACGGCGCGGGCAAGTCCACCACGATCCGGGTCCTGCTCGGGCTGATCCGCGCGGACGGCGGCAGCGCTACGCTCCTCGGCGGCGACCCCTGGCGGGACGCGGTGCCGCTGCACCGCCGCCTCGCGTACGTCCCGGGCGACGTGACGCTGTGGCGCAACCTCAGCGGCGGCGAGATCATCGACCTCTTCGCCCGGCTGCGCGGCCGCCCCGACGACGGCCGCAAGCGCGACCTGCTGGAACGCTTCGCGCTCGACCCGACGAAGAAGGGCGGCGCCTACTCCAAGGGCAACCGCCAGAAGGTGGCGCTCGTCGCGGCCTTCGCCTCGGACGCGGAACTGCTGATCCTGGACGAGCCGACGTCCGGGCTCGACCCGCTGATGGAGGAGGTGTTCCGCGGCTGTGTGCGCGAGGCCCGGGACCGCGGCGCGACGGTGCTGCTCTCCAGCCACATCCTCAGCGAGGTGGAGGCGCTGTGCGACCGGGTGAGCATCGTGCGCCGCGGCCGCACCGTCGAGTCCGGCGCGCTGAGCGACCTGCGCCATCTGACCCGCACCGCGGTCACCGCGGAGGTCACCCGGGTCCCCGATGGCCTGGAGGCGCTGCCGGGCGTCCACGACCTGGTGGTCGACGGCGACCGCATCGGCCTCCAGGCCGACAACGACACACTCGACGCCCTGCTGCACGCCCTGGCCGGCGCGGGCGTCCGCTCCCTCACCAGCCGCCCGCCGACGCTGGAGGAGCTGTTCCTGCGGCACTACGAGTCCGAGGACGGCGCCGCGCCGGACGCACCGGCCCAGGACCAACCGGCACAGCGTGAGCGGCCGCAGGACGGCACCGCGCCGGCCGGCCTCCCCCCGAAGGCAGCGCGATGAGCGCCGTCGCCGGCACCGGCACCCTCACCAAGCTCGCGCTGCGCCGCGACCGCCTGATGATCCCGGGCTGGCTCTACGCCCTGGCCGCCTCGGTCGTCGGCAGCGCCGCCAGCTTCCGCTCGCTCTACGGCGAGCAGGCGCAGCGCGCCGACCTGGCCCGCAGCATGAACGCCACCGGACCGCTGCGGGCGCTCTACGGCCCGGTCTACGACTGGAACGGCATCGGCGCCCTCACCGCCTGGCGGATGGGCGTGCTCGGCGCGGCGCTGGCCGGCCTGATGAGCATCCTGCTGGTCGTCCGGCACACCCGCGACGAGGAGGAGAGCGGCCGCCAGGAGATGCTCGGCGCGACCGCGATCGACCGGCGGGCTCCGCTGACCGCGGCCCTGTCCGCCGCCGCGACCGCCAACGCCGCGATCTTCGCGGTGATCGCCGCCGGCATGGCGGTGCTCGGCCAGCCGCCGGCCGGCTCGGTGGCCCTCGGCCTGCAGATCGCCGGCGGCGGGCTGATGTTCGGCGCGATCGCGGCCGTCACCGCGCAGGTCACCGAGAGCGCCCGGCTCGCCAGGGGGCTGGCCGGCGCGGTGCTCGGCGCGGCGTTCCTGCTGCGCGGCGCCGGGGACGCCGCGTCCGTCGACTCCGGCTCCGCCGCGGTGTGGGCGTCCCCGCTGGGCTGGCTGGAGCACCTGCGGCCGTACGACACCGGCGGGGAGTCCTGGTGGGTGCTGCTGCCCACCGCCGCGCTGACCGCCGCGGCCGTCGCCGCCGCGTACACGCTGGCCGCGCGCCGCGACTGCGGCGCGGGCCTGCTGCCGTCGCGCCCCGGTCCCGCGGCCGGCGCGCGCCGGCTGAACGGGCCGTTCGCGCTGGCCTGGCGGCTGCAGCGGGGCGCGGTCTACGGCTGGGCCGCGGGCCTGGCCGTCGCGGGTGCGGTCTACGGCTCGGTCACCCGCTCGGTCGGCGATCTGATCGGCGACAACGCGCAGGTGAACGACCTCATCGAGCGGATGGGCGGCCACCAGGGCCTGACCGACTCGTTCCTGGCCATGTCGATGGGCCTGCTCGGCACCACGACCGGCGTCTACGCGGTGCAGAGCGTGCTGCGGCTGCGCGGCGAGGAGAACGGCCTGGGCGCCGAGGCGGTCCTGGCCCACCCGGTGGGCAGGCTGCGCTGGGCGGCGAGCCACCTGGCGCTCGCCGTGCTGGGTCCCGCGGTGCTGCTGGCGGTGGCCGGTGCGGTGATGGGCCTGATCTACGGCACCGCCGTCAGCGACATCGGCGGGCAGGTCCCGCGGCTGGCCTTCGCGGCGGTGGCGCAGGCGCCGGGCGTGTGGGTGCTGGCCGGGCTCGGCACCCTGCTGTTCGGGCTGCTGCCGCGGGCGGCCCCCGGCACCTGGGGGCTGCTCGCCCTGTTCCTCGCGCTGGGCCAGCTCGGCCCGGTGCTGCGGGTGCCGCAGGCGGTGATGGACCTGTCGCCGTTCACGCACCTGCCGGGGCTGCCCGGCGGCCACTCGGACCGCGTCCTGCCGCTGTCGGCGACGCCGTACCTCTGGCTGCTGCTGGTGGCGGCCGCGGCCTTCGCGGTGGGCCTGGCCGGGCTGCGCCGCCGCGACCTGGCGGCCGGCGCCTGACGCGCGCGGGCCCCGGCACCGCTGGGGTGCCGGGGCCCGCGGCCGGACGGTGGTGCGGCGGCGTCACCAGGAGACGAGCAGCTCCTCGGGCCCGCGGATGACGTACCCGGGCCGCCAGAGCGGCTCCTCGACCAGCCGCATGCCGGGCGCCTCGCGCAGCAACGTCCCGAAGGACGCGGCGAGTTCGAGGCGGGCCAGCGGCGCGCCCAGGCAGTAGTGGATGCCGGCACCGAAGGACAGGTGCTTGTTGTCCGCGGCCGGGCGCGTCACGTCGAACCGGTCGGGGTCGGTGAAGCGGGCCGGGTCGCGGTTGGCCGAGCCGAACAGCAGCGCCACCTCGGAGCCGCGCGGGATGACCGTGCCGTCGATCTCGATGTCGTCCAGCACCCACCGCTCGAACATCTGCAGCGGGGTGTCGTGGCGGAGCATCTCCTCGATGGCGTCCCGCAGCCGCTCCGGCGCGTCCAGCAGCAGCCGCAGCTGGTCGGGGTGGTGGAAGAGGTCCAGCCAGCCCAGGACCGTGGTGTTGACGGTGGCCTCGTGCCCGGCGTTGAGCAGCAGCACGCAGGTGGAGATCATCTCCTGTTCGCTGAGCACGTCCCCGCCGTCGTGCGCGGCGATCAGCGCGCTGATCAGGTCGGTGCCGGGCTCGCGGCGCCGGACGGTGATCAGCTCGCGCAGGTAGGCGGAGAACTCCTCGCTCGCGCGCACCGCGGCCCGCGCGGTCTCCTCGCCCGGATTCAGCTCGAACATGCCGGTGATCGCCGCCGACCAGGGCCGCAGCAGGGCGCGGTCGGCCGGCGGGACGCCGAGCATCTCGGCGATCACCGCGACCGGCAGCGGCTCGGCGACCCGCGCCAGCAGGTCGCCGCCGCCGTCCGCGTACAGCGACTCGATCAGCTCGCCGGCCAGCCGCTGCACGGTCGGCGCGAGGTCCTCCACCATCCGCGGCGTGAACGCCTTGGAGACCAGCCGCCGGATCCGGGCGTGCGCGGGCTCCTCCAGGTCGAGCATCCCCTCGCCGTTGAGCCTGGTGAACGGCTCGTGCTCGGGCGGCGGCGCCTGGCGGCCGAACTCCTCGTGGGTGAAGCGGTGCAGATAGGTGCGCCCGAGCCGGCGGTCGCGCAGCAGCGCGCTGACGTCGTCGTGGTGCGGGATCAGCCACTGGTCGGTGGGCGCGAAGTAGTGCGCCCGGCCGGCCTCCCGCAGCGCCGCGTACGCGGGGTACGGGTCGGTGACGAAGGCGCCGTCCCAGGGCCGGAACAGGTCGGTGGGCGCGCCGGCCGCGGCGGGCGTGCCGGTGGAGCCGGGGGTGCCGGTGGAGCCGGGGGTGTGGTGCGTGGTCATGGCAGCTCGATCAGTCCGTGTTCCCGCAGGTAGTCCATCTGTGCGCGGACCGACAGCTCGGCGGCGGGCCACAGCGAGCGGTCGACGTCGGCGTACACGTGCGCCACCACGTCGGCGGCGGAGCGCAGGCCCGCCTCCACGGCGGTCTCGACCTGCGCCAGTCGGTGGGCGCGGTGCGCGAGGTAGAACTCGACGGCGCCGCGCGCGTCATCGAGCACCGGACCGTGGCCGGGCAGCACGGTGTCCACGCCTCCGTCCACGGTCAGCGCCTGCAGCCGGCGCAGCGAGTCCAGGTAGTCGCCGAGCCGGCCGTCGGGGTGGGCGACGACGGTGGTGCCCCGGCCGAGGACCGTGTCGCCGGTCAGCACGGCGCCGTCGGCGGGCAGGTGGAACGACAGCGAGTCCGCGGTGTGCCCGGGTGTCGGCAGCACCCGCAGCTCCAGGCCGCCGGTGGTCACCGTGTCGCCCGCGGTCAGCCCCTCGTCGCCGAGCCGCAGCGCCGGGTCCAGGGCACGTACCGAGGTGCGGGTCAGTTCGGCGAACCGGGCGGCGCCCTCCGCGTGGTCGGGGTGGCCGTGGGTGAGCAGGGTCAGCGCGATCCGCTTGCCGAACCCCTCGGCGGTGGCGACCACGTTCACCAGGTGCGCCTCGTCCAGCGGGCCCGGGTCGACGACGACGGCCAGGTCCGAGCCGGGCTCGGAGACGATCCAGGTGTTGGTGCCGTCGAGCGTCATCGGCGACGGGTTGGGGGCCAGCACGCACAGCGCGCGGGTGGTCGCCCATCCGCCGACGGCCGCCTGCGGGCGGCCGGGCTGCGCGGACGGTGCCGCCTGCGCGGGCCGCCCTCCCCGCCCCGGCCGTCCCGGCCCGCCCGGCGGCGTCACCGCGGTCACCGGCCCTCACCCGCCGCGTCCGGCGCCTCGGGCGCGTCCACCGGCTTGCCGGCGCGCGCCGGCTCGGCCGCCCTGCCGGGCGTCCCCGCCTTCACGACCTTGGTGAACTCGTCGTGGCCCGGCCAGGTGAGCAGCACGTCGCCCGCCTCGTCGAGCTCCGCCCGCGCGAGCACCGGAGCCAGGTCGCGGCCGGGGGCCGCGGCCAGCGCCGCGTCGGCGGTGGCGTACGGCAGCAGGTCGCGCAGCATCGTGATGGTCGGCGGCAGCATCACCATCTCGCCGGTGCCGTAGCCCTCGACGCCCTGGCTGGGCGGGAGCCACACGGTGCGGTCGGCCTCGCCCGACACGTCGCGGGTGCGCTGGCCCTCGGGAAGGCGGGCCAGGAAGAACCAGGTGTCGTAGCGGCGCTCCTCGAACTCCGGGGTGATCCACCGGGCCCAGGGGGCCAGCAGGTCGGAGCGCAGCGCGAGCCCGCGGCCCGCGAGGAAGTCGGCGAAGCCCAGCTCGCGGACGACCAGCGCCTGCCGGTCCCGCTCCCAGTCCTCGCCGGTGGTGTCGGCCACCACCGTGCCGTCCTGCGGTCCGGCGAGCAGCACGCCCGACTCCTCGAACGTCTCGCGGACCGCCGCGCACACCACGGCCTGCGCCCGCGCCTCGGGCACGCCGAGCACCGATGCCCAGTGGGCGGGTCCGGGCCCGGCCCAGCGGACCTCGCGCTCGTCGCGCGGGTCGACGCCGCCACCGGGGTAGGCGTAGGCGCCGCCCGCGAAGGCCATCGAGGTGCGGCGGCGCAGCATGTGCACCAGCGGCTCGCCGTCCTGGCCGTCGCGCAGCAGCAGCACGGTCGCCGCCGCCCGGGGCGTCACCACGTCCAGCTCGCCGCGGGCCAGCGCCCGGATCCGCTCGGGCCAGGCCGCGGGGAACGCGGAGCCGTCCATCGAGGTCATGCCCCGAAGGCTACCGGCTCGCCTCACGGCGAGTCCGCCCCGCAAATCCCCGTATATCGGGCTTTCCGGCAGGGCGGAACGCCGTACCTCCCGGGCGGGCCCGCCGGGGCGGACACCTGACATCACGCCAGGTCGGCCCGCAGATGCGCCGGCCGCGGGGATCCCGCAGCGGGTCCCTCCCGCGCGACCGCCAGCCGAGCGGCGGGCGCGCCCCGCGGGACGCCGCGGCCTACGGCTCCAGCTCGACCTGGATCTCGACCTCGACCGGCGCGTCCAGCGGCAGCACCGCGACGCCGACCGCGCTGCGCGCGTGCACGCCCTTGTCGCCCAGCACCTCGCCGAGCAGCTCGCTCGCGCCGTTGACCACCGCCGGCTGGCCGGTGAAGTCCGGCGCCGAGGCGACGAAGCCGACGACCTTGACGACCCGCGCGATGCGGTCGAGGTCGCCGGTGACCGAGCGGACTGCCGCCAGCGCGTTGAGCGCGCACACCCGCGCCAGGTCGTACGCCTGCTCGGCGGTGACCTCGGCGCCGACCTTCCCGGTGGCCGGCAGCTTGCCGTCCACCAGGGGCAGCTGCCCGGCGGTGAAGACGTAGGCACCCGAGCGCACGGCGGGCTGGTAGGCCGCCAGCGGCGGGACCACGTCCGGCAGCGTCAGGCCCAGCTCGGCGAGCTTGGCGGCGACGGTGCCGCTCACGCTTCCTTCTCCCGCTTGAGGTACGCCACCAGCTGCTCCGGGTTGTTCGGGCCCGGCACGACCTGCACCAGCTCCCAGCCGTCCTCGCCCCAGGTGTCGAGGATCTGCTTCGTCGCGTGCACGAGCAGCGGCACGGTCGCGTATTCCCACTTCTTCGCCATACGGCGACTCTAGTGCCTGCACCGCCTGCTCCCGGGCCGCCCTGCCCCGCGCCACCCGCGCCGAGCGCCGACCGCTCGAGTGGCGGGCCCGTCGAATGGTTAGGCTCGCAAGGTGAGCCCTCAACAGTCATCCGCGGCCAGGCTGCACATCGTGACCGGCAAGGGCGGCACGGGGAAGACCACGGTCGCCGCCTCCCTGGCGCTCGCCCTCGCCGCCGAGGGCCGCCGCGTGCTGCTGGCCGAGGTCGAGGAGCGGCAGGGCATCGCCCAGCTCTTCGAGACCGAGGCGCTGCCGTACGAGGAGCGGAAGATCGCGTCCGCGCCCGGCGGCGGCGAGGTGCACGCGCTGGCCATCGACGCCGAGCTGGCGATGCTCGACTACCTCGACATCTTCTACAAGCTCGGCCGGGCCGGCCGGGCGCTGAAGAAGCTCGGCGCGATCGACTTCGCGACCACCGTGGCACCGGGCATCCGGGACGTGCTGCTCACCGGCAAGATCCGCGAGGCGGTGCGCCGCAAGGACCAGGCCGGCTGGCCGGTGTACGACGCGGTGGTGCTCGACGCGCCGCCGACCGGCCGCATCACCCGCTTCCTCAACGTCAACGACGAGGTCGCCGGACTGGCCAGGGTCGGCCCGATATACAACCAGGCGCAGTCCGTGATGGCCGTGCTGAAGTCCTCGCAGACCGCCATCCACCTGGTGACGCTGCTGGAGGAGATGCCGGTCCAGGAGACGGTGGACGGCGTGGCGGAACTGCGCGCCGCGGGCCTGCCGGTAGGCGCGGTCATCGTCAACATGGTCCGCCCGGTGCTGCTCTCCGACGCCGAGCTGACCCACGTGGCGGACGGCCCGCGGCGCACCGCGGTCGCCAAGGCCCTGTCCCAGGCGGGCCTGGGCGGCGCCCGGCGCGGCGGCCTGGCCGAGCGCCTGGTCGACCCGCTGCTGGCCCAGGCGCAGGAGCACGCCGAACGGGTGGTCCTGGAACGCGAGCAACGCGCGGAGATCAACGGCCTCGGCCTGCCCGTACGGGAGTTGGAGCTATTGCCGGACGGCGTCGACCTCGGCGGCCTGTACCGGCTGGCGGAGAGCCTGCGCAAGCAGGCGGTCGCGCCGCCGGCCGGCAGCCACGGCCGGGCCGCGGCGGGCGGCAACGGGAGGGACAGCGCGGACGGCTCGGACCGCGCCCAGGACGGTGCGGACGGTGCGGCGGATGACGACACGGACGGCGAGGTCTGACGGATGAGCCTGGAGAGCCCGGTGCTGGACATCGATCCGCTGCTGGACGACCCCAAGACCCGGATCATCGTGTGCTGCGGTTCCGGCGGTGTGGGCAAGACCACCACCGCCGCGGCCCTGGGCGTGCGCGCCGCCGAGCGCGGCCGCACCGCCGTGGTCCTCACCATCGACCCGGCCCGGCGGCTGGCGCAGTCGATGGGCCTGACCGAACTCGACAACACCCCGCGTGAGGTGGCCGGAATTGATCGGTCGGCCGGCGGCTCGCTGCACGCGATGATGCTCGACATGAAACGGACGTTCGACGAGGTCGTCGTCCAGCACTCGGATCCCGAGCGGGCCAGGGCGATCCTGGAGAACCCCTTCTACCAGTCGCTGTCGGCCGGATTCGCGGGCACGCAGGAGTACATGGCGATGGAGAAGCTGGGCCAGCTGCGCGCCCAGGACGCCTGGGACCTGATCATCGTGGACACCCCGCCGAGCCGCAGCGCGCTGGACTTCCTGGACGCGCCCAAGCGCCTCGGGTCGTTCCTGGACGGCAAGTTCATCAAGCTGCTGATGGCGCCGGCGAAGGTCGGCGGCCGGGCGGGTGTGAAGTTCCTCAACATCGGGATGTCGATGATGACCGGCACCCTGAGCAAGGTGATGGGTGCGGGGCTGCTGCGGGACGTGCAGACCTTCGTCGCCGCCATGGACACGATGTTCGGCGGCTTCCGCACCAGGGCGGACGCCACGTACCGGCTGCTGCAGGCGCCGGGGACCGCGTTCCTGGTGGTCGCGGCGCCGGAGCGGGACGCGCTGCGCGAGGCGGCGTACTTCGTGGAGCGGCTCGCCGAGGAGGACATGCCGCTGGCCGGGCTGGTGCTCAACCGGGTGCACGGCAGCGGCGCGGACCGGCTCACGGCCGAGCGGGCGCTGGCCGCGGCGGAGGCACTGGAAGAGAACGCGGAGAACGCCGAGGGCGCCGAGTTCACAGACGGCACAGGGAGCGCAGAGGACCCGGGGAGCGCAGGAGGCTCGGAGGGCGCAGAAGGCGCAGCAGGGGCTCGTGATGACGCCGCGCCAGAAAATCTTGCGCCGGGTGGCATGGGGGGGCACGCGGCGGGGAAGGCTGATTCAGGTGCCGCGGAAGGCGCCCCCGACCGTACGGAACGCCTCACCGCCGGACTTCTGCGCCTGCACGCCGAACGCATGCAGGTGGTCGCGCGTGAACGACGCACGCGCGACCGCTTCGTGTCAGTGCACCCCGAAGTGGCGATGGTGGACGTGACCGCCCTGCCGGGCGACGTGCACGACCTGGAGGGCTTGCGGGCGATCGGCCTGCGACTGTCCGGGGGTCAGCCCGCAGCCGCGTAGTCCGCCTCGTCATCGAGCGGCAGCAGGCCGGTGCTGCGCTCGTACTCGGTACGAGCGGTCTCCAGCAGCCTGCGCCATGAGGTGACGGTGGGGCGGCGGCGCAGCAGCGCGCGGCGCTCCCGTTCGGTCATACCTCCCCACACACCGAACTCGACCCGGTTGTCGAGCGCGTCCGCCAGGCACTCGGTCCGCACCGGGCATCCGGTGCACACCGCCTTGGCCCGGTTCTGGGCCGCGCCCTGGACGAACAGCTCGTCCGGATCAGTCGTCCTGCACGCAGCCTGCGTGCTCCAGTCGGTTACCCAGCTGCTCATGCTGGCGCCGTCCTCTCCCGAATCGAGGCTCCCCCACGGCGGCAAGCGGCATATTCACCGTTGCCAGTTGAGGACGTTACGGAAGGTAGGCGCGGCGCAACAGCCCTTTCAGGCCCAATCTTGCATGGCCCGAATGGACTATGCGTGCCCGGGAGATCACCCACCGGAGTGAGCGCCGGCGAAACCGGTCATATCGGGGCGAAGCGCTGAAGCAGCATCCGCCAGGGGCCCAAGACCCCAGTCATATGCCGAAATTCGGGCAGTTCTCATCACTCACAAGAGTGACGACGTGAGACAGGTGCACGCACGACGATCGCGCCCTGTCTGTTACAGAGTAGGCGAACAGATGGGCGCACGTCCGCGGATTCGCAACGTAGGCTGCTCTGCATGGCTCACAAGCGTGTCGGCGGGGGGCTGTCAACGGCCCAGCAGGTCGCCAAGTTCCTCGGTGTCAGCGTGCTGGCCGGTGTCGTGCTCGCAGGAATCGCCCTGCCCGCCGCCGGCGCACTCGGCCTGTCCGCGAAGGGCACGGCCTCGGGTTTCGCCGATCTGCCGGGTGAGCTGAAGGCCCCGCCGCTGAGCCAGGCGTCGAAGATCCTGGACGCCAACGGCGGGCTGATCGCCACCGTCTACTCCCGTGACCGCACGGTGGTGCCGATCACCCAGATGAGCCCGAACATCCTCAACGCCATCGTGGCCATCGAGGACTCGCGCTACTACCAGCACGGCGCCCTCGACCTGAAGGGCATCCTGCGCGCCCTGAGCCACAACGGCTCCGGCGGCAGCACCCAGGGCGCCTCCACGCTCACCCAGCAGTACGTGAAGAACGTGTTCGTGGAGGAGGCCGGCGACGACCCGACGAAGGTCGCCCAGGCCACCCAGCAGACCGTGGGCCGCAAGATCAAGGAGATGAAGTACGCGATCCAGGTCGAGAAGGAGCTCGGCAAGCAGAAGATCCTGGAGAACTACCTCAACATCACCTTCTTCGGCGAGCAGGCGTACGGCATCGAGGCCGCCTCCCAGCGCTACTTCAGCAAGCACGCCAAGGACCTGTCGCTGACCGAGGCCGCGCTGCTGGCCGGCATGGTGCAGTCGCCGAGCCGCTACGACCCGGTCAACGACGAGCAGGAGGCGCTCAAGCGCCGCAACACCGTGCTCGCGCGCATGGCGCAGCTCAAGGACATCACCGAGGCGCAGGCCGCCGCCGAAGAGAAGAAGCCGCTGGGCCTGAAGATCAGCTCGCCGAAGAACGGCTGCATCACCGCCGTCAACGGCTCCGGCTTCTTCTGCGACTACGTGCGCGAGACGTTCCTGCAGAACGCCGCCTTCGGCAAGACGAAGGAGGACCGCGCCAAGCTCTGGAACACCGGCGGTCTGACGATCAAGACCACCCTGGACCCGAACGCGCAGGCCGGCGTGCTGCAGGGCATCAGCAAGCACGTCAACAAGAGTGACAAGGTCGCCGCCGCGGTCGCCCTGGTGGAACCGGGCACCGGCAAGATCGTCGCGATGGGCCAGAGCCGGCCGTACGGCTTCGGCAAGGACGAGACGCAGATCAACTACTCGGTCAACGCCAACATGGGCGGCGGCCAGGGCTTCCAGAACGGTTCGACGTTCAAGCCGATCACCGCGGCGGCCGCGCTGGAGGCGGGCTACAAGCCGGCCCAGTCCGAGGCGTCGCCGAACAAGATGGTCTACCCGGACGTCACCACCTGCAGCGGCGCCACCCTGCACAGCACGGTCGAGACCGGGAACGAGGACCCTTCCGAGAAGGGCCCGTACATGATGCCCGAGGCGCTGAAGAAGTCGATCAACACCTACTTCCTCCAGCTGGAGAGCCAGGTCGGCCTCTGCCCGATCGTGAACATGGCGTCCAAGCTCGGCCTGGTCCGCGCCGACGGCAAGCCGATGAACCAGATCCAGTCCCTGACGCTGGGCACCAACGAGGTCTCGCCGCTGAACGTGGCCGCCGCGTACGCGGCCTTCGCCAACCGCGGCACCTACTGCACCCCGGTCGCCGTCCAGTCGGTCACCACCAACACCGGCAAGAGCCTGTCGGTGCCCAAGTCGATCTGCTCGCAGGCGATGTCGCAGACCACCGCCGACACCATCAACACCATGCTCAAGGGCGTCGTCGACGACGGTACGGGCGCCGCGGCCAACCTGGACGACGGCCGTGACACCGCCGGTAAGACCGGTACCACCGACGACCGCTGGGCCGCCTGGTTCGCCGGCTACACCCCGAACATGGCCGCCGCGGTGTGGATGGGCGACCCGCGCCACGTGCAGCAGATGAAGCAGGTCACCATCGGCGGCAAGTACTACGACAAGGTGTACGGCGCCGACGGTCCCGCGCCGATCTGGAAGGACGCGGTCGCCGCGTCGCTGCAGAACAAGCCGGTGATGACCTTCGTCACCGTGCCGCTGAACCTGCCCGCGACCAACCAGCCGCAGGACCCGAACAACCCGAACAACCCGACCGACGGCAAGCACCGCGGCAAGCACGGCGGCGGCCCCGGCGGCGTCACGGTGATGGGCGCCACCGGCGGGCTGATCGCCGGCAGCACCACGGGCGGCACCGGCGGCGGGACGACCGGGGGGACCACCGGGACATCCGGCGGTACCTCGGGGGTGCCGAACCCGTTCCCGACGCTGCTGCCCTCGGGCGGCGGGGGGCCGGCGACGCCGTAGCCGGGCGGACCGGCGCCGGTGACCGGACACGAGTAAGGGGTGCCCCACCTGGTGGGGCACCCCTTACGTCTTGGTGCGGCTTAGTGCTGCTTGGTGCGGTGCTGCTTCGTTCGGCAGGGTGCTGCTTGGTGCGGTGCTGCTTCGTTCGGCAGGGTGCTGCTTCGTTCGGCAGAGCGCTGCTTGGTGCGGCGTGCTCCGCCCTCGGGCGAGGGCGGCCGGGCCGGGCTCAGCCCGCGAGCTGCTTCTTCACCTCGGCGGCGACCCGGCCGCCCTCCGCCAGGCCGGCGACCTTCGGGTTGACCACCTTCATCACGGCGCCCATGGCCCTCGGCCCCTCGGCGCCGGTCTCGGCGATGGCCGACCGCACGATCTCCACCAGCTCCTCGTCGGTGAGCTGCTTGGGCAGGTACTCCGAGAGCACCACGCCCTCGGCCCGCTCGCGCTCGGCCGACTCGGCCCGGCCGCCCTGCTCGAACGCCTCGGCCGCCTCACGCCGCTTCTTCGCCTCCCGGGTGATCACCTTGAGCACCTCGTCGTCGGAGAGCTGCCGGGCCGTGGTGCCCGCCACCTCCTCCTTGGTGATCGCCGAGAGCGTCAGCCGGAGGGTGGCCGAGCGCAGCTCGTCGCGGCTCTTGATCGCCGTGGTGAGGTCGTCCTGCAGTCGCTGCTTGAGCGTCGTGGTCATGAGCCGATTTTCGCACCCCCGGCAGGCGGATGCTCCGCAATAACGGGCTGTCTGACACGATGGACCCATGCGTGCGCGATACGGGGTACCCCTGGGAATGGTGGCAGCCGGCGCAGCCGGCCTGGCCTACGCGGCAGGCTTCGAAGCGCGGTCCTTCCGGCTGCGGCGCGTGGAGGTCCCGGTACTGCCCGAGGGCATGCGTCCGATCCGGATCCTGCAGGTCTCCGACATCCACATGGTCTCCGGCCAGACCAAGAAGCGCCGCTGGCTGCAGTCCCTGGCGGGGCTGCGCCCGGACCTGGTGGTGAACACCGGCGACAACCTCTCCGACCCCACCGCCGTACCCGAAGTCATCGACGCACTCGGCCCGTTGATGCAGTTCCCGGGCACGTACGTGTTCGGCTCGAACGACTACTACGGCCCCAAGTTCCGCAATCCCGGCCGGTACTTGGTGGAGAAGGCCCGCGGCCAGCACGGCCTCAACGGCAAGAGCCACAGCGCGCACGGCGTCATCCGCAACCCCTGGGGCGACCTGCGGGACGCGTTCGAGGCGGCCGGCTGGGTGGGCCTGAGCAACTCGCGTGGCCGCGTCAAACTCCCCCACGGCCAGGTGCTGGGCCTCACCGGCCTGGACGACCCGCACATCAAGCGGGACCGGTACGCGAAGGTGGCCGGCGGCCCCGAGACGGACACGGACTTCAACCTGGCCCTGGTCCACGCGCCCTACCTGCGGGTCCTGGACGCCTTCACCGCGGACCGCTACCCGCTGATCCTGGCCGGCCACACGCACGGCGGCCAGGTCTGCATCCCCTTCTACGGCGCCCTGGTCACCAACTGCGACCTGGACACCGACCGGGTGAAGGGCCTGTCCCGGCACACGGCCACCGGCTGGACGTCCTACCTCCACGTGTCCGCGGGCTGCGGGGCGAACCGCTACACCCCCATCCGTTTCGCGTGCCCGCCCGAGGCCACACTCCTCACCCTCACGTAGGGCTGCCGCCGGGCTCTCCGGGGGTGCCCGCGGCTCGTCGCCGGGGCGCAGCCGAGATTGCCGTGATCCACATCACTCCGGGGCCCCAGTCTGGACGCCACCCCGACTCGACGTCACACGTGACGGGCTACGCCCAGCCGACCCCGCGGCCCCACCACGGCCGCGGCCACTCCTTTCCCTGGCCCCAAACCCCCACAAACCCTCCGAGCGCCCCTCCTCCCGCCTCCGGCGGCCACCCCCACCCCCACCTCCCCAAAACCGGATTTCGTCTCCGGCCGCGGGTCCGCTAAAGTAATCGTCGTTGCACCGGGGTGTGGCGCAGCTTGGTAGCGCGCTTCGTTCGGGACGAAGAGGCCGTGGGTTCAAATCCCGCCACCCCGACTGGTGAAACTGCAGGTGAGGGGCGGTCTTCCGATTCGGAGGACCGCCCCTCACGGCGTTTCCGGGGGCCTTGGGAGAAAAATTGGGAGAAGGTCTTGGTCGGGGCCTCTCTTCTTCCACCCTCTGGCCTGGTCTTTCTCCCGATCTCAGGAGCGCGTCGAGCGCCGCGACCGGGGAGCCGGGGCTCATCTCCCGACGCACTTCGAGGGCTTCCTCCCACTGCTCGGTGAGCGCATCCATGAGCCGGGCACGCATGCGCGGGGTGACGTGGGAGTAGCGGGCCTGGACGGAGCCGTCCTCGTGACCGAGGCGTTCGTCCATGAGCTTGGGCGGGGTGCCGACCTCTTCCATGATCGTCCGATGGGTGTGCCGGAGGCCGTGGGGCGTCAGGCCCGGGGCGATCGGCAGCCAGCACGCCTCGGCCCGGCTGGCGGCGCCCCTGCCGCGGGCGGGGATTCCGGGCCACGGCTCGGCGAGCAGCGGCACGGGGTGAGCGTCGTACGGGGCCCGGGTGGGTGCTGTTGTACCTCGCCGTCGCAGCCGTGCGGAAGCGGATTCGCGTACGACTTCGCCCTGGTCGGGCGGTCGTCGCGGGACGGTAGCACGAAATCCCGGACACGCCTCGGGGCCACCGCGGGAAGTCCGTTGATCCCCCGGCGATCCACTCGGGATACTCACCCGATGACGAACGACGCGCAGCAGAGGACGTATGAAAGCTGGTGGGACGAGCCCTGGTACCGGGTCCGCACCGACAGGTTCGTGGCGTCCTTCCTGCCCAGCGTGGGCGAGGACTTGGACGGGGTGTGCAACGTCGACGTCGAGGTCCGCCTGACGGACGGCTCACGCTGGAGCGCAACCATGTTCACCGTCGCCGAAGTGCACCGACTGATGGAGAGTGATCGCCCCACGGCCGCCCGCTTGTAGCTCTGGACTTTCTGCACTCCGACGTCGGACGACAGGCCCTCCGCCCGGCTGGAGTTCCGATTCGACCGGAGGTCGCGGCGATCTTCCCGCGTGCGTTGACCTGCCACCTCCGATGACTGCCCGCGTCCGAGGATCAACACGAAGGCAGACGATGACCGATGCGACCGACCCCAGCGACGAGCGCACAGTCCAAGATGTGCTCGATTACCTGGTCACGCACTTGAACGGCGCCCTGCGCCGCCCAGGAATGTACGGCGGCGAGGTGGCGATCAGGCTCTACTTCGACGCGGTGGCGTTCGCGGACGCGGCCGAGCAGGCGTGGAAGCAGGAACTGAAGGACCTGCAAACCCGCCGAGCATCCTTCCCCACCGGCGTGCGCGGAGCCTTCCAGGATCTCTGGGGTGACGCACACGAGGGCGCCGTGGCCTCGGTCTACGCCGAGATCGCACACCGTCAGGGATGGCTGCGACGTGACCGGACCCTCACCTCGACCGAGCACGACGAGATCCGTCGCGTCAGCGAGACCTGGTGTCGCAAGGACCGTCTCCTCAGCGACGTCGTCACTGAGTTCGGCCCGCCCTCGGTCCTCTTCGGGGGGAACAACCCCCACTACCCCAAGACGCTGGCCTACGCGACCGGCCAACGCGACGACGCTCTGCTCTGCTTCCACCTCTGGAACGACTTCGCCCGCACTCCAGGGCAATCGTTGGCTTCCGTCCATGCCGAACCCGTCCTCTGGGCCTTCCGGAACGGTGGCGCCCTGTTCACGGACGGCTTCGTCTTCACCCCGGAGGGATCCGCGCGTCGGCGTGCGAGCTGACGTACGAGCCTGGGGGAACCGGGTTGCGAGGCAGGCAGAGCTGCGGTGAAATCTGGCGCACTGCACACCTGTGGCCCAGGCGGAGAGGGACCAGTTCGGACGGGCGGGCAGAGCCTTGCCGGCGGGCGGACCTGGTCGGGAGTCCCGCCGCCGCGGCGGTATGCGGGGTGGGGAAGAGGTGGGGATCGTGCGGTATCCGCGCGACGTGGGTCGTTGGCTGCCCAAGGGGGCGGCCATCGGTTTGTTGGCGCAGCCTGGACCTTGGCTGGTGTGGTGGGCCGAGGCCCCGCACCATCAGTCCCTCCGCCACGGCATGGCGCCAGGAAACGTAGCAGCGGATTTCAGGAGGTGGCAGGTTGCGTCTAGCCAATGTGGTCAGGGCTCTGCTCATGGCCGCATGGATCGACGCCGGGAACGCTTGGCAGAGCGGGATCCACCCGAGAGGACTGGTGATCGGCGGAGCCGGCGCCTTCGTCTTCGGTCTGCTGATGTTCGAAGGCTTCGATCGGTGGGACAGGCGTCGGACGGCAGGCAGGTCCGGCTCGCCCCCGCCGCTCCCCCCAGGTGTCCCAGGCTCCATACAGTCCGGCCAAGTTGAGCGCGGCGAGGCGAGCACGGATGGTTAGGGCCCGTCCTGCGGGTCTTGTGAATGTCGGGCAGTTGGTGATCTGGTCGCCGGATCAGCGAGCGAGCACGGATGGGCACGAGTCTGCATGCTGCAGAAGCAGAAAAGTCGCATATTGGCCCGGATCTCAATAGTGATCATGATCCCGGTCGCAGTCTTCGCATTCTTCAGCGGCCACCCATGGGTGGCGACCAGCTTCGCGGTCGCCATTCTGGGATTGACCACGCGTGCGAGAGGCGACTCCACGCCCTGATGTCCGCCGCGGGTGCGGCCGGGGTGGAGGAACAGCAGCCGGTCCGGCAGCACCCGCCACAACCAACCCTCCGGGGAGGCTCACGCCGGCCTCGCCGTTCGCGGGCGCGGGCGGTGAGGCGGCGAGTGCGTCGCGCACGAGCTGGTCGGTGGTGGCGGTGATCAGCCGGTGCGCGGGCGCAGCACGGCGGCGCCAAGTGCCATCCGGCCGAGCGCAAGCTCGCTCCGGACTCGCCGTGTTGGGTGTAGGTGATGATGCGCTCGTAGCCGGCGGCGCGGGCGGTGCGCCATGCCGCTCCGTACAGGCAGCCGCACGCGTTGGGCGTGCCATCGGTCGCAAGCCGGGTGACTTCCGCGGTCCACCCGGTGTCGAATGGCCGGACGACCGGGCGGCCGTGTCCGGCCTGTCCGGTTGGTGTCAGAGCGGCTGTAACACCCCGGAGTGTTGCAGCCCGTCGGCGAAGCCGCCCCTGGAGGGTCGCAGACGCCGCAGACGCCTTCCGATCAGCTCTCCGAGGCCGGGGACATGCGCGCACGCCGCTGACGGTTCAGCGGGTGCCCTCACGACGCTCCCGCATCCGCTGATCGTGCCCTTCGAAGTCCGGGGACCCTTCGTAGCCCGGCCGCTGCGTCATCCTGCCGAGCCACAGGTCACGTGGAACCCAGCGCTCGCACACCTCGTCGGGGTGAGGGACGCCCTCCATGGGGATGCGGTAGCGCAGCCGCGCCAGGCCCGGCTGCGGAGGGTCGACGTCCCGGACTGTGCGCCAGAGAAGCGGATCGTCGGGGTCGATCTCGCCGCGTGGGCAAAGTTCAAGAGTCCCCACGACCATCACGCTACCGCGCGGATAGCAGTACAGGGCCACCGCAGCCAGCGCATTCCACTCCACCAGTGCGGACCGCCCGCCGTCCGTCCACCAGAATCCGGTGGCGTCGAAGGCCAGCACCACGTTACGCCGACGCCAGCGCAGCACGAGGTTCACCAGAATGCCAACACAGAGAAGCCCGAAGACGGTGGAGAAAACCCACAGTACGGGGTCGTCCGCAGCACCCATCCCCATGGCCACCGACGCCGTGCCGGTCAGCCCTACCAGGGGCACCACGATCAGAAACCCCAGGAAGCGGCGCTTCCCGTACCGTATGACCGTGGCATCCTCTGACGGCGATCCCACTTTTCTTCGTCCCCCTCGCTCTGATCCGCACCGTCCGTTCGGCGGTCCCCGACAGACAGTCCCAGGCGTCCGCGCCCCCACATCGCACCGGATCTCCCTCACCCAGCTTGTCATTGACGTGATGACACGCACTCGGCGAAGCCGACCTTGGAGGGTCGCAGGCGCCGCAGGCGCCTTCCGATCAGCGCTCCGGCTGAGTGACTGACTGACTGACAATGGGCACAGACTTCCCCGTGCGCCCATGGAGACACTGACGGGCCATTCGCGCAGCTCAGCGCATGCGCCAGCCCGGCGCGCGGGAACCCCGGATTGCTTCGGGACGAAGAGTCCGTGGGGTCGCCGGTGCCTTGGGCGTCCCGAGTTGTCGGGGTCTCGGACCCGAAGACGCCGCCCGCATCCAGGCCGATCCAATCGGCTTCGCCCCGCCGTGCACCCGAGGCGTCAGAGGCGTGTTCCTCCCGTCCGGTGGCTCGGGGCGCCGGCCGCTGCCAGGTCGTCGAGGAGAAGGTCGGCGACCGTCTCCTCGAGCACGGCCGTGCCGTGCTCCGCCATCGCCTCGGTGAGGGCTGGGTCCCAGGGGGCGGTGGTCAGGCGTCCGGCTGCGGGGCCGTGGGCGGTTCGGGTGAGGGCGTCCCGGTAGTCGTCAGCCGTCATTCGCCAGGGGGCGGCGGGCGTCTTGTCCAGGACGTAGGCCGCGATGCGTATGCCTTCGCCGTCGAAATCGCCGTGGTAGCGCAGTGCGGCCCCGTGGTCGGCGAGGAGACGCAGGAGGTGGACGGCCGCGCTGTTGGGCCAGCCCGACGTACAGACGAGGGGTGGGCAGGCGGTGCCGAAGCGGCGCAGGGCGAGGGCCATCACGCTGGGGTTCTCCGTGATGTGTACCGGTCCCTCGCAGAGTCGGAGGTCACCCGGGTCCCGGAGTTGGGCGAGGGTGAGCGAGGCTGCGTGGCCGGCCTGGGCGCATGTGCTGGTGACCCGGCTCAGCAGCCCGTCGCCGACGAGGCCGAGGCCGGCGGCGAGAACGGTGCCGGACAGCTCATCGTCGGCGACACCGGCTCGGGCCCACATCCCCCGCCGCTGCTGCGCGTTGCCCGGCATGTCAGCCCCGTGCATGGCGGACAGCGCCCGCAGGACGAGCGAGGACAGGCGCGTCCCGTCGTCCAGCGCGTGCGAGTCCCCGCCCACCATTCGCGCGGCGAAGACGGGGAGGGGTTCCGCCTCAGCCGGGAGGGCCGCCAGTACGGTCAACGCGGACGACAGGAGATCCCGGGTGTGCGGCACCGAGCCGTCGATGAGCCCGCCGTTGCGGCACTGGGCGACCCATTCACCGAGGGCAGGTTGCGACCGTACCGTCTCGTGCCCCTCCAACCATGCCCACAGTTCGTCCCGCTCGTCCTTACGGCGCTGTCGCGCGGCGGCACGGTCGTCGAGGGGGCCCACGATGCCCGCGACGACGTCTCGGAGCGTACGGCCGCCGGCGTCGGCAACCGCCTCCTCCAGCCGTGCGAGCGCGACGGAAGGCCTCACGTCCGGCAGGCGGTCCAGCCCGAGCAGATCGGCGAGAGCGCCGCGCTGCTCGTCGTCCAACGGGCCGATACGCACGCGGCTGACGGGACGACCGGAGGACAGGCGCTCGTGCACGGCCTGCCACAGCGGCCGCAGGGCGGGGCATTCCAAGCCGGCAAGGTCGGTCATCCCGGGAATGCACCCGCTTCCTCCAGCGCACCCGGCCCGTCCGGCTCTTCCGCTTCCATCCCGGTGCCGTTCCATACGAAGCGCACGCTCGTGACTGCGTCATCGCCATCGTCGGCACCGGTGATCAGCTGGTGGACTGCGATACCGGAGAGCTCCCGGTACGTGCACCACTCGTGGTCCGAGGTGAGGATCAGGTCGAGGTCGAGCGCACTGAGCAGGGCGAACACCTGACCGCGGTTGGTGGTGTCGACGCCGACGAAGACCTCGTCCAGCAGGATGGGGCGGGGTGCGTCCGGTACGGCCTCGTAGTGGGACGCCACCGCGGCGAAGAGCGGAAGGTGCAGGGCGATCGCCTTCTCGCCGCCCGAGAGCGCTCCGTGCAGCTTTTTGGTGAGGAGCTGCCAGCCTGAACCGTTCGCGCGGTCGAGCTTGACCACGAACTGGTGCCAGGCGGTGTAGTCGAGGACTTCGGCGAGCTGCTCCTCCCAACTGGCTGCTGCGTCCTTGGCCTTGGCCTCTTCGATGCGGGCACGGAAGAAGGCGTGCAACGCCTCCCGGTCGGCGTCCGTGATCCTCGCGGGATCCTTGAGGAGGAGTTCGCGGGCGGTCCGGGTGCCTGCCGGGAGGTCAGGGTGGACCTGCCACACCAGTTGCACCGCGACCTTGGAGGCGGTGCGGACGTGCTCGAGGTGACCGTTCATGCGGTCGACGAGGTCGTTGGCCCCGCGAATGCGGGCGGCCAGGTGGCGTCGGGTGTCTCCGGTGAGGGTCTGGTCGAAGAGGCGCCGTTCAGCGACCGTGATGTCGTCCCGGCTGCTGTCGCGTTCCTGCGTGAGGGTCTTGAGCAGCCCTGCCGCACCGATCCGGACACCGTCCATGGAGGCGGTGAAGAGCTGCACGTCCTCGTCGGACTCCAGGTCGAGGTCGGCGCGGCGTCCGACGGAGTCCCGGGCTTTGTGGATCGCTTCGGAGAGCCGGTTCAAGGCATCGCCGAGATTGCGGGGCCCGTGCGGGAGATCCGGCCACTTCGCCGCCACCGACCGTGCCGCCTCCAGGGTGGCGCGAGTGCCGTCCTGCGCTGCCAGGTTGACGGCCAGCCCCGCGTCCTCTGCGAGGCCGAGGGCAGACAGGTGCCGGAATCGCCGCGCTGCCTCGTCCCTGGTACCCACGGCCTTGTCGCGCTCGCCGGCGTCCTGCGCTGTCTTCTCCTTCAGTCCCCCGATGAGCTGCGCCAGGCGGAGGAGTTCGGTGTCCTTCGCCTTGATCTCCTCGCGGGTGCGGTTGAGCTCTTGGCGATGTTCGCCGATACGGGCGGCGATGGCGCGGAAATCCTGCCCGACGGTGCTCTCCACTGCCTCCAAGGTCGCGGCGAGCTCCTGGGCCTCCGTCTCGGCGGCCTCGGCGTCGGCTGCGTGCTCCCGGGACGTCTCGAGTGAGCGGGCTGCCCGGCCGCTTTCCGAGGCTGCCCGCTCCGCAGCCGTCGTCGCGTGCAGGTGAGCGTCCATCCAGGCGTCGGCCGTGTCCCGGAAGACGTCCACTGCGGATGACAGCTTCCTCAGGTGATCCTGGCCGGTGGGGAGCAGGTGCTCGGCGACCAGCCGGCTGAGGGTGCGCAGGGACTTCGCGACCTCCGCCTCGCGGTCGGCCAGGACGCCGACCGCACCCCGTACGGCGTCGTCCCGGACCCCGACGCCTTCCTCTGCCCGGTCCCAGACTCGTCGCTTGGTGTCCAGGTCGCTGTATCGGGGGCGGACGGCGAGGTCGGCGTCCAACCGGGAGCGCCGATCACGCAGTTCACGCAGCTGCGCGTCGAGCGCCGCGATGGTGCCGTTCACTTCGGAGAGCTGCACGGTGAGTTCGGCGATACGGCGGTTCCTGGCCCTTTCCCGGGCGACAGAGCCGATGTGGGCCGGCTCCGGTTTGCTCCATGTGCCGGTGGCGGAGGCCAGCCGCCAGCTTCCGTCGGCGCCGACCGCCGCCATGTGCTCGGTAGGAAGATGCGAGCCGAAGGCGATGCCGGCCAGAAGCCGGTGCACGGTGTCGGCAGGTACCGCGACATCGGGTTCGGGACGCAGCACGTCCAGCAGCGACGCTCCTGGAGCCGGCACCGCCCACGCTGGGTCGGCCTGGGTGTCGTGGCCGGGTAGCGCAACGTCCCCGTAGGGGCTCACCCAGGCGTCCAGCAGGCCGGATGCCTCCAAAGCCGCCTCCACGCCCGATTGAACGCTGCCCGGAACGGCGTCGTGGAAAGCCAGGAGCCGCCACAACGGCGCTCCGATCATCGTGGAACGATCAGCGGTTCGGGTCGGCGGAGCCGCGGGAGGCAGGTCGGCTTCCCGGTGCAGAGTGTCGATGGCGGTCCCGAGCTCGGCACGCTCGGCCAGTGCGATTCCGCGAGCCGCCTCAGCCCGTGTCCGGGCCTCGGTGATGTCCTGGTCCACAGTGCGGACGCAGGACTCCACGACCGCCATCACATCGGCCTCGACCGCCGCACGGCAAGCCAGCTCCTCGACGTCATCGAAGCGCAGTTCGACGCATTCGGCGGCCCACTCCGTCAGCAGCTCCGCCTGCCGGACGAGACCTTCCTCGTAGACGTCGGCTGCCTCGTCGCGCCGTGTCACCGCCTCCGCCAGTCCGGTCCGGGCCTGGTCCAGTGCCCCCTCCGCGGTGGCTCGCTCACGCACGGTCTGCTCGTGTCGCTCGGCGGCGGCGACGACTTCCGCGATCTGTCCCTGCCGGGCCTTGACCGCGCCCCGTAGCAGCTGGCGGGGCGGCCGCATTCGCTCATGGGCCGCCGCGCCTGCTTCACCCGCGAGGCGTGAGGAGTCCGTGGTGGTGAGCGGGGCGTCAAGCATCGCCTCCGCCTCGCGGTGGACCGACTCCAGGCCGGCGTCACGACCCGCTCTCCCGGCGTCCTGGGAAGCGTCCTGCGCGTGGGCGGTGGCCGTTCGTGCGCTGTCGGCGGCGATGTCGGCGCGCTGCCGGTCCTCTTCGGCCAGTCGCAGCTTGTCGTCGGCCGTGGCTCGCTGGCCCCGAGCGTGGTCCACTGCGCGTCTGGTACGACGGTGGAGGTTGTCCAACTCCTGGCCCTGCCGGTACGCGTCGTGGTTCATCAGGCCCTCGACGGCCGCTTCCAACCCTCGGGTCCGCCGCTCGCACTCATCCCTCTGATCGGCGCTGGCCTGCTGCGCCTGCACGGCCCGTTCGTGCTGCTCATCGCTCTCCCGGGCAACGCGGGTGAGGTTGTCCATCTCAGTGGTCGCGGAGATCAGCGTGGCGGCGTGCGCACGCAACACCCGTTGGGCGTAGCCGCGTTGCTGGGTGGCGATGCTGCCGGCGGCCTCGACCTCGTTGTCCAGGTCCTTGAGGTGGTCGCGCTGGCGGTCCAGTCGTTCGAAACCCTCGGCGAGTTCGGAGATCTCTCCCTCGCCCAGCGGCGGCAGTGCCCGCGACAGAAGCGTGGACAGCAGGGACGGATCGAGCCGCTCGGAGAGTTTGGGCTGCCGCAGTTGAAGCAGGGCGGTGATCAGGGCCTCGTACCGCTGCTCGCTCATACCGGCGAAGAGCGTGCGGCGGACCGCCGTCCGGTAGGAGTCGGCTGAGGGATGGATCTCGCCATTGCCGTCCAGCGCGGCTGCGAGTGCCGCCTTGGTCAGTGGCTGGCCTGCTTCGTTGACCAGGAGAACGCCGTCGGGGCGGGCGATCCTCCGGTCGGTGGTGAAGTAGTCGGCGTGCGCGCCCGGGGTATGAGTGCTCGCCTGCAGACGCGCCCCGCATGTGAACCATCGGATGACGCCGTCGTCGGACGCGTGGCCGAACTCCATCCACACGTAGCCGACGCGTGTCTTGCCGGTCGCCCCCTCTCCCATGAGGTTCCAGTGCATGGTCCGCTCCGACCCGCCGAAGGTGGAGAGGCGATTGGGCCGCAGGTTGGCATCGAAGAGGAAGGGCAGCAGCAACTCCAGGGCCTTCGACTTGCCGGTGCCGTTCTGGCCGCGCAGCAGGAGACGCCCCTGGTGGAAGGTGAAGGTCTCGTCGTAGTAGCGCCAGATGTTGACGATGCCGGCGCGGTACGGCTGCCAGCGATGTCGTGCTGAGGGTACGTCCCGCTGCGCCGGGATTGCCGTGCTTCTCGTGGGCAGGTCCGTGACACTCACGGGGCAACCTCCTCGGCGGCGAGGGAGCCGGCCGCAGGTTCGGCAGTGTCACCACTACGGTCCTGGGCTTTCGTGGCGGTACCGGTGAGGCGATAGCGGAAGGCGGCCGGCCGCAGCACCGTGCGGTCGCCGACGTGGTTGGCGAGGCCGAAATCGCGCAGGACCGACACCGCGTCGTCGGCAAGTCTCTCGGCCCCGTCCACCGACTGGTACGCCTTGGCCCAGCGGGGAAACCTTCGCAGCAGCCCGGCGCCGATCTCGACGAGCTGTTCCGGTGTCGCCCCGCCCGGCACATCCTGGATCTGCTCCAGCAGGAGCAGCGCGGCGACCTTGGCGGTGGACGAGTCGTCCGGGAACTTGGCGTCGGTCGCGAGGGAGTCCGGGTCCGCCAGGAGGAACCCCTCCACCCGCTCCTCCAGGACGAAGCCCGCCTGCTCGACCGATCTGCGCAGGATCTGGCGTCCGGTCGGGGAGGCGACGTACGCCAGTTCATCGTCCGTGAGATCGTCGCGGTAGAGAACGGGGTCGTCGAAAAGGCGGCGCAGGACGGAGTGGCGCAGCCACAGATTGCGCTGTGTCTCGGAGACGGCCGCTGACTCGCTCAGGTCGTCGGCGATCGTTCCTCCGCCGTAACGGCGTTCCCGTACCAGCCCCGCCAGCAACTCCTCGTAGCGAAAGGGCACTTCGCCGGACGGAACCGAGAGTCGGGACGCCCCGATGGGTGCGGTCGGCAACCGCATGAGCAGCGTCGCGTCGACCCGGTAGAGCACCTTCGCGTCAGCCGACTCCACGAAGGACTCGGTCGCGCCGTCCAGCGCGGTCAACACACCGTAGGACTCCAGCAGCTTCAGTACGTCCGCGAATGCCATCCGCTCCGCGCGGCCGGCCGTGTCGAGCGACGGCAGCGCCGGATCGGCGGCGGTGGCCTGGACGACGCGGTCGGCGAGAAGGCCGATGGTCGTCACCGGCACCGCCAGCAACTCGGCTGCCGTGACGCACAGGAGCACGTACCGCCTGCGGTCGAACGGGGCACGGCCAGAGCGCAGGCGCCGGGCGGGGCGGGATCCGTCAGCCGTGGAGCGGATCTTGGCCAGCCGGGCGTACCCGCGCCGGGGTTCCACCACGAGGCTCCAGCCGCAGGTATAGTCGAACCACTTCGCCAGGGGCTCCTTGCGCCGCCGGACGACGTCGAAGCCCGCGGGGTCGGCACGTTCCGTGATCAGCGGCTGTGCCAGCAGTAGCCGGATCCCCCGGCTGACCTCTTCCCTTTCCGCGACCACCAGTTGGTTGGCGAGAGTGCTCATCCCGCGGCCTCCCGAAGTCCGGTCCGCCCGTACTGGGCCTCGGCGGCACCGGCGGCGGTGATACTCACCACGTGGTCCGGTCCGGTCAGAACGCCTTTGGACGTTCTGAGCCGGGCGGTCCGGCCGTCGTCGACCTCGATCAGGCTGATCTCCACCTGGCCGTCGGACGTGCCGGCCCGCCGGGTTCCCGAGGCGTCAGGGCGGGCGGACAGCGCCCGGCCGAGCAGGTCGAGCAGTCGCGCGAATGCGGCGTCGTCCAGCTCGCCGAAGTCGGAGAGCCGCACCGGACCTTCGGTCCTCAACGTGCTCCACGCACGCTGGAGTTCGGCTCTCTCCTGTCGTGCCTTGCGGGCCCGCCCGGCCTTGACCGACGCGACGTCACGCACCTTGCCCGTTCGGGTGAAGCGCTCCGTGCGCCCGCTCGTCCGCAGCAGCGCCGAGACCTCGACGGGAGGCGCGTCCGCCCACGTCCGGGAGGAGGGGACCAACTCCGGGTCTGGGTGCGCCAGGTGCGCATGGCGTGCCGACCCCAACCCGAAGGCCAGCGTCCACAGCCTGTGCAGATCCTCGTCCCCCGGGGCGTCTGCGAACCAGCGCGCCAGTTCCCTGAAGTCCTGCGCGGCGCTGGAGGAGCGCCGTCGCGACTCGGTGATCCGGTCGAGGACCTGGAGCAGCGAGACGATGGCGCGGCGAGCGACATCGTGGAGGCGGTCCACGCGTGGCCGCGCTCCGTCCTCGGGCAGGAACCAGGCCCGCAGCCCCGCCCAGCGCGCCCTGCGGCGCTCCAGCCACATCGGGCCGGCATCATCACCTGCGACCGGCGGAAGCTCAGCCCCGCGCAGGGCCCGCTCATGCAGGACAGCGACTCCGCGCTCTTCCACGCGGGCGATGGCCGAGGCGACACCGTGGCTGCGCTGCTCCAGGTTGACCAGGAACTCCTGGAGGTACGCCACAGTGGCGGCCTTCACCTCGCGGAAGACGTTGAGATCTGCTCCCTCGGCGCGCAACAGTCGCTGCAACTCGCCGTTGAACGCCTTCGTGTTGTCCAGCAGGGCCTCCAGGTGGCCCTCCAACTCCTGCAGGGTGCTGAAGATCCGGCGATCCGGCGACGTCGAATCTTTGAGCAGGATGTACAGCTCGTCCAGCCGATCGGTGATCGCCTCCAGGACAGCGGTCTGCAGCGCCCCCGTCGCCGTGAGCACCTCCAACGCGTGCTGGACCCCGGCCAGGGCTGCCTCTCCGCGCCGGGTCAGCGAGTACTGGAGGTTCCGCCGTTCGTACTCCTCCGCCGTGCGGTAGTTCTCCGCATGGTTCTGGACGACATCCAGCAGCCCCCACTCCCGGAGTGCCTTCAGCGCGCCGTGGAGATCTTCGTCGGATATCGCATCCAGCCAGCCCGCAGTGCGCAGCCGTCCCCGGATGTCGTCCAGTACGAGGGCGGTCTCCAAGCGCTCATTGGCCGCGCCGAAGGCACTCAGGATCGCCCCGTACAGGTCAGCTCGTTCCCCCGTGGCGAACCGGAACATCTCTGGTGGAACCCTGCGCACGTTCCCTTCCCTCCTCCGCCCGGAATCGCGGCATCCCCACGCCGCACACCACGGTAGGGGCACGCGCTGACAGCCGAGTCGGAAATGACGGACTCGACCGGGCCCACCTGCTGCACGAGCACGCCTCGCCTCCCCGGGGCTGGGATCGGCCAGCCGGATACGGGGCGCGTCTGCTCGCACTGGCAGACCTGACCCTGCGAGCGGTATGGTCGATGGTATGGCAACCAAGAAGTACACCGTGACGCTGCCTGAGGAGCTGGCCGAGGAGATCCGTTCCGAGGTCGGGCCCGGGGGCTTCAGCCGGTACGTCACGCAGGCCGTGGAGCGCCAGCGCGAGCGGGAGCGGCTCCATGAGGCCGTGGACTGGTGGGAGGGCGAGTACGGGGCCGTCACGGCGGAGGAGCTGGCCGAGGCGGAGGCCGAACGCAGGGAGATCGAGCGGTCCCACGCCGTACGCGAGGAGCGGGCGCGCAAGGCGGCCAATCCGCCCGGAGCTGCCGCGTGACCGACGGGCAGGTCTACCTGCTCGACAGCGAGGGTCTGTCCCAGTGGGTACGCGGCGATCGGCGGATGGGTGCGCGCATCAAGGACGCCGACCGCTCGGACATCCCCGTGGTCACGACCTCGATGACCCTCATCGAGGCATACCACGCCAAGCTTCACCGGCCGGCCTGGCGCTGGGCGCTGTCGCGGCTGCGTGTGGAGCCGGTGACCGAGCAGATCGCGAATGCCGCCATCGACCTCCTCCAGGACGCCGGGCTGCACGGCCACAAATACGCGATCGACGCCGCGCTGGCTGCCCTGGCCCTGCGGCAGCCCAGCCGGGTCACGATCTTCACGTCCGACGAGGACGACATGCGGAGACTCTGCGGCGACCGCGTCGCGCTCGTGAAGCTCTGACGCCGACTCCTCGGCCCCGCACCCGCGTCCAGGGTGATGGAACAGGTCAGGCCGCTGATTTCTGGTAGCCATATGGGAGCCGAACCACTCCCCGAGGCCCAGCGAAGCCGCCCCAGGCCCATTCAGCCCAACTCTCTGACCTGCGGGCAGCAGGTCAGGGGATGATCACGACCGACCCACGCCCTGACCTCTCGCAGTTTCCTCGCCCTCCCCCGCACTCCTCACGGCAACCGGCCCGATCCTCCCACCCCCGCCTCCGGGGCCGATCGGGGCCGTGGGGAATGGGCCACCAGGCGTATTGGGGGGGTGAGGGGCTGTGCGGCGCCTTGACCGCGTGCTGGCCTGGGAGTTCACTCACGTTCTGGCGATGGACCCCGCCAGGGACGGCGTAGCGCCGCCCCGAACCGCCCCTCCGGGCTGATGGCTCCTGACCACGTGTCAGCGACGTATGCCCTCCGGAGGTGCCCAGGACTCTTCCCGATCGAACCCACGCTTCCGCCGAGCGGCGGTGCCGCAATGCCGCAGCGCCGCCGGGACCCATGACCAGGGGCGACACCCTCTTGAGCGCCCCCTTCCCAGAACGGAGCTTCACCATGAACTGTTTCGACTGCGCTACCAGCGACCTCGCCACACCGGCGGTGGCGGTCTGCAGCGGCTGCGGCGCCGCCATGTGCGCCGAGCACGCGACGGCCTCACCCCGGTCCGTGCAGCGCCCGAACGGGCTGGGGCAGTCCCCCATGTCCCGCTCCGCCCGGCAGATCCACTGCCCCACGTGCGCCGACTCGCTGGTCGGCTGACCGCGCCCGGCAGGACACCCGCCTGACGGAAGGGCGCAGGTCCGCACCGCGGCCGACCGTGGCAACCGCGCACGGCCGGCCGCGGCCGCGCCCGCCACCCGAACCAGTGAGAGGAGACCGGCTGTGCGCATCGTCGATGCCAGGAGCGGGCTGCCCGGCGAGATCCGTCGTGCCCGGGGCGGGCTGCTGCGGGTGTGCGCCCACACCGCCCGCGGCGCCGGTCCGTCGAGTCTGGGCAACCTCCGCGCGCTGCTGGTGACCGACGTGCTGTTCCGCGTCGCCGAGCACGTGGACGGTCTCCAGGCGATGGTCGGGTACGCCGACGCCGACCTGCCCGAGAGCGACGTGAAGGAGCAGGCGGACGCCGCCCGCCGCCTCGGCATCCGTCCGCCCGACGTCCACGCGGACCCCGACGACCTCGGCGACGCGTTCGGCGGCCCCGTCCACGTCCATGTGGGCGCCGCGCGGGCCGGCGTCCCGGCGATGGGCAACGGCGGGTTGTACGTCGCCGCCGGTCCCGTGTCCGCACCCGCCTTCGCCGGCCGCCAGACCGACAGCCGTCATGCCCCCGAGCGTCGGGCTCCCGACCGCCCGGACGACGGCCGCCCGGACAACGGCGGCCCGAACAACGGCGGTCCGAACAACGGCGGCCGTGATCCGCTGGCCCTCCGCCTGGCCCTGCTTCAAGACCCGCACTCCGGCACCGCGCACCTCACCCCCGACACGCTCTCCCGCGCCGAGGCGCTGCTCGGCCGCTGGCGGGAGCGCGTCGCGGCCTGGGCGGATGCCGCCTCACGTCCGATGCACGCGGAGACCGTCCGTCGCGTTCACGACGCATGTCGCGAGGACCTGGACACCGCTGCCGTGCTGGCGGCACTTTCGCGTCTGGAGACCGAGACCGATGTGCCGGACGGCGCCAAGTTCGAGACGTTCGTGCACGCGGACCAGGTGCTCGGGCTGGAGCTTCCACGGGACATCGGGCGCGGGCCGTCCCCCGGCGCCCGGCCCGCAGGGTCCGGCTGAAAACCGGTCTCCCACCGTTCCGGTGAGCCCGGGGACGCGTTGAGCGAGCGGGCGATCCGCCCGATCGGCATCGCTCGGTCCGCCCGACAGCCGTGCGGCGCGGCCGCGTTGGGAGCATCCTTGGGGTCTGGTGTCCGTTCTCCTGCGGGCGGCGGGCGAGTTGGGACGGCAACCTGCGGCAGCAGGTGATCGTGGCCGTGCGCGGGTGCCGCGTAGTCCGGCACCGCTGGCTCAGGGGGTGGATGTGCGGCGCATGATGCTGAAGAACGCCGGTATCGGACTGGTGGGTTGGGCGGCGGCCGTACTCGGGCCGGTGGTGGTCCTCCGCCACGCGCCCGACCGGACGGTGGTGTCGGGCGGAGCGATGCTGTTCGTCGTGACCTCGATCAGCGGCACGCTGGGGGACCGACGGCGCGCCCGCAGGCGGGCCGGGTAGCCGCGTACGCGGACGGCACGATCAACGCCAGGGCCTGGGGGGATGGCGCGGTGCGCTGGGCGAACGTGGGCGGGGCCGCGCTGATGGGCGCGACCAACGTGGCCCCGGGTGGATGTACGGCGCGCACTGGCGCGGCATGGCGGCGGCACGGACAGCGGCGCGCCGGCGGCGGATCGCTGACCGCGGGTCGGCCGCACCGGCATTTCCACCGGAACCGCCGGCCACAAGTGCCGTTGATCGACACGCCGTTGGCCCGGGAAGATGGTGAGTCAGCGGGCGCGGTGGGCGCGTCGGCGTACCGGAACACTAGGAGCGGCACCCGGTGACAAGGGCTCGTTGCGCAGCTTCGTTCGTGGTCGTGGGCCTCGCACTCCTGGCGTCGGCGTGCAGCAGCGGTGACGGTGCGAAGCCGGATCCGTCCTCGACGTCCGTGACGTCGGCGACGACCACGCCCTCCGCCACGGCCGCCGCGCACCCCGTCGCGACGGACGCCTCCGACCTCCAGGCGTACTGCTATCAGCACGGCCCCGCCACCCTGCTCACGGGACAGCCCGCGTACCGGGGCAAGGGGCCGCATCCTGTCCTGCTCGCCACCAGCAACCCGACCCCTCTGTCCGCCAACCAGACCCCGCTCCCGTCGCCCGGCGAGACACCGACCGCCCCGGCGTACGACACGTACCACCCCGATCCGGCGAAGGCGCAGCTCGTCGCGTGCGTCGTCAACGAGGGCAAGGGCAAGCTGGTGACGACCTGCAACTACAGCAACGACTACGTCCGGTACTTCAGGCAGGGCCGGTACGACGTCACGGTGTACGAGGTGAGGACCGGCCGCCGGATCGGCACCACGAAGGTCGTGGGCGACGACCGGTACACGTGCTCGGCCCAGCAGATGTTCTTCCAGAGCGAGCCCAAGTCGAAGACGGAGTGGCTGGACCCGTCCCTTCCCGCGTTCCGCAAGGCTCTGTCCCCCTGGGTGAACGCGTCGAAGCCGTAGCGGCCGCTCCCCGCGCGCGCGAACCAGGCCGTCGAGGACGGCGGGGTGCTGCCGGAGGAGCCGGCCCCGCGGCTGACGGCCGGGCTTGCTGCCGCGCTCGCCGAGGTGCGGCGGGCCGGTCTGGTGCACCGCGACCTCAAGCCGGCGAACGTACTACTGGCCGACGACGGCCAGCGGCCCCCAGAACTTCCAGGCCGGCTGAGCGCCCGCGGCGGGCCGGGGCCCGCGCTGAAGGTACGGGCGCGCTGAGGGCGGGCCCCGCCCCTCGGCCATATCCGGCCACCGTGGCGTACCTCACGAAACTCCGACAAAAGGAACTAGCGCTTCCGCTTGGCCGTCCTTCCCCACGAGCACGATCAGGAAAGGCGGGCAGGTTCCGGGATGGGCGAGGCATGGGGCGGTGACCGGCGCCCGGCGGAAACGGGACGCACGGAGCACACGCAGGCTCACTCGGAGCACACGCAGGCTCCCTCGGAGCGCACGCAGGCTCCCTCCCGGGCGGGCGAGACGGCGACGCGGATGCTGCCCGCGCAGGAGCAGCACAGCCAGTACGGCCCATACGCCCCGTACGGCCGGCAGGAGCAGCACGAGCAGCAGGAGAAGTCCGACGGCGGGCGCCGCGCGGGCAGGCTCGACCTGAACGTTCCGCAGGTGGCCGGCAGCGCGGTCGCCGCGGTCGTGGCCGCCAAGCTCGCCTCGAACCTCGGCGTCTACGGCACCATCGCGGGCGCGGGCGTGGTCAGCGTCCTGGGCACCTGCGGCGGCACGATCCTCCAGCACTTCTTCCGCCGCACCGGCCGGCACATGCAGGAGGTCGCGGTCCAGGCCCGTCCCGGTGTCCGGCGAGTCCGGGAACGGAACCGGCCGGGGACGGACGCGGAGGGCGGCACGGCCGTCCGTACGGTGCTGCTTCCGGAGGCGGCGGCTACCGACGCCCGGCCGCTGACGGCCACGGCCCCGTTCACCGGCCCCCTCACCGGCGTCCGCGACGTGCCCGGCGCCGGCGGTGACACCGATCACGTCGATCACCTCGATCGCCTCGATCGCCTTGAGCACCCAGGCCAGGACGGCCTGACCAGCAAGGGCAGCCCGGCCGCCGGGAACACCGCGGCCGGTGCGGAGGCCGCGGACGGCTACGGCGAGCCCACCTCCTACCGGGCCCGCAGGCGCGGCGGCTGGAAGCGTCCGGCCGTGGCCGTCGCCCTCGCGTTCGGCCTGACGATGGCCGGGATCACCGGCTACGAGGCCGTCGCCGGCGAGAGCATCGGCGGCGGGCACGGCACGACCATCGGCAACGCCGTCACCGGCCACAGCTCGTCGCACTCCGGCGGCAGCGACCGTACGCCCGCGCCCGGCCCCACCGACACCCCGTCCGGGGGCGCCACCTCCAGCCCGTACGGCAGCGACGTCGGCGGGCGGCCCCGCCAGGACACCACGCCCTCGGCCACCCAGCCCACCGGCTCCCCCTCCACCGGAGCCGGATCGGGTACCGGAACCGAAACGGGGTCCGGAACGGGTGCGGGCGCCGGGAACGGCGACTCCGGCGGCAGCCACACCACGCCGACGCCGACGACCCCGCCGCCCACGTCCGCCTCCCCCTCACCGACCCCCACCCCGAGCGGCGGCAGCGGCAACGTCACCGACGGCGGTGTGACGCCGTAACCACCGGCGTCGGCCCGGTCCGGGCCCAACTCCAGCCCGTACGTGCGGCGTTCAGCGGCCCGGGTCCACGTTCCACTCGGGCGGCAGCACCTCGTCGCAGAAGACGCAGACGAAGTCCTGCTCGCGCACGACGTTGAGCTGCGCGCACGAAAGGCAGCGCCGGAACACCACGGCGTGCGTGAAGCCGGACGGCCGGGCGATCCCGGCCAGGTCCAGCGCCTCGGCGACGGCCCGCCAGGACGTGACGTCGGGGCAGTACCCGGTCGACTGGTTGCTGACCTCGTCGACGACCCACCGCCCCGACTCCCGCCGGAAGCCGATCTCGCCGGCGCTCAGGACGGCGGCCCCGCCGGCACACACCACGTGCTCGCTGCGGCGCGGCGCGAGCCGCAGCGCACCCGCCGTGTCGACGACGAAGGTGAACGGTTCCCGTGCCTCCTCGGCCGGCCGGGCCGCGAGCCACTGGTCGAGGTCGGTCTGCGAGCGCACGCGCCACCCCTCGCCGCCAGGCCGGACGAGGCTCCTCACGTCCGCCGGCCCGACATGGCGATAGGCCCGCCCGAGCACGTCCACGCCGCCAACCTAGCCCCCTTCTCCAGGGTGCGGACCCGCCCTGGAGGCACGGCGCGGAACTGCCAGGATGGACGGCATGACGACGATCGAGGGTGAAGTCGCGGCCGGTTTCGGCGCCGTACGGGAGGCGTTCGCGAGGAACTTCAGCGATCACGGGGATCTCGGCGCGGCGTTGTGCGTCTACCAGGACGGCCGCCCGGTGGTGGACCTGTGGGGCGGGACCGCCGACGAGGACACCGGCTCGCCCTGGACACGGGACACCCTGCAACTCGTCTACTCGGCGACGAAGGGCGCGACCGCGACGGCGGCCCATCTGCTGGCGCAGCGCGGCGAGTTGGACCTGGACGCCCCGGTGGCCGACTACTGGCCGGAGTTCGCGGCGCACGGCAAGGCCGGGATACCGGTGCGGTGGCTGCTGTCCCACCGGGCAGGTCTGGTCGCGCTCGACCAACCCGTGCCGCTGGAGCAGGCGTTGACCTGGCATCCGATGGTGGCCGCGCTGGCCGCGCAGCGCCCCGCGTGGACGCCGGGCACGGCGTACGGCTACCACGGACGGACCTGGGGCTGGCTGGTCGGCGAGGTGATCCGCCGGGTGTCCGGGCGCACTCCGGGCCGCTACTTCGCCGACGAGATCGCCGCGCCGCTCGGCCTGGACTTCTTCATCGGGCTGCCGGAACGGGAACGCGCCCGGGTCAGCCGCATGCGCGACCAGCAGCCTCCCACCGACCAGTCCGACGTCCCGCTGGAGTCGATCCCGGAGGAGTTCCGCGCGGCGGCCGCCGCCTGGAGCGACCCGAACTCCCTCAGCAACCGGGCCTTCGCCGTCACCGACCCGGCTGCCATCGACTTCAACGTACCCGAGGTGCAGGCCGCCGAACTCCCGGCCTCCAACGGCATCGGAACCGCCCGCGCCCTGGCCCGCATGTACGCCGCGCTGATCGGCGAGGTGGACGGCGTGCGCCTCCTCACCCCGCAGACCGTGGCGTCCGCGGCGGCGGAGCAGTCCTCCGGCCTCGACCTGGTCATGATGGCCCCCAGCCGCTTCGCCTCGGGCTACATGCTGCCCACCGAGGGCACTCCTATGACCGGCCCCACCGCGTTCGGCCACCCCGGCCGCGGGGGCTCCCTCGCTTTCGCCGACCCCGGCCACGGCATCGCTTTCGCCTACGTCATGAACACCATCGTCGGCGGAGCCGCGGACCATCGCGCCGCCGCTCTCGTCCAGGCCCTCTCGAATTCCCTTCTCCCAGCCCCCATTTGACCGGGCCACACCGGTCCCCTCCCCGGCTGCACCGGGAACACCCCCCGGGTGCGGTCCTGCGGCTTCCGGGGTCCCTCACGCTGTGCTTAGCCGTCTGCTGGTCTTGTCGTGGCGGGTCGGTCCCCCCTCCCTTGCGGCAATCCGGGCTGCCCCCGGGGGCGCGTTGCCGAGTCCGGACTAGTTGGGGCTGATCGCGCAGTTCCCCGCGCCCCTTGCGGCAACCGGGCTGCCCCCAAGGGTGCTTTGCCGTCGAGCGGTCCACTTCGGCTGGGCGCGGAGTTCCCCGCACTCCTGGAGCATCGCCCCTCCGGGGCGGGAATCCGGGCTGCCCCGGGGGCGCGTTGCCGGGTGCGGACTAGTTGGGGCTGATCGCGCAGTTCCCCGCGCCCCTTGCGGCAACCGGGCTGCCCCCAAGGGTGCTTTGCCGTCGAGCGGTCCACTTCGGCTGGGCGCGGAGTTCCCCGCACTCCTGGAGCATCGCCCCTCCGGGGCGGGAATCCGGGCTGCCCCGGGGGCGCGTTGCCGGGTGCCGCGCCATTGGGGCTGTTCCGCCAGTTCCCCGCGCCCCCATGGGTGACCCCCGTCCCCATTCCTCCCGCAGTCGGGGGCCGGGCTGGGAGGGGACGGTGCGGGAGTGTCCCCGCAGGAACTGTGCATGCGCCCGGGTGAGCCAATGGAGAGGGCCGCACGCACAGTTCCGAGGAGACACTCCCGTGGCGGCCCCGACCCCACCCACCGAAGGTGCACCGCCAGGGGCGCGAGGAACTGCGCGACAAGCCCAAACGATGCCGTTTCGACGGCAAAGCACCCCGCGGGGCAGCCCGGACCCCGAAGGGGCGCGGGGTCCCCCAGCGCTTCGCCTGGGAGGTGCCCCCAGCGCGACAAGCCACGACGGCGCGGCAGGCGGCAGAGCACACCCGGGGGCAGCCCGGAAGCCGGGACCCGGGCCACGTCAGAGGGAAGCGGCTACTCGCGGGCCGTCTCCACCGCGAGAGCCGCGTCGGCTACGTCAGGGACACCGTGGCCGCGGAGAACCCGGAGGCGGGTGCGCCATTCCTGCGGCCAGCCCGTGCGAACACCCAGCACCTGGGTGATGGACACCGCGAACATCCCTCCGGCGTAACTCCCGCTCAACGTAAGGCGTTCGACGGCGGCCAGCAGGACAAGCGGATCGCCGGGCTGCCCGACGCTGCCGAGGCGGCTGCGCAGAGTCCCCGCCGTACGGGCGGCCAGGGCGCGGCGTTCCACGTGCAGAGCCGCCAAGTGGTCCAGCGCGTCCAGGAGATCCGCGGCCGCCGCGTCCAGATCGAGGGCCACGGCCGCCAGATGCGCTCCCTGCGCCACGAAGTCCGGCGTGCCGCAGAGAAGTTCCGCGGCACGCTGAGCCGCCACCCTCCGCGCCGCGGTCCTCCGCATGGTCACGAGGGTCGATAGCCGCGCGACCAGGTGGCCGATCCGCCGCCGGGCGGGCCGATCCCGCTCCGGCCCCGCGTCCACGTCGTGCGCGGAAGCCTCCGCCTCCGCGACGACGAGCCGCGCCAGCGCCTCCAGCAGCGGGCCGTCGCCGTCGACCGCGGCGGTCAGCTCCACCAGGCCGTCCGCGGCGGCCCGCCACGACGACCTGTTGTCCAGATCGACGGTGCTCGCCAGCAGCAGCGGCGCCGCCTCGGGGTACCACGGCGCCCAGTTCGCGAGCGCTCCCGTCGCAGCGTCCGCGGTCTCCTGGTCGGCGCGGCGCGACACCTGGCCCACCAGCCGTGCGTAGCGGGGCCGTTCGGCGACCCTGAGGTCGTACGGCCGGACCCGCAGGACGGCAGTCCGGGTGACCAGAGGGCCGTCGGCGGCGCGTTCCAGCACACGCCAGGCCGCCGGGGCCCGCAGCAGCTGCATGGCGACCGGAACGCAGGCCGCCTGCACGTCGGGATGCTGGCCGGGAAGCGCGAACGCCTCGTCCAGGATCACCGCGGCGGTGCCGACCGGCAGCCGGGACGCGGCCAGCCGCACGAGTTCCTTGCGGCTGGTGACCTTGGCGGCCGGAGCGGCCGTGCCGTCGGCGGCCGGCAGCAGGGCCGTGCGCAGCACCGTCTCCAGTTGGGACGGGACGACGAACTTGGTCACCCGGCCGGCCGCGTACAGCGCGACGCGCGCCCGGTCGTCCGCCGCGTGCGCCAGCAGGAGCGGCAGCACGTCACCGGGACGGTCCGTCCAGGCCAAGGCCCCCAGGGCGGCTTCGGCGAGCACCGTGTCCGTCGACTCGAGGTACCGGCGGACGATGTCGAAGCCGAGTTCAGGGATGGCCGCCGCGTCCCGGAGGTGCCAGGCCCGCGTGTACTTGGGCAGCGAGGCGTCCCCCGCCGCGCGGGCCAACAGCCTTGCGGCGGCGGCCTGCTGGCGCGGCAGCCAGTTGCGGATACCGTCGAGGGGCGGCAGCCACCGCGCTCCCGGGACGAGGAACCGCCCGTACGGCGGCCTGGCGGCGAGGACGGGGTCCAGCAGGTCGGTGCGGCGGTGCGCCAGGACCCGCAGCACGGGTGGGAGCACGGCGGCTGACGGTTCCAGCTCCAGCACGCGCTCGGCCCGTTCGTCCCTTGTCGCCGGGTCGTCGAGCCAGAGGTCGACGGCTTGCCGCACCGTCGCGTCGTTCCCGAACTGGACGGCTTGCCAAAGGAGTTCTTGGAGTTCGGGCATGTGGCGGGCGCGGCGCCCGAGGGCCCGCGCGAGCGCGAAGGTGAGGGAGTGGTCGACCTTGTCGGCACCCGCCTCCAGCCAGGGCCGGAGCGCCTCGAAGACCTGGAACTCCTGTCCCCGGCGCAGCGTGGTGTCCAGCCGGCCGAGGTGGGCGCCTCCGGTGTGCCCGGACAGGCGCGTCAGGGTGGTCAACGCCCATCCCACGAGGGGGCGTTCGCCGCTCACGGCGTGCTCGCGCAGCACGGCGAGGGCCAGCGACGAGAGGGCGTGGCGGGTGCGCGGGGAGCTGTCACGTGCCTCCACGGCGTCGATCGCGATGCGGTCGAGCAGGCTGGTGTCCACACCGGTGAACAGCCGTGGCGGAACCTCGGCGAGGGCCAGCAGCGCGGGTGACCTGACGGGCTCCTGCTCGTTGCGGAGCCGCTGCAGGTCGTCGAGCAGCACGGCGACCGGCGCGGCCTCACCGGACCTGGCCGCGTTCCTGACCAGCATCGGGTATGCCTGTGCGCGGTCATCGGCGGCGGGACGGCGCGTGGCGGCGACGAGGCGCTCGCGTGCCTCGGCGACCGGCAGGTGGGCGACGGCGGCCAGCACGGTGTCCCAGGGCTCGCCGCGTTCCGCGGCCTGCGCGGCCATCCGCCGCGCCTCGGCCTGTGCGCGAGCGCGCGGCAGCGCCTCCAGGACGCTCGCGCTGAGAGCGGTGTGGCCGAGGTCCTGGCCGGCGGTCGCGGCGTCGTAGAAGGACTCGCGGCGGGACGGCGGCAGGGCGCGCAACAGCGCCGCCAGGGCGTCGGGTTGGCGGCTCCATGCCTTCCCGAGCGCGAGGAGCTCCGGCGGCCCGAGCCTGGCGACACGGCCCAACGCGGTACGGGACAGCAGGCCGTGGGAAGGGTGCGCGAGGCGTTCGGGAGCCGTGATCAGTGCGATCGTCCGTCCCGGAGCCGCCCTGAGCAGCGGGCCGAGACATGACCTGACCGACACCGGAAAGCGCTGCGGGCAGTGTCGTTCGAGCAGTTCCAGGACGCGCAACGGGCGTGCCTCGACGGCGGCTTCGAACAGGTCGCCGTTGCGCTGCCACCACGCCGGGCCGGACAGCTCCGGCAGCTCGGCGAGCTGGCGTGCGGCCTCGTCCAGCACCAGGTCGGCGTGGCGGCGGGCGAGGGCGCGCCACCGCACCACCGCGAGGAACAGGTCGGGCAGCAGCCGTTCCACAACGTCGGCCCCGCATCCCGGCAGCAGCCGCGCGGCCTCCTCGTCCCCCCACTGCTCGCGCACGGACACCAGCAACCGCTCGGCCAGCTTGGGGCGTTCGCCGTCGACGACCGCGAGAGCGATGCGGCGGCGCACGGCCTCCGGGGCATCGTCCATCGCCCGCTCCAGCGCGGCGTCGCTGAGCGGCAGGTGGAACGCGGCCTTGAGCGCGTAGCCGCGGACGGTGGCGTCGGGGTCCGCGAGGCGCGCCTCGAGGAAGCCCGCGTCCTGCCCGATGGACGCGGCGACGGCCGCGAGGCGGCGGCCGTACAGGCCGCGCGTCTCCAACTCGTCCAGCACGGGCCGCAGTCCACTCCCGCCGAGGCGGCCGACGCCGCTGCCCTCACCGTCGCCGCCGACGACGCCGTCCTGCGCCCGCTCCCGCGTCCAGACGGCGAGGGCGCGCATGCGGTCGGGGTACGCGAGCGGGTCGAGGGCGGCGAAGAGGGCGTCGACGGCTGCGCGAGGTTCGTGAGGCTCGGTGGACATGCGCGCCATTGTGGCGCCGCCTGCTCCCGCTCTCGTACGGGTTTTCGCCCGCGAGGCCATCCGGCGGCCGCGTCGACGGCCTCGACGAGCCCGTAGCGGCCTGCGGGCCGACCCGGCTGCTCCCACGGACCGGGCCCTGAGGCCGCGTTCACGTGCGGAGGTGGCCGGAGGTCACATTGACGGGGTCTTCCGACCGCCCTTACTGTGCCAATAACTGCGAGGGAGCGAGTAAGCCGGTGCAATTCCGGCACGGTCGCGCCACTGTGTGCCCCCCGGTCACGGCCGGGGGCGAGTCAGACACTCCCCCCTTGCGCCCGCTCCATCGAACTGGGACGCACGATCCCCAAGGAGGGCTCCACATGAGCAGTCTGTCCGCGCCTGCCGCCACCCCCACCCACGACGCCGGCTCCGCCGCGATCCCCGTCGTCGTCCCCAACGTCCGCGCCGCGCTGCTGCTGGTGAGCACCGCGGTGCTCGCGCTCGCCGTCTACTACTTCATCGGTGTCGACCAGGGCGCGGTGTCGGTGTTCGGAAACGACATGCACGTCCACGAGTTCGTGCACGACGCCCGGCACTTCCTCGGTTTCCCCTGCCACTGAGCGGCGGGGACACCAGGACTGACCATGGTCAAGCGCATCCTGGGGCGCGGCCTGCTGGCCGGCGCCCTCGCAGGGCTGCTCGCGTTCGCGTTCGCGCGGATCTTCGCCGAGCCCCAGATCAACAAGGCCATCGCCTACGAGAGCGGCCGTGACGCCGCGCAGGAGGCGCTGGACAAGGCCGCCGGGATCCCACCGGAGATGGCCGACCCCGACCTGTTCTCCCGTACCGTCCAGGCGGACGTCGGCCTCGGCGTCGGCATGATTTTCTTCGGCATGGCCATGGGCGCGCTGTTCGCGGTCGCGTACCTGCTGTGCCTGGGCCGCACCGGGCGCCTGCAGGCCCGGACCCTGTCCGTGCTGGTGGCCGGCGGCGGCCTCCTCGGCTTCTACCTCGTGCCGTTCGTGAAGTACCCGGCGAACCCGCCGGCCATCGGGCACGCGGAGACGATCCAGCAACGCGGCAGCCTGTACCTGGTGATGGTGCTGTGCTCGGTGCTGTTCCTCGCCGGCGCCGTCTGGCTGGGGCAGCGTCTCCAGCCGCGGTTCGGCAACTGGAACGCCACGTTGCTCGGCGCGGCCGCGTACGTCGTCGTGATCGGCGTCGTGATGACGCTGCTGCCGTCGATCGGGCACCTGTCGGACAACGTCCACCTCTACGGCCACCACGCCACCGAGACGCCGCTGCCGCTGACCGACAAGCAGGGGCACCTCGTCTATCCGGGCTTCCCGGCCGACGTGCTGTTCGACTTCCGGCTCTACTCGGTCGCCGCGCAGCTCATCTTGTGGGGGACGATCGGGCTGGTCTTCGCGCCGATGGCGCAGCGCCTACTCCAACCGGCCACCGTACGGCGGCAGAAGCCGGCCTCAGCCGCGTCCGCAGGAGCCGCGGACCCGGTGACGACGTGACCCATGCCGCCGACGGCGGCGCGGACCGGGGCGGCGGCCGCGACGGTGACGCCGCGCTCGACGCCCTCGGACCGTTCTTCACCATCGGCCGCCACGACCCGGCGCATCCGCCCGCCGGTGACTGGCGGTCGGTGACCGACCTCGTCACCGATCCTTCCGTCCTGGACGAACGGGTCGCGTCGGTCCGGGAGTTCCTCGCCGCCGGCGGCGGTCTGGACGTCGCGCGGATCGAGGTGCGGGTGGCCGCGTCGGTGGCCCACCTGGGGATGGCGGCACGGCTCGTCTCCCCGCTGCTGGCAACGGCCGTGCTGCACCGCCGGGTTCCGGCTCTGTCGCTCGACGACCTACGGTGGAAGGCGCAACTCGGGGGCGCCTTCCCGCTGTCACTGCCCCGGGCCGGAGGCGGAACCGGCGAGACCGCGGGCGTCGCGGGCGGAGACGGGGCCGCCGTGGAAGCGGCTTGCGGTGAGGATCCGGGCCGGGAACTCGACGACAACGGCCCCCTCCCCGCATGTCTGACCGCCGTCCTCGTCGACGGCATCGCGGTACCGCTGGCCGGTGCGTTCGGACGGTTCGGGGTGTCGGAGCACATCCTGCGCGGCAACACGTCGTCGGCGCTGGCAGGCGCCGCGCGCATGCTCGCCGGCAGGGGCGCAGGGACCGACGCCCGCGCCCTGCTCGGGGTGCTCCTGCGGCACCCGTATCTGGCCGGCTCCGGCGGGTTCGGGCCGCGGGGCGCCTTCCGTCGCAGCAGTTGCTGCCTGATCTACCGGGCCGCCCCCGACCGCAACGGCTCCCTGTGCGGCGACTGCGCACTCGACCACCGGCCAACTGCGGCCAGGGGCAAACGGGTTCACCGCGGGACGGACTGAGGGCCGCGACGTGGCCCGACAAGCATGTGACGCGGCCCGACAAGCATGCGGAGCCGCGAACCGCCTCCTCACGGCCGGAACTGCACCACCGCGTACGTCCCGCTGGTCCGCCATTCCTCGCCGCTCCCCTCGAGTTCGGCGAGCGTCGCCGGGTCCAGCCCGGCGGCCACGTCCGACTTCAGGGTGCGCAGCGCCAGCAGCGGGCTCGGGAAGTACGAGGTGAGGTCGGCGAACGGCGTGGTGGCCGGCCACAGGCGATCACCCACCAGGCGGCGGTAGTTGAGGTCGCCCTTGGAGATCGTCACGGTGGCCTGGGCGAGGTCGGCCCGCAGGTCCTCCGGCATGTCCGCGTAGGGCAGCGGTGCGCACGAGAAGGGATGGGCGCGGACCATCAGCCGGCCGCCGGTGAGGGCGTCCCGCAGACGGCCGCCGATCGTGCCGGCCGCGCCCGGGGCCTGCGCGATGCGGCGCACGCACTCCACGACGTCCGCGGTCGTCGCGTCGGACACGTAGTAGGGGTACGGCTTGACGTGGAGGACGACGGCGGCCGCACGGCCGGTGTGCAGCAGGCGGTCGACGAGCAGCAGGTCGGGGATCAGTTCGCGGCCGGCGTTGTCGGCGAGCACGTACACCGCGCCGGGCGGGGACGAGGCCAGCTTCCGCCACAGCAACGCGCCGTCGTCCGCGATGAGATGCTCGCCCTTGCCGTCGAGGTCTCCGGAGGAGATCTGGAAGCCCAGGTCGGCCTTGTTGCCCCACAGGGCACCGTTGAGCATCGCCTGGTCCTGCTGTTCCGCGGGCAGTTCGGCCACCCGGTCGAGAGCGGCGAGCTCCTCCGTGACGGCGAGGCTGTCCAACTCCGCCCGCTTGAACGGTGCGAAGGGATCGATGCCCTGCCACGGCCCGGGGCCGAAGTACCCGACGGCGTCCAGCAGCCGGCGGTAGAAGTAGCTCTCCGCCCACAGGAACGGCACGTCGAACCACGACCGCCCGACGTACCCGTGGCTCCAGCTCTCCCACCGGCCCGCGTCGTGCGCCCCCGCGCCCAGCGGTGCGATCACCCCGCCGCCCGTGGCCTCGCGCAGCAGCCCGTCCAACGCCCTTTGCTGCGGCGGCGGGTAGGCGGTCGCCTCCCGCACGCGCCGCACCAGCGCGGGGTGGCGTTCGGCCAGCACGCCCCACGCGAACGACCCGGCCTCCGCGCTCGTGATCACCGCCGCGCCGTCCGTTCCGTCCATCGTCGCCGCCTCCTTCGCCCGCTTCTCCGCCGCCGATCGCCGTTCCTCTTCGCTGGCCACCGTAGGCTCCGGACCGCGCGAACAGCGGAAACGCCGCCGCCGTGGTGTCGCTGGGGCCCGTTCCGGGCGCCGCCCCCGCTTCCGCGGCCGGGCGCGGCCGGTACTACTTGCCCGCGCCGACCGGGTCGACGGTGATGGCCGGGCCCGTGCTGTCGCTCACCGGGACGTTGACCGCCAGGGGCATGGTGTGGGAGTGGGTCTCGTTGGGCGGGGTGACGATCAGGCTGGTGAAGGTGACGCCGGTGCCGCCGGAGTTGTTCACCGGGTAGTGCAGGGTGAACCGGGTCTCCTCACCGGGCTGCAGCGTCACGTGCGGCGCGGCGACCGTGGAGCGGTTCGCGCTGATCGTGCCGTCCTTGCCCTTGAGGTCCGCGCCGGGGAAGCCGTGCATCGTGCAGGCGTGCGCGCCGGTGTTCTTGAGGTTGATCAGCCAGTCGCCCTCGCCCATGCCGTGGGAGCTGGTGAACGACAGGTGCGCGGTCTGGCAGGTGGTGCCGCGGGCCGCCTGCCCGTTCCCGCTGCCCGTGTCGGTGGTGGCGGTGCCGCGGTCCGCCGCGTTCCGGCCGGTGCCGGTGCTGGGCGTGCCGCCGGCCGGCTGCTGGGCGTCGGTGCCGGACGAGGTGCCGCCCGCGGACGGGCTGGCGGACGAGGACGGGGAGGCCGCGCCGTCGTTGCTCGAGTTGCCGTCACAAGCCGTGAGCGCCAGGCCGGCGGCCGCCGTGGCCAGAACGAGCATCGAGAGCTTGCGGACGCGCATGGCAGGTCTCCTCGTGAACCGTCCCGCTCCCGTTGAGCAGGGTGTCTGTTCCATGAGACAGGGCGGCGGCCACGCCCGTTCCACGACGGGCCGGGTCACGACACGTCTGTGACACGGGAGACGAACGCCTGTGACGCGGTCACGGCCGTCGCACAGCGTGATGCCAAGGCCCGGGCTCGGCCCGGGCCTTGGCATCACCGGTCGGTCAGACGTCCCCCTGACGCTCCGGGCGGTTCAGGCCGCGCCGCCCAGCCGGGCGCCGCGCAGCGCGCCCACCAGCAGGCACGGCACCGCCGCCAGCACCTCGATCCCCGCGCTGGCCAGGAGGGCGGGCACCGTGCCGATGGCCGCGGCCAGCACTCCGGTCCCCGCCACGGCCAGCGGCACCACGCCCAGGCTGAGCAGCGTCTGCACGCTGCTGATCCGGCCGCGCAGCTCGTCGGGCGTGCGGGCCTGCCCCAGCGCACCGCAGCTGACCCCGACGACCGCACCGGAGACGCCGACCAGCGCGGCGGCGGCGGTCGCCAGCGGCAGCGTGGGCAGCAGCGCCATCGCGGCCAGCGCGCCGGCCTGCGCCAGGACCGCGACCGCGACGACGGCGCCGATCCGGCGGGTCACCCGCCACCGCAGCAGCACCACCGACCCAGCCGCTGCACCGATGCCGAACGCGGCCAGCAGCATGCCGATCCCGGCCGCACCCCAGCCCCGCTGGTCGGACAGCAGCGCCAGGCCGACGTTCATCGGGCCCACGAAGCCGAGGTTGGTCAGCAGGCCCACCAGCAGCAGCGCGCTGACGACGCGGTTGCGGACGAGCGCGGACAGGCCGTCCCGCAGCGACGTGAGGTACGGCGTCCGGGCCGCCGTGCCCTCGGCCCCGGCGTCAACGGCCAGCGGGCGGGGGCGGATCTTGTACACGGCCACCATGGAGGCCGCGAAGCTCAGCGAGTTGAGCGCGCAGGCCCAGCCGAGCCCGCCGGTGGCGACCAGCAGGCCGCCGAGCGGGGCACCCGCCACCAGGGCGCCGCGCAGGGTCAGTTCACGGAGTGCGGCGGCCTGCGGAAGCTGCTCGGTCTCCAGCAGCCGGGGCCGCACCGAGCCGGCCGCGGGAAGGAAGAGGGCGTCGATCGCGCCCAGCAGCAGCGAGACCCCCACCAGCATGCCGATGCCCGGGTGCAGCACCGCGAGCGCGGCCGCGCCCAGCATCAGCACCGCGCGGGCGGCGTCGCTGCCGATCATCAGCCGGCGGGCGTCGAAACGGTCGGCCAGCGGGCCGGCGAACAGCAGGAGCAGCATCCGCGGTATCGCCGAGGCGGTCATGATCGCGCCGGCCGACGCGGGCCCGCCGCTGCGGACGGCGGCCCAGCTCAGCGCCACGTACCAGATCTGGTCGCCCACGGTGGACGCGCCCTCGCCGAACATCAGCCGGACGAACGAGTGCTCCCGGTAGGCGGGCTTGACGCGCGGGGTGTCAACTGCCGCGGAGGACTGGGGGGATGACAGGGCGGCGCCGGACGCGGCGGGCGCGGGTGCGGGGACGGCTGCGGACTTCGTCGCGGGGACGGGCTTGGCCGCGGGAGTGGACGTCACGGTGGTCATCTCACGACTCCGGTCGCTCGGGGAACGCGTGGAAGAACAGGAAGACGTGCTCGCGGCCGTCGTCGGGCCTGGCGTCCTGCCGGGCCTCGTCGCGGTACCGGCGGAGGACGGTGTGGAGTTCGTCGCACAGGTCCGTCAACTCCTGTGCGCTGAGGCGGAGATACGACTCGCTGCTGGTCATGGCCTGCTGCCAGGACTCGTCCCAGCTCTCGGCGCCACGCTGCCAGACGCCCAGCCGCTCGAACTGCTGGACGGCCATCTGGGCCCCTATGGCGCCGGCGACGGCCTGCATCTCGGGGGCTTCGAAGTCCCGCTCCGAGAAGCTGAACGCCCCGGGCGCCGCCCGCCACACCCGCTCGCGCCGGTTCTTGGCCAGCTCCGGCGCCTCCTCCAGGAAGCCGTGGCGGGCCAGCTCGCGCAGGTGGTAGGCGATCTGCCCGGCGTCCAGACCCAGCCGCTTGGCCAGCACGGCACCGGTCGTCGGCCCGAACTGCGCCACCTGCCGGAACAGTTGCCGCCGCAATGGGTGGGCCAGGCCCTTGAGGGCCTCGGGGTCGGTGATGCGCCGCATCTCGCTCATGGGGATGAGACTAGACCCAGAAGGTTTCTTCTGGAAGCCTTTTTCCAGAAGAAGTCTTCTGAATCTTTGGCGGCCGCCAGGCAGGGCATGGACGGGGTGGTGGGGAGATGAGGGCGCAGCGCGGGCGGGCCTCAGGCGTCGCCGGAGGTCGCGTCGTGCCGGGTGCGGGCGGACCTCAGGCGCCGCCGGCCGTGTCGGCGCCCTCCGGGTGCGGCCCGGGCCACGCCTCGACGGCGACCACCGCGGACACCGGCAGAGGGCCGTAGATGTGCGGGAACTCCTCCCCGCCGGGGACGGGCGGCTCGTAGCGCACCGGGGACGTGACGAGGTCCTCGTCGATCACCAGGACGACCAGGTCGTCCCGTTCCGGCGGCGAGCCGTACACCAGCGCGGCGACCGCCGGGAGTTGGCCGCGCAGGGAGCAGTGGATGAAGCCGACGTCCTGCAGGGTGCAGCCGCGCGTCGAGATCTCGTAGCTGCCGGACGCCACGGCGTCGTCCCACAGGTGGCGCTCGGTGAGGTGGAGGATTTCAGCCATGGCGCGAGCGTACGGCGTGCGGGCGGGCGCCAAAGTGAGCGCCGCCCGCCGGCGCCTGGGCTGAACGAGGGATGTGCGCGGCCGATGGAGCGAGGGGCCGCGGGCCGGGGTGGGCCGGTGGGCCGCAGCCGGGCCGGCCGCACGGGCCCGGCGCCGGGTTCAGGCGCGGGCGTCCTGCCGGGGCTCGCGCCACATCGGCCACATCTGGGGCCCGTCGGGCAGGTCCAGCGCGCTTCCGGTGAAGGCGAAGCCGAGCCGCTCGTACAGGGCGCGGCTGCGCATGCTGCTCGCCTCCAGATACGCGTGCAGGCCCTCGCGGTCGCACCTGTCGAGTACCGCGCCGATCAGCGCGGCGCCCATGCCCTGGCTGCGGACCTCCTCCGAGACGGCGATCAGCATCAGGTACTCGTGGGGGCGGTCCTTGGGGTGGATCCCGCCTGTCAACCGGGCGATCTGCTCGACGCGTTCGTTGCCCGGGTCGACCAGCGCGCGGAACTCGGCTGCCTCGTCGACCTCTTCGGCCGCGGCGTCGGCCGCGCCGTCGTCCGCACCGTCCTGCGCCGGGATGCTCAGCCAGAGCGCGGCCGCGGTGCCGTCCTCCGTCATGTCGACGTAGCCCTCGGCCAACGCGACGTCCAGGAAAGCGCCCATGAGGCGCCCGTGGGTGCGCCTGCGGTCCGCCGGGTCCGGGAAGACCCAGCTGCTCACGGGATCCTGCTGGAACGCCTCGTCGAGCAGCTTCGCCACCGCGTCACGGTCCTCGGCCCCCGCCCTCCGGATCGCCACACCCATCCCGACAGCCCGCCCTTCGGATCAACTGATCGAATTCCCCTGGCGGTTGCAGCCTAGACCGTCCCTCCCGCACGCTCCGTGCGGGCCTCGATCGCCTCCAGCACCGCCACCATGTCGTCCTTGCCAAAGCCGAGTTCGACGGCCTCGGCGAAGAGCGCGTGGCACGCGTCGAGCAACGGAGACGCCAACTCGGCTTCTCTTGCCGCCTGCGCGATGAGCTGGTTGTTCTTGAGGACGTCCAACACTGCTGCCTGTACGGCGAAGTCACGGTCCATCAATTTTGGTGCCTTCATGCGTGACACCCCGCTCGCCATCGGGCCTGCGTCGAGGACGGCGAGGAACGTCGCGCGGTCCAGACCGTGTTGCTCGGCGAAGTGGTACGCCTCGGTGAGACCGGTGACCGTGGTGATCAGGAAGAGGTTCACCGCGAGCTTCATCAGCAGCGCGCCGGGCGCGGACGGACCGCAGACGAAGCTCTCGTGGCACATGGGTGCGATCAACGCCCTTACGTCCGCGACCGCTTCGGGCGGCCCGGCGAGCATCGCCACGAGCCGCCCGGCCTCCGCGGGCTCCCGCGATCCGGAGACGGGCGCCTCGACGTACGTTCCACCCGCGGCACGCACGTCGGCTTCGAGTCCCCGCGAGTAGGCGGGGGACGTCGTGCCCATGTGGACGATCGTCCGGCCCTCGGCCAGGTCCGCGAAGCCGGGCGTGCCGCGGCCGAGGACCGCGTCGATGGCCGGGCCGTCGGCAAGCATCAGGACCACGGTGCGGGCCCGCGCGAAGACCTCCGCGGGATCGGCGGCGACTTCGGCGCCGGCCTCCCGCAGAGCCTCGGCGGCGGCCGGGCTGCGGTTCCACACCACGAGGGGCACCCCGTGGCGGACCAGGTTGAGGGCCATCGGCCGGCCCATCACGCCCAGCCCCAGGAATCCGACGTCCTCCACCGCGCCCACCCTCCGTACGACCGTTCCGCCGACTTCGCGGCGTCCCGGCTTGCCCTCTATGACGAGCGTCATAATACTGGTCACTATGACGACTGTCATAGAGGGCGCGATCAGGGGCCTGCGACACGATGCGCCGGGGACGAGGACGGGAACGGGGCCACGGGCGGGAAGGAATCCACAGCCGCGTCCGGCTCCGGGCTCGGCACCCGCGCCCTGGCGCGTGGCCCCGGCACAGGCCGCGGACCGCCCCGCGCTCGACGCGCTCTTCGCCGCCTGCTCCGAGGAGAGCATCCGCCTGCGCTTCTTCGGCCGGCTGCGGGCCTTCCCGCCCGAGTACCTGGACGCCGCGCTCGCCGGGGCGCCGTCGGTGCACGACGCGGTCGTGGCCTACTCAGGAGACCGCGCGCAGCTCGCGGGGCTGGCCAGCCTGGTGGCGGCGACGCCGGGCGAGGCGAGGGCCGCGGTGGAAGGGGGACGCGCCTGGGGGGAGACGGCCGGGCCCGCCGAGATGGCCGTGCTGGTCGGCGACCCGTGGCAGCGGCAGGGCGCCGGGGCCGCGATGATCACCGCACTGCTGGCGCGGGCCCGCGACCGCGGTGTCGTGCGGGTGCGGGCCACCGTCCTGCCCGGCCGGAGGGAGCTGCTGGCCGCGCTCTCCCGTCGCCTGGAGCCCGAGGCCGGATGCTCGTCCTACACCCGGGAAGGGCTCAGCACCGTCTATAAGCTGCAGTAAGGCGGACCAGGGCCGCGTACACCGCAAGACGAGGGAGGTCGGTCGTCATGGCATCGCCAGACGCGCCGTCCGACGTGGCATCCGAGGCGTCGTCCGAGGTGACGCCGGGTGGTTCGCCCGTGGCGGCCTCGGGTGCGTCGTCGGGTCCGAGCGCGAGGGGCGCGGCCGGCGCGCCCGCCGGCACCGAGGCGCCCGGCAACTCGGGTACGTCCAGCGCGGCCGGCGGCGCCCGCGGTTCCGGCCAGGCCCGGACGTACGGTCCCCGCGAGCGCATGGTGTTCAGCGCCGCCCAGCTCATCCGGCGCGACGGCGTCGCGTCCACCGGCATGCGCGAGGTCGCCGCGCACGCCCAGGCACCGCGCGGCTCCCTCCAGCACTACTTCCCCGGCGGGAAGGAGCAGCTGGTCAACGAGGCCGTCGCCTGGGCCGGGCAGTACGCGGGCCGGCGCGTGGCCCGTTTCGTCGCAGGCATGGAGGAGCCCACGCCGAGCGGGCTGTTCGCGGCGATGGTGGGGCAGTGGACGGACGAGTACGAGTCGGCCGGCTTCGGCGCCGGCTGCCCGGTGGCCGCGGCGACCGTGGACTGCGCCGACTCCACCGACTCGACCAGGGCGGCGACGGCCGCCGCGTTCGCCACCTGGAGCGCGCCTCTCGCCGAGGCGCTGACCGGCATGGGCGTCCCGGCCGCGCAGTCCCCGTCGCTGGCGACTGTCATGATCAGCACGCTGGAGGGCGCGCTCCTCATCGCCCGCGCCGAGCATGACGTGCGGGCGCTGCGGACCGTGGCGCGCGAGCTGGGGCCGATGCTCGACGCGTGCGCGGCCCCCCGCCCTTGAAGGCGTGGCGTTCTGCGGCTTTTGCGTATTCCGCCTAGGGTTTGGGCTACCAGGGTTCGGGCTTCGTGACGCCTGCCGGGCGGACCGGGTCCCCGCCCCCGCGACGCGCAAGGAGAGTTGCCATGGCCGATGCGATGGCCGAGCCCGAAGGCGAGCCCGCGGAGGGCCCGCTCCAGGACGCCGGTGAGGCGGCGACCGCGCCGACCAGCGAGTCGGCGATGCGCCCTGGCCGGATCGTCGTCGGCGTCGACGGTTCGGAGCCGTCGCTCGAAGCACTGCGCTGGGCCGGCCGTCAGGCGTCGCTGACCGGCGCGTCGCTGGAGGCGGTCATGGCCTGGGAGATGCCGGGCGCGTGGGGCTGGGGCGGACTGCCGGGCCTGCCGGAGGACTTCGATCTGGAGGAACCGGCCGCGCAGGCCCTGTCCGAGGCGGTCTCCAAGGCGCTCCCGCCCGAGCAGGCCAGGGGCGTGAGCCAGGTCGTCGTCATGGGCAATCCGGCCGAGGCGGTCCTCGACCGCGGCCAGGGCGCCGAGCTGATCGTGATGGGAGTCCGGGGCCTGGGCACCTTCAAGGCCACGCTGCTGGGGTCCGTCAGCCACACGGTGACGCTGCACGCGTCCTGCCCGGTCGTGGTGGTGCGCGGCGCGGCCGCGCAGGCGGCGGTCAGCGGGCAGTAGCGGCTTTCGGGAAGGGCGCGACGGGGCGGCCCCGGACGGTCCGGCCGGGGGGCCCGGGTGCCCGCGCGGTGGGCGCAGGTGCCCGGAGCCATGGGCCCAGGTAGCCGGCGCCATGGGCGCAGGTGCCCCGCGAAGATCACGGTTCACCTGCGGTTCTGTGGAGTTGTCCACAGGCTGCGCCGAGAGCCTCACCGAATGTGCGGGCGGCGGAGCATCATGGGTGCATGAACGAGATCACCGGGTCCGCAGGTGGATCCATGCCGGAAGCCGGCGCCATGCCGGCATGGGAGAAGCGGTTTCGCGCGCCGCGCGTCGGACTGCCCGAGTGGGCGGAGGACGCCCCCCACCGCAGCCTCTTCGTCTCGAACGTGACGGGCACGTACGAGCTGTACGCGTGGGATCGCGCCGAGGGCGGGCGCCGCCAGGTCACCGACCGGCCGAACGGCACGACGGAAGGCACCCTGAGCCGTGACGGCGCGTGGGTGTGGTGGTTCTCGGACACCGACGGCGACGAGTTCGGCGTCTGGATGAAGCAGCCGTTCGGCGGCGGCGAGGACGTTCCCGCCGCGCCCGCACTCGCCCCCTCCTACCCGGCCGGGCTCGCGCTCGGGGTGGACGGGCTGGCCGTGGTCGGCCGGTCCACGGACGACGAGGGCACCTCGGTGCACGTGGTGCCGCCCGCCGGCGCGGAGCCGTACGAGATCTACCGGCACGAGGAGTCCGGCGGCGTCGGGGACATCTCCGAGGACGGCACGCTGGTGGTGATCGAGCACACCGAGCACGGCGACGCGATGCACAGCGCCCTGCGCGTGGTCCGCGTCGCGGACGGCTCGACCGTCGCCGAGCTTGACGACACCGAGGGCGGCACCCGCGAACTCGGCCTGGACAGCCTCGGGTTCGCGCCCGTTCCCGGCGACCGGCGGCTGCTCGTCGGCCATCAGCGCGCCGACCGCTGGCTGCCGATGATCTGGGACACCGCCACCGGCGAGGAGACCCCCCTGGACATCGACCTGCCCGGCGACGTCCACGCCGAGTGGTACCCGGACGGCTCGGCGCTGCTCGTGGTCCACGACTTCCAGGCCCGCAGCCAGATGTTCCGCTACGACCTCGCGGACGGCTCGCTGACCGCCCTGGACACCCCGCAGGGTTCGGTGAGCGGGGCCACGGCCCGGCCCGACGGCAGCGTGGAGTTCCTGTGGTCGTCGGCCGAGCAGCCGCCGGCGGTGCGGTCCACGGCCGGCGGGATCGTGCTGGAGGCCCCGGGCCTGCGCGCCCCGGACTCCGTGCCGGTCGAGGACGTGTGGGTGGACGGGCCCGGCGGGCGGATCCACGCACTGGTGCAGCGCCCCGCCGACGGGGATGGCCTTTCCGGGCCGCTGCCCACGGTGTTCGAGATCCACGGCGGCCCGACCTGGCACGACTCGGACGCCTTCGCCGCGGGCCCGGCCGCCTGGCTGGACCACGGTTTCGCGGTGGTCCGCGTCAACTACCGCGGCTCGACCGGCTACGGCCGCGAGTGGACCGACGCCCTCAAGCACCGGGTCGGCCTGATCGAGCTGGAGGACATCGCGGCGGTGCGCGAGTGGGCGGTCTCCTCGGGCCTGGCCGACCCGTCCCGGCTGGTGCTCACCGGCGGCTCGTGGGGCGGCTATCTGACCCTGCTGGGCCTGGGCACGCAGCCGGAGGCGTGGACGGTGGGCATCGCCGCGGTCCCGGTCGCGGACTACGCCACCGCGTACGACGACGAGATGGAGGCCCTGAAAGCGCTCGACCGGACCCTGTTCGGCGGCTCCCCCGAGGAGGTCCCGGAGCGCTACGAGGCGTCCTCGCCGCTCAGCTACGTGGAGAAGGTCGCGGCGCCCGTCTACATCAGCGCCGGCATGAACGACCCCCGCTGCCCGATACGCCAGATCGACAACTACGTCGAGCGGCTGCGCACCCTGGACAAGCCGCACGAGGTCTACCGGTACGACGCGGGCCACGGCTCGCTGGTGGTCGAGGAGCGGATCAAGCAGGTCCGGCTGGAGCTGGCCTTCGCCCTGCGCCACACCGGCGGCGGGGCTTAGGGCCTGTCCGGCGGTTCGGCCCGCCCGGCGCGGCCGCGGAAGGTCGCGCGTACGGCGCCACGCATCCGGTGTGGCGCCGTACGGAGGGCCGGAACTTGCGGCGCGGAGCCGGGCTGGTCCGGCGCGGACCGGGGCGGCCTCAGGCCGGGGTCGCCGCGCTGGGCTCCTGCTCCTCGTCGGGTGCCTTCTGCGGGACCAGGCCGAGGGCGGCGTCGGCCCGCGCCTCGCCCTCGCGCCGGGCGAACCGGAACCACATGAAGACCACGAAGCCGGCGAACACGAACCACTGGCCGGTGTAGCCGAGGTTCTGGAACGCCTTGAGGTCCAGGCCGCTGTTCGGCGGTGCCGCCGGGGGCACCGCCTTCAGCGGGGCCGCGGGGTGGGTGGCGGTGATCCAGCTGCTGTACACGGGGTAGGGCAGGACGTTCACCAGGGACGCGGCGCTGATCATGCCGAGCTGGCCGGACGGCAGCGCGCCGCGTGCCGTGGCGCCGCTTGGGTCGGTGGTCTCGGGGTACTGCAGGGCCCCGATCACGGTCACCTGCCCGGTCGGCGCGGCGGGCACGGATCCGGCGCGCGCGGCGGCGGACGCCTCGCCCGGCAGCCAGCCCCGGACCACCGGCAGCGCGGCGCCGCCGCCGACCCGCAGCGGGGTGAGCACGTAGAAGCCGTCGTGGCCGTCGAGGGTGCGGCCGGGGACCAGCAGCTGGTGGCCGCTGTCGTAGCTGCCGGTGGCGCTGATCTGCCGGCCGGAGTCGCCGTCGGGGACCTGGGTCCCGGTGGTGGGCAGCACCCGTGCCAGCGGCACCGGCGCCTCGGCGGCCGTCCTCACCTGGTCGTGCTTGGCGGACCTGTGCTGGTCGACGCGCCACTGGAACCGGCTCAGCTGCCAGCTGCCCATGAACACGCAGAAGGCCACGGCGAGCAGCGTGACGACGCTGACCACCAACCAGCGGGGGGTGAGCAGGAACCGGTACACGCCACAACGGTACGGGGGCCGGCTGCGGGCGTGGCAACCGGCCCCGGGGACGCCGGTCGCACCCCTCCCCGAGGAGTGCGTCGGCGACGCCGCCGGGGCCCTACGGGGCGGGCGTGCTGGTCGCGGTGGAGAGCGGGGCCGTGGTGTAGACGGTGCCGGCGCAGGCGCCCTGGATGGTCGGGCCGTCGACCACGGGTGCGCCCGCCGCCGGCGTGTGGTTCAGGGCGATGCCGGCCGGGGCCAGTGTGGCCGAGGTGTCGCCGCCGCTGGACGCCGCGTCGTTCACGGCGGAGCCGGAGCCGGGGCCCGGGTCGCCGCTGCCGGCGTCGGTGCCGGAACTGGTGCTGCCCGTCGCGGTGGGCGTCGCCGTCGGCGTGGTGGGCGGCGTGGTGGGCGTCGGACAGCCACCGGTGCCGGGGGCGTCGGGCACCCAGGCGAAGGCCACCTCGTAGTCCTGGCCGGGGCCGAGTACGAGGGGCCCGGCGGAGTCGGGCGCGGGCAGCCGGGTGGCCGCGTCGCCCGAGGTGTGGTCGAGGACCTGGATCCGAGACGGGTCGGCGCCGCCCTGCGCCACGACCTGGACCACGCCGCCGCTGGGCACGGTGCACGCGGCGTCGGAGACGTTCGACACGCGGAACCAGCCGTAGACACGGCCGTTGGAGTCGGGGGCGTCGACGCCGCTGGCACCCTGGCCCAGCTGCGCGCTGGAGCAGTCCGGCGCGGGCACGCCGGTCCCGGTCACGGTGGTCGGGACGGTGGTGGGCGTGTCGCCGACAGTCGGGCGCTGCGCGGACGGCCCGCCGCCGGGGCCGGACGGGACGTGGCCCGACGGGTCGCCGGGGTCGCCGCCGGGCAGGGTGTGGCCGGTCGCGTCCGGGGAGTCGGTGTGCGAGTCGGAGACGCTCGCCGCGGTGGCGCTGGAGCCGTCCGTGGTGCCCGCGGCGCGGATCAGCGCGGGCACCGCCGCGCCCACCAGCAGCAGGGCGGCGGCCGCGCCGACCAGCGCCTGCCGGCGGCGCTGACGGCGTGCCGGAATGGCCCGCCGCAGGTGGTCCAGGGCTTCCGGGGACACCTGAAGGCCCTGGACGGCGCTGTGCATCAGGGCGCGCAGTGCCGCCTCGTCGGCGGTCTCGCCGTCGAGCGGTTCCCCGGAGGGCGGGAGGTGCGGAGAGTTCTGCTGGTCCATGTCGTGTGCGTCGTCGGGTGCGTGCGGGTTGGTCATGCCGTCGCCTCCATCGCGACGCGCAGCGCGGCGAGGCCGCGTGAACCGTACGCCTTCACCGAGCCGAGGGAAATTCCCAGGGTCTCGGCGACCTGCGCCTCGGTCATGTCGGCGAAGTAGCGCAGCACCAGGACCTCGCGCTGCCGGCGCTGCAGGGTGCGCATGGCGGCCTTGAGCTGGTCGCGTTCCAGCAGCTCGTAGGCGCCTTCCTCGGCGCTGGCCATGTCGGGCATCGGCTTGGAGAGCAGCTTCAGCCCGAGGATGCGGCGGCGCAGCGCGGAGCGGGAGAGATTGACCACGGTCTGGCGCAGGTAGGCCAGGGTCTTCTCCGGGTCCCGGACGCGGCTGCGGGCCGAGTGCACCCGGATGAAGGCCTCCTGGACCACGTCCTCGCACGAGGCGGTGTCGTCGAGCAGGAGCGCGGCCAGGCCGAGCAGCGAGCGGTAGTGCGCGCGGTAGGTCTCGGTGAGGTGGTCGACCGTGGTGCCGACTGCCATCGCGGTGTCAGCGTCCTGACTGTCGGAGGTGCTGGACGATCCGGCGCCTGGCGCCCGTACCGGCCACGGCGCGATCACCGGGAGACCGCCGGTGCCCCGACGTGGCGTGCGCACGGCGTCGTCGGCGCTCGCCGTGCGTGCCCGCGGGATCCGCGGGGGTGCGATGGTGCCGCCCCGCGGTCCGAATGTCGTCTCGATACCCAGTGCCTCCGCCACGACTGTTGGACACGCATCTCCCTGCCAGGGTTGTACGCGCACGTGACGTGATCCGACGAAGCGTCAGATATCTCCATGCGTACCAACTCTTCCTTGCGCCCCTCAGACACCGACGCCCCCCCACAGCACGTACGGCGTGCCACACCCGGTGGGGTGCGCTGACACAAAGACGCTCCCCCGCGGCCGGCCGGTTGCAGCCACGGGGGAGAAGATTGTCCAACGTATGAGCAGCCTGGTACAAGTGGTCCAGACCAGCAGTTATGTGAACTCCGGGTGGTTCAGCGGCCGGTGCCGCCGTAGACGACCGCCTCGTCGCTGTCGCTGTCCAGGCCGAACGCCGAGTGCACCGCCTGCACGGCGGGCTTGACGTCGTCGACCCGGGTGACGACCGAGATCCGGATCTCGGAGGTCGAGATCAGCTCGATGTTGACGCCGGCGTTGGACAGCGCCTCGAAGAAGGTCGCGGTGACCCCGGGGTTGGTCTTCATCCCGGCGCCGACGAGCGAGATCTTGCCGATCTGGTCGTCGTACCGCAGCGAGTCGAAGGCGATCACCGACTGCGCCCTGGTCAGCGCCTCCATCGCCTTGTGGCCCTCGGTCTTGGGCAGCGTGAAGGAGATGTCGGTGAGGCCGGTGGCCGCCGCCGAGACGTTCTGCACGACCATGTCGATGTTGATCTCGGCGTCCGCGATGGCACGGAAGATCGTCGCCGCCTCGCCCGGCTTGTCCGGCACCCCGACGACCGTGATCTTGGCCTCGGAGGTGTCGTGCGAGACACCGGAGATGATCGCCTGCTCCATCGGCCTGTCTCCTTGTGGTGGTTCGTTGCTGACCCAGGTGCCGGGAAGCCCGGAGAACGAGGACCGCACGTGGATCGGGATGTTGTAGCGGCGGGCGTACTCCACGCACCGGTGCAGCAGCACCTTCGAACCGGAGCTGGCCAGCTCCAGCATGTCCTCGAAGGCGATCCAGTCCATCTTGCGGGCCTTCTTCACCACCCGCGGGTCCGCGGTGAACACCCCGTCGACGTCGGTGTAGATCTCGCAGACCTCGGCGTCCAGGGCCGCGGCCAGCGCCACCGCCGTGGTGTCCGAGCCGCCGCGCCCGAGCGTGGTGATGTCCTTCTTGTCCTGGGACACGCCCTGGAACCCGGCGACGATCGCGATGTTGCCCTCGTCGAGCGCGGTGCGGATACGGCCGGGCGTGACGTCGATGATCCGCGCCTTGTTGTGCACCGAGTCGGTGATCACACCGGCCTGGCTGCCCGTGAACGACTGCGCCTCGTGGCCGAGGCTTTTGATCGCCATCGCCAGCAGCGCCATGGAGATCCGCTCTCCTGCGGTCAGCAGCATGTCGAACTCGCGGCCCGCCGGAATCGGCGACACCTGCTCCGCGAGATCGATGAGCTCGTCCGTCGTGTCGCCCATCGCGGACACCACGACGACGACCTGGTGGCCGGCCTTCTTGGTGTCGACGATCCTTCGGGCGACCCGCTTGATGCCTTCGGCATCGGCGACGGAGGAGCCGCCGTACTTCTGCACGACAAGGCCCACGTGCGCTCCTCGCTCAGGGGGGTATGCGGTCAGCCCAGTCTAACGAGCAGGGGCGATACGCCCCGGATGTGTCACATGGTGAGACAAAGCGTTCACCACGTGATCATCCGGGGTTCACCGGCCCGCTGCGCCGTCCCTGGGTCCTCCCGGACGAAGCCCCCCGCGGCGGATGCCCGGGCACCGGCCTAGCGGCGACCCCGCCGCAGCCCCATGGTGCCCAGCTCGGCCTCCATGACCCGGCCGGCCTCCTTCGCCAGCTGCTCCTCGTCGTCGCCGTCGCTGTCGGTGTCCAGCCCGTCCAGCTCGTCCAGCGGGCTGTCCAGCCGCACGTGCGCCACCAGCGACTGCAGCGCCCGCAGCGACGCGCTCGCCGTCGGACCCCAGTTGGACAGGTACGAGAACTGCCACCACCACAGCGCCTCGGACACCCGCCCGGCTCTGAAGTGCGCGAGCCCGTGCGTGAGGTCGGCCACCACATCGGCCATGTCGTCGGAGATCCGGCAGGCGACCGGCGTCGAACGCGGCACGTACGGGTCGAAGACCTCGGAGTACACGTCGATCGGCTCCAGCAGCGACGCGAGCTGCTGGCGCAGGTTGTCCTCGTCCGGCTCGGGGCCGACGTCCGGCTCGTAGCGCTCGTCCGGCACGAAGTCCTCGTGCGCGCCGAGCCGCCCGCCGGCCAGCAGCAGCTGCGAGACCTCCAGCAGCAGGTACGGCACCGCGCTGTCCGGGTCGTCGCCCTTGGCCACCTCGCGGACCGACAGGATGAAGCTCTCGATCTGGTCGCCGATCTGCACCGCGAACTCGTCCGGCTCCTGCGGCACGTCCACGGACACCGTCCCCGCCTGCACACCGGCCTGCCCGGCCCCGGCGGTACCGGCGGCACCCTGGGATCCGCGCGCGCCCTGCTTCCTGTTCACCACGGTCTCAGACATCCAGCAACCGCCTCCCTTCGAAGGCCCGCCCCAGCGTGACCTCGTCCGCGTACTCCAAGTCGCCGCCCACCGGCAGCCCGCTGGCCAGCCGGGTCACGCGCAGACCCATCGGTTTCACCATCCGGGCCAGATACGTGGCGGTGGCCTCCCCTTCCAGATTGGGGTCCGTCGCCAGGATCAGCTCGGTGACCGTGCCGTCCGCGAGCCGCGCGAGCAGCTCCCTTATCCGCAGGTCGTCCGGGCCGACGCCCTCGATCGGGCTGATCGCGCCGCCCAGCACGTGGTAGCGGCCGCGGAACTCGCGGGTGCGCTCGATCGCCACCACGTCCTTGGGCTCCTCGACCACGCAGATCACCTCCGGATCCCGCCGCGGATCGCGGCAGACCCGGCACTGCTCGTCCTGCGCGACGTTGCCGCACACCGCGCAGAACCGCACCTTCGCCTTGACCTCGGCCAGCGCGTTCGTCAGACGCCGCACGTCCGCCGGATCGGCCTGCAGGATGTGGAAGGCGATCCGCTGCGCGCTCTTGGGACCCACGCCGGGCAGCCTGCCCAGCTCGTCGATCAGGTCCTGAACCACGCCTTCGTACACGCCGACGCGCCTTCCTCGTGGGGATGTGGGGTCAGAACGGCAGACCGGGCATGCCGCCCAGGCCCTGGGTGAGCGGGCCGAGCTTGGCCTGCTGGAGCTGCTGCGCGGCCTCGTTCGCGTTGTGGACCGCGGCCACGACGAGGTCGGCCAGCGTCTCGGTGTCCTCCGGGTCGACCGCCTTCGGGTCGATCACCAGGGCCCGCAGCTCGCCGGCGCCGGTCACCGTCGCCTTCACCAGCCCGCCGCCCGCCGAGCCGTCCACCTCCGTCTCGGCCAGCTCCTGCTGGGCCGCGGCGAGGTCCTGCTGCATCTTCTGCGCCTGCTGGAGCAGCGCCTGCATGTTCGGCTGACCACCGGGGATCACGGAATCGCTCCTGCCTGTGCCGTGCTGTTTCTTCGTGACAGAGCGAGCCTACGTGCTCGTACGGCCCAGCGCTCTACGCCGTACGGAGGATCGGCGCGCCGCGGCATACACCGGGAGTAGTGCTCCGCCGCGAGCCCCCGTCCGCGGGCCGCCGCCGAGCCGTCCGCCTACCCTCGCCGGGCGCGAAACCGCAGGTCAGCCGTGTGAGATCTCCTCGATCACGGTGGCGCCCAGCTCCCGGATGAACAGGTCGTGACCACTGAGTGCCGAGTCGACCAGATCCGGGTCGTCGTCCTCCGGAATGTCGTCCTCCAGCGGCGGCGGCTCCTCCGCCGGCGCCATCGGGGCGCGCCCCTGCGCGGCGTGCGGTTCCGCGGGGCGCGGGGCCGGCGGGGCGCCCGTGCCGGGGCGGGCGGCGAGCGCGGTCGCGGCGCCGCCGCCGTGACCGGTCGGGCCGGAGCCCGGGGAGCCGTCGGCGGCGGCTCCCGCGCCGGGGCCCGAGCCGGGGTTGCCCGACGAGCCGGGTCCCTGGCCGGCGGACGGGCTGTCGGCGCCACCGCGGTCGTACGGTGCATGCGCGCCGGACGGCTGCTGCGGGGCCGGGGGACGCGGTGCGCCGCCCCCTCCGCCGTGGCCGCCGTACCCGCTCTGGCCGCCACCACCGCCTCCGCCGCCGCCTCCGGGGTCGACGAGGGTCTCGATCCGCCAGGACGCGCCGGCGACCGTGCTGATCGCCTGCTTGAGGACGTCCTCGCTGTCGCCGTTGGCGAAGCTGTTGCGCGCGCCCGGGTTGTCGAAGCCGATCTGCAGCGTCTCGCCGTCGAAGCCGACGATGCGGGCGTTGTTGAGCAGCAGCATCCAGGTCAGACGGCGGTGCTTGACCGCCTCCAGGATCTGCGGCCACAGCTGGCGGACCCGGGACGGGTCGCCGACCGGGGCGGCCACCTGGGGCTGCGCGGGCGGGGCCGGAGCCTGCTGGGGCGGCGGGGCCTGCTGGCCCTGCGCGGTCTGCGGTGCCGCTGGGGCCGGCCGGGCGGCGTCCTGCTGCACGCCGGGCGTGGCGGCCGTCGGCCAGGCGCCGGGGCGCGGGGCGGCGGGGCCTGCGGGGCCTCCCCCACCGGGGGCGGCGCCGGAGGTGACCGGCCAGGCGCCGGGGCGCGACGCCTGCGGCTCACCGGCCGGGGCCTGGGCCTGGGCGGGGTGCGGGGTCTGCGTCGGCTGGGCGGGCGGCGGCTGGTGGGCGGCGGCCGGCGGCGGCGCGGCGGGTTCCGCGACGGGTGGGGCCTGCGGGGGCGCCTGGACGGGTGCCGGCGCCGGTGCCTGGACCGGAGTCTGGGGTTGGCCGGGCTCGGGGGCCGGCCGGCCCATCGCCGCGCGGGCCGCCGCGGGCCCGCCGGGGGACCCGCCCTGGGCAGGGCCGGGAGCAGCCGGGAAACCGCCGCCCGCGGCCGCGGCCCCGGAGGCCACGCCGCGTTCCAGCCGCTCCAGGCGCGCCTGCAGCGACCGCTCGTCCTCGTACGCCGCGGGCAGCAGCACCCGGGCGCAGATCAGTTCCAGCTGCAGCCGGGGCGAGGTGGCGCCCCGCATCTCCGTCAGTCCGGTGTTGACCAGGTCGGCGGCGCGGCTCAGCTCGGCGGAGCCGAACACCGACGCCTGGGCCTGCATCCGGTCCAGGACGTCCCGCGGCGCGTCGATCAGCCCCTTCTCCGCCGCGTCCGGGACGGCCGCCAGGATCACCAGGTCGCGAAGGCGTTCCAGCAGGTCGGCGACGAAGCGGCGCGGGTCGTGCCCGCCCTCGACCACGCGGTCCACGATCGAGAAGACCGCCGCGCCGTCGCCGGCGGCGAAGCCGTCGACCACGTCGTCCAGCAGCGTGGCGTCGGTGTAGCCGAGCAGCGCGGTGGCCATGGCGTACGTCACACCGTCGGCGGCCGCGCCGGCCAGCAGCTGGTCCATCACCGACATCGAGTCGCGCACGGAGCCGGCGCCGGCGCGCACCACCAGCGGGTAGACGCCGTCCTCGACCTGGATGCCCTCGCGCCCGCACACCTCGGACAGGTGGTCGCGCAGCGTGCCGGGCGGCACCAGCCGGAACGGGTAGTGGTGGGTGCGCGAGCGGATCGTGCCGATGACCTTCTCGGGCTCGGTCGTCGCGAAGATGAACTTGAGGTGCTCCGGCGGCTCCTCGACCACCTTCAGCAGGGCGTTGAAGCCCGCCGAGGTGACCATGTGCGCCTCGTCGATGATGTAGATCTTGTAGCGGCTGCCGGCGGGCCCGAAGAAGGCCTTCTCGCGCAGGTCGCGGGCGTCGTCGACGCCGCCGTGGGAGGCCGCGTCGATCTCGATCACGTCGATCGAGCCCGGCCCGTTCCTGGCAAGGTCGAGGCAGGAGCGGCACTCGCCGCACGGCGTGGGCGTCGGCCCCTTCTCGCAGTTCAGGCAGCGGGCCAGGATCCGGGCGCTGGTCGTCTTCCCGCAGCCGCGCGGCCCGCTGAACAGGTACGCGTGGTTGACCCGGTTGTTCCGCAGCGCCTGCTGCAGCGGGTCCGTGACGTGCTCCTGCCCGATGACCTCGGCGAAGGTCTCGGGACGGTAGCGGCGGTACAGGGCGAGTGACACGTCTACGAGCCTATCCGCGCGCACTGACATCGCGCCCCACCCCTGCCCGACGCGGAGCCTGGCCGGCAGCACTCCCGGCTCCCGGGCCGTACGGGACCCCGCCGCCTGCCGCGCCCCGGACGCCGTCCTCGGGCCTGCCCCGGCACCCGCCGCGGGCGCGCCCGGCACGCCCCGGACATGCGAAGACCCCCCACGTACCCGCCAGAGCCCACCTACCCTTGCTGCCTTCCGGCCCTGGGGGAGTTCAGCGAGATAGCGCCACGTGAGGGGCTAGCCCCCACCCTACCCGATCGGATCACCCGGGATCGAGTTCGCAACCACCCCCCTCGGTCTTGTACTGTTTCCCGCGGAGGATTCGCCTAGAGGCCTAGGGCGCACGCTTGGAAAGCGTGTTGGGGGCAACCCCTCACGAGTTCGAATCTCGTATCCTCCGCCATTGCTCTCACCGGGCAATACGTCGAAGGGCCCCACCGGTCGCGGTGGGGCCCTTCTTCGTTGTCCGTCTCAGTTTCCGTCTCAGTTGGATGTTCCGTCAGCATCCACGACTCCGGGCAGCTCCCAGAGCACGTCGCCGACCTGCTGCGCGACCTTCCGCAGCAGCGTCCCGGTGACGTGCATGTACCGAGCCCGCATCCGGGCCGCTCCCCCGGGCTCCCACCCCATGATCGCGTCGACCACGACATCCGGAACGCCAAGGATCAGCAGCACGGTCGCAGCAGTGTGGCGAGCGTCATGGAGACGACCGTCCCGCACCCCCGCATCCCTCAGCAGCCGCTTCCACACGTGGTAGTCGGTGTTCGGGCTGAGGGGCCCACCGGTCGGCGAGGCGAAGACGTACCCCTTGCCCTGCCAATCGGCTCCGGCCGCGGCCTGATCCCTCTCCTGCTCCTCCCGGTGCTGGCGTAAGAGCTTGATCAGCGGATCGGGCAGACCGACCGTGCGCCGCCCGGCACGGGACTTGGTGCTCTTGTGCTCGCGGCGCGTCTGCTCTCGCTGCGGGCAATACCCGGCCGCCTTGCGACCGCAGGGGGTGTCCCCGCATCCGTGGCGGTACTTCGGACGAAGCCGGTTCTTGCGGATGCGGACGTAGCCCGCATCCAGGTCGACGTCCTCCCAGTGCACCCCGAAGGCCGAGCGCCAAGGCGACGACCCACCGGGCGCTGTTGCGGAGCTTGGACGCCTCGACGAGCAGGCTCTGAACCTCCTCGATCGTGTACGGCTCGATGTCCTCTTCTTCGAGGCGGGGTGCCTTGGCGATTTCGGCGGCGTTGGTCGGCACGTGCCCCCGCCGTACAGCCTCCCCCAGGGCGACCCGGATCGTCCGGTGGACATGGTGGGCGGTGCCGGCGGAGCTGCCTGAGGTCTGCATCTTCCGGTAGAAGCGCTCCAGATGTTCGGGCTCAAGCCGCTCCAACCTGTGGGCTCCGAGTCCCGGCACCAGATGAACCCGTACGTCGACCTCGTACCCGTCGTACGTGTTCTCGGAGACGTACGGCTGAGCGATGTTCTCGACCCAGTGCTCAAGCCAGCTCTGCAAGGTCCAGCCCTTGCCCGGCTTCCGGAGCTTCTTCTCATCCCGCGCCCGCTCCATCTCGCGGACAGCCTTGATCACCTCCGCCTTGGTCTTGCGCTCGACGTGTCGACGATCCGGCTTGCCGTCGTCCCGTACGCCAACCGTCACCCGGCCGTGCCACTTGCCGTCCTTGCCGAGGTAGATGGACGACGCCCCGTTCGGCTGACGAGTGCGCTTCTCCGTCATGCCGTCCTCCCCCAAGTCGCCTCGGCAGGTTGGTGACGCAGCCGGGCCACGAAGGCGGGTACGGCATCCGCGGGAACGCGGCGCAGACGCCCCACCGTCACCGACTCAAGCTCTCCGGCCAGGACAAGCCGGAAGCACGTCGTACGACCGATACAGAGCCGCCGGGCCGCCTCCTCAACCGTCAGGAGGGCCAAAGACGTGTCGCCGGACTCCAGTTCGTTGGCAACCCCTTCACGCTCAGCCATGGGTGGGCTCTCCTTCCGTTCCGGGGGCGGGTTCGATGGCCGCGACGAGCCAGGCTTCGCCAGGAGTGAGGCCGATGCCGGCGAAGACCCAGTGGGAGAGGACGTAGGTGGTCTCCTCGGGTCGCGCCTGGCCGCTTCGTGCGCGGCGGTACTCGGCGCGGGCGTTGCGGAGAGCGCCGAGGGTGGTGGAGTAGCGGCGGGTCTTGGTGGAGAAGTGGCCGCGGAAGCCGAGCATGTGGGCCCAGGCGCGCAGCCTCAGTTCCTCCAGTTCCTTGCGGGCCCCGAGGGTCCACGCGGTGCGGATCATGCGGCGTGCGTGGTCGGAGATGGCGAGGTGCGGGAGCTCCGCGAGGAAGCGGATCGGGCGGTCGAGCGTGCCTGTCGCTGTCTCCGCCCCCTTGGTCGCGTACTTGGCGATGTACGCGGCAACTGCACGATCGGTGAGCGCGGTCGAACTGGCGAAGTCGGCACCGCGGATGGTGCGGACGTCGAGTTGGCGGCCGAAGGCGAACGTGTGGGTGCGGCTGTCGATGGTTGGACCGGACACGCGAGAGGCGGAGGCTGCGGCGCGGATGGCGTCCGTGAGCAGGTCAGCAGTGGCCCAGGTGGGCGGTGGGGTGGTGCCGCCGTCGGGGCCGTCGAGTCGGATGACGGCGTGGAAGTGGACGGCGCCGCGCTTCTGGTACTCGGCGACCTTGGCGAAGGAGACGCGGGCATGGTTGCGGAAGGCGCGTTGGCTGAGTCCGGCGCGCTTGGCGATTTCGCGGCACAGGTAGATGGAGAACCGTCGCCAGAGGGCTCCGGCGTGGGCGTTCCACAGGATGGCGGCTTCGTAGTCGTAGGTATCGGGGTTGAGTGGGGTGCCGAGTTCGGGTGCGTCGGCGGGGTGTGCGGTACCGCAGCGGCAGGTGCCGGAGTCGGGTCGGTTGTGGACGGGGCCGAAGCCGGGGGCGGTGAAGGTGGCGAAGACCCGGGGGTGGTCTGTGACGTCTTCCGGGGTGCCCTTGCCGCCGCGGAGTCCGGCAGTGATGAGGTGGAAGGTGTCGCGGCGGTAGGTCTCGGCGCAGGCGGCGCATCGGGTGGTGCGGCGGTTGTTGCAGCGGACGAGCAGGTGGCCGGCGGCCAGTTGGCTGGAGAGCAGGCGGTGAGTGGCCGGTCCGATCTCGCCTGTCGTGGGGTTGAGTTCGTGTTCGGTGCGGTGGCCGTCGAGTCGGATGGGGTGGGTGCAGCCGCCGAGTCCGGAGAGTTGGCGGAGGAGTGCGGGCAGGGTGCCGAGCGCGGCCAGGGCGCCGAGTTCGGGCAGCGGGGGCGGTGTTGCGCGGGTGATGACGGAGCTCCCTTCACGGGCTGTGGTGCGAGGAGGGTGGGGCCGGGGCGGCACACGCGGGCCTGTGTCGGTGCCGCCCCGGCAGGTCGTTGGATCAGCGCTGGCGCGAGGGCATCAGGAGCGAGCGCAGGACCAGGGCGACGACGGCGACCGAGACGGCCGCGACGGCGACGGCGACCAGGAGCGCGGTGAGGACGACACCGACCGTGATCACTGCGGCCACGGCCCCGACGACGACCCCGACCGTGGGCGCCATCCGTCGAGGAGGAGCAGCGGGCGGAGTGGTCGCCTGGCAGGCGCAGACGGCCGGGTGGTGCGGGTGCCGGACGGGCAGGGGCGCAGTCGTGACGTGGTGCGAGGGGGTGAGGGTCTGTGGGTACTTGGGACTGAGGAGCACGGCGAACCTCTCTCAACTACTCGTCTAGGTGTGTGTGCCGTTGACGACGCGGACGCCGTTGCGCGTGCTGTCGTCGATGGCGGGAGCAAGGAAGGTGTGGGCCAGGTAGAAGCCGAACAGGGCGATCACGACGGCGACCCAGAGGCGTACGCCGAGGAACTTGATCGCGGCCCAGGCGACGATGCCGAGGACGACGACCAGGGGCAGGCTGACGGTCACGGGTGGGACGGTCCTTTCAGCGGACGGGGCAGCGGTGGGTGCGGGCAGCCAGTTCGGCAGCAGCGCGGCTGTCGTAGTCGATGGAGAAGCCGCAGCGCGGCGCGGTACAGGCGGCGGTGTGCTTCTCCCGGCCCCGCTGGTCGTAGGCGGTGCCGACCTGGACGGGCCCGATGCGGACGACGTTGCGGAAGCGGCGGTTGGCAGACATGGCGAACTCTCCTTTCCAGGGGCTTGGTTGTTGGCCTCCATGCGCGGGCGGTACACAGGTCTCGTACCTGGCAGCGTTGGGGTAAGGCCCTGAGCGAGTTGGGCGGGGGGAGTTCATGAGCGAGCGTTTGCGGCTGCTGCTGTTGATCGTCTTCGGGATCGTGTGGCAGGGGCTGAACGTGGTGGTAGGCCGGCGGTGGCTGGATGAATCGTGGGGAGGAGTCGTCACGATGGGCGTCTTCTTCCTCGTGATGCTCATCGCTGGTGAGGCGGCACGTCGTCGACGCGAGCGCAAGGCTTCCGCTTCCCTTCGCTGAACTTCTCCTCATCAGAGCTGCGCGGCGATGGCTTCGGCGAGCGGTGCTGGGACGCCGAGGCGGGCGCGCAGGGTCAGGGTGTCGATGGCGTTGCCGGTGCGGGTGAGGTGATCGGCGGCGACCTTGCGGGCATGAGCCACCAGAGCCGCCGGGACGGCCGGGATGACAGGAGTGGGACGGGCAGGCGGTTCCGGGGTGGGTTCGGTCGTGACGGGTTCGGGCGAGGCCGCTGGACCAGGCCGGGTGGCGCTGTGCGCGAGGAGCGTGCCGCCCAGGAATGCGACCGCAGGCCATCCGGCGACGAGGATGCGCAACCATGCGGGCACGGCGTGCGCCTCGAGGAGGCCGGCGGTGGCGATGTTGGCGCCGAGCGACGCGGAAAGGGCGATCACGAACCAGCACCAGGCGGCGCCCTTGCTCGTCCCGCCGCGGAGCCGTTTCCAGGCCGCGACCAACAGCAGATCTACGGAGACCGGGTAGGCCCACGCCTTCCACCCGTGCTGTCCGGCGACGCCCGCGATGTCGTGCAGGTGGGCGAAGGACAGCGCGGCGGCGATGACGGCTTGGACGAGCACGGCGTCGATACGGGCCAGGCGAGCGCGCATGGCGTTCCGGTCCTTTCTGCCAGGGGCGTCAGCCAGTGGCGTTGAGGTCGTTGGCGCGGGTGCGGGCGAGCGCGGCGACCTCGGCCGCATCGGCGTCGTCGGGCATGTCGGCGGCGATCCGTTCCAGCAGATCGGCCTTACGGGCCATCAGTTCGGCGTAGTCGCCGTTGCTGTCCGTGCGGAACGCGGCGAGGTCAGAAAGGAAGTCGGACAGCTCACGGGGTGAGGGGCGGGACATGTGCCTGCCTTTCGGTTCAGGGCATGACGGGGTAGGGACGTGGCGCTGTACGAGGTGGGGGCGGGGGTCACCCCGTGACGGGACGGGGCTTGGCCAGTGGGTCGGGGGTGCCGACCGGACGGGCCGGGACAGCAGGCCGGAAGGGGTCCAGCGCGGGCAGGTCCGGTACGAGATCGGCGGACGCGGAGCAGATGGCGGCAGCGTCCCCGAGGGAGAGGTACGGGGTGCGGATGCGGGACCAGCCGCCGGAGGTGTCCCCGGCGACGGCGAGGCCCGGACGTTCGGGAGCGATGGCGCAGGCGGCCATGACCGCTTCGGGTGCGATGTCGCCGAGGGCCATCTTTGCGGAGGCTTCGTCGTTCACGCGGTGACAGACACGGCCGGTGAGCTGGGCGCGGAGCATGGTCGCGCCCTTGCCGAGTTCGGCGCCGAAGCGCTGTCCGCACACTTCCAGGTAGATGCCGGCGGCCCGGCCGAGCTGGGCGAGCCGGATGAGCTGGGTGACCATCTCGTCGCGCCGTTCTTCGTCCTTGCGGGAGGCGACGAGGAACAGTTCCGCCACCTCGTCGACGAACAGCACCACAGGCACCGGGCGTTCGGACTCGGGCAGGCCCCACACGTCGGACGTGATGTCCTCGTCCGGCGTCGAGGAGGCGATGCCCTGCCGGGCCTTGATCAGGTCGTACCGGTCTTCCATCAGCCGGACGAGCACGGGAAGCAGGTCGGCCGCCTGTTCAGGGTCGGTCGCCAGCCCGGACAACCGGGCCGCGAACGGGGCCAGTTCGACGCCCCGCTTGCAGTCGATCCCGACGAGCGCGACGGGCTGCGGGGCGAGCCCCGCTATGAGGTGGCGGAGGTACGTGGACTTGCCCGCCAGCGTTGCGCCGAGGGTCAGTTGGTGGGGTATCGCGCGGTAGTCCCGCACGAAGGCGGTCGCATCCTCGCGCAGCGCCACAGGCACCTTGAGGAAGTCGCCGCCGGCCTTGCGTGGCATGCGGACCTTGCGGAGCACGTCGAAGCCGACGAGCCGCAGTTCGACCACGCCCGGCTTGACCACGGACACGTACACGGCGTGGACGCCCCACGCGTGCCGCAGCCGTTCAGCCGAGGCTGCGACGTCGGCCGGCTCCTGACCGGGAGCGAGCCGCAGCCGAAGCCGCATGCCCGTCGTCGTCGGGCGGATGATGCCTCGCCGCGGAGGAACCGGCCGCACCTCTCGCCGGGTCGTGGCCCGTACCGCCAGGGTGCGTAAGCGGGACGGGGCCACGGTCAGCCCGCAGACGTCCATCACGGACCCGTACGAGCCCATGAGGCGAGCCGCCGAGAGTGGCAGGCCGACCATGGACCAGTACGCGGCCGGTTGCTCGGCCCGGAGGTAGGCAGCGCCACCGCCGACAGCGGCGAGGGAGCCACCCACCTCCAGCATCGTCGTCAGATCGGGCATGCCGATCAGGCTCCGACCTGGGCCGGGAAGGCGGACGGGGTGACGGCGGCGGCGCGGAACGCGATGCCGTGCCGCTGCTGGCCGTTGAAGGTGCTCTCCCACGGTCGGGCGATGAGCCCCGGCAGCGCGACCGGAGCGCCCAGCGCCAGTCCCTCACCCACACCACTCTGCGGGATGGTCACCTTGACCAGCGAGGACTCCCCGTCCTCGATGTAGACGACGCCGACGGTCATCAGCGCCTCACCGGTCGTCGCGTCGGTGGCGACCTCCCCGGTCTGCCGGTCCTTGATCTTCGTCTCCGGAGCCTCGGTCAGCAGGATCGTTGCCGCCGAGGTCTCCACACGGATGGAACGCAAGGTCGAGTCTCCTCACAGTGTGACAGCTAGTCGTCTAGACAAGTGCCATTCGTCGTACCCGAAGGCCCGGGCACGACAACCACTGTGCCACACATCCCGCCTACTCGTCTATACGAGTTTGCCTCTGGGGGCGTACGAGTAGCGGGAGTTGAACACCCGTCACGCCATCTGCCCTGGTCACGTGGCAGGGAGCTGGTAGGCCAACACGTACGCGTCGGCGGCCATCACGGTGTCGCAGACCTCGACCGCGCGGCCCCCGGTGTCGAAGGCGGTTCGGATCAGGTGGATGACGGGGACGCCGGCGGCCAGGCGCAGGGACCGCACCTCGTGCGGTGCGGGCATCCGGGCGCGGATCTCCTCCTCGAAGTGGTCGAGGCGGTGGCCGAGTTCTTCGAGCCGGGCGTAAATGCCGCCGGGGCCCGGGTTCGGTTCAGCGATCTGGGTGCCGCGGGCGATGTCCAATGGGAGGTAGGAGGTGGCGAATTCGACCGGCCGCCCGTCGAGGAGGTAGCGGCGGTGCCGGGCCAGGACGCGGCGGGGGCCGCCGAGGCGAGTGGCGATGTTCTGGCTGGGCCGTTCTTCCTTGACCTCCAGGTTGTCCACAGTGGGGTGACTGCCGGCGGCATCGGCTTCGACGGTGAACGCCGACTTGCCCTGCTCGCGGTGGCGGCGGGCGAACCGGTCGGAGGCCAGGCGGCGCACCGGGGGGCGGGGGCGGACGAAGACGCCCTTGCCGTGCTCGGAGAACACGAGCCCTTCGCCCTGGAGGACGGACAGGGAGTTGCGGACGGTCATCCGGGAGACGCCGTAGTGCTCGACGAGTTCGGTCTCCGACGGGAGTTTGTCGCCCTCGGAGAAGCGGCCCTTGTCGATGGCCTCGCGTAGCTGGTCGGCGATCTGGCGGAAGACCGCCCGGTCGCTCGTCGGGTCCAGTGCGCCGAGCGCACCGGAGGGGATAGCGGGCATGCGTACTCCTTTGGATATCTAGACGAGCGGCCGACCCTTGTTGCTACGGTGGAGAGCCTAGCCACCCGAGAGGATCAGGTACGTGCCGATCGAGCGCCCGCACTCGGTGAGCGTCGCCGGAGTCATCGTCGACGACGAGGGCCGCGCGCTGCTCATCAAGCGTCGGGACAACGGACATTGGGAACCGCCGGGCGGAGTGCTGGAGGCGGGCGAGACCATCCCCGACGCTCTCCAGCGCGAGGTCCTGGAGGAGACCGGCGTCAAGATCGCGCTGCCCGCGACTCTCACGGGCGTCTACAAGAACATGACCGGCCTCATCGTCTCCCTCGTCTTCCGATGCGAGGCGATCGACGGCGAACCGGCCGTCGGCAGTGAGACCAGCGCCCTGCGCTGGGCAACCCGCGAAGAAGTCTCCGAACTCGCAGACGAGGCATACGCGATCCGCGTCCTGGACGCTCTCGACGCCACATCCCCGCCAGCCGTGCGTGCGCACGACGGCGTGAAACTCGTCTAGCTCGAACTCTCTACCCATGGCCGCCTACCAGCACAAAGGAACTTGTATGGACGAGTATATGAGTAGCGTGCGGATCTGGGGACTCACTTGCCCGGGTTCGCTGGAGGAAGTTGGCCGCGCGCGACGCTGGACCCGGGAAGTCCTGGCCGATTCGCCACACGCCGACGACGCGGCGCTGATCGTCACCGAGCTAGGCGCGAACGCGCTCCTCCACACGCTCAGCGGCGATCCGACGGGGTCCTTCCACGTCAGCCTGGCGCTGTCCGAGCACGTGGTGTGCGTGTCCGTGACCGATGCCGGCGGCGCGAAGACCGTGCCCGCGGTCGAGCACCCCGACGATGAGGAGACCCACGGCCGCGGCCTGGGGATGGTGGCCGCGCTGGCTCAACATGTCGAGACGCTGGGAGGCGAGGACGGCCGCACGGTCACGGCGTACCTGTACTCGTCCACAGCTGTGGATGAACTCGCATGCTTACCGCGCTGAGTCCCGTACACGGCGTCGGGTACCGGTGCGAGGTCACCGCCCACGCGCCGGACGGGGGAGTCATCTCGCTGGGAGCCTGCGCCATACGTAACCGGCGCCTGGCGCTGCGCTGGCTCATCGGCCGCGCCCAGGACGTGACCGACCAACTCGACGAGCCCTACGCGCGACCCGGCCGCCGCTGGTCGACCGACATGGCCGAGCACGAACGCGCGATGGCCGTCCTTGCACAAGGCAGCCCGTACAGCGTGACGTTCGCCGATGACGCCTGCCGCTACCGCCTGACGATCCACCTGCGCGGGAGCTCCCGATGAACAACCCCACGCCCCTGCTCCGCCCCGGCTACTGGTGCGAATGCTGGACCAAGAGCCCCGCAACAGGCGAGACCCCTGTCCTGGTGGCTTCTATCGACGTAGCAACGGCAGCCGACGCCATCCGCTGGATCCGCATCGCTCTGCGCACCATCACACCCGCCCTGGACCGTGCCGCCTCTCACGACGCCTGGACCTGGCTCACCACCGGCCAACTCGACGCCACCCAGCTCCTCCAGGCCGGCAAGCCCTGCACCTACACCGCCCACCACGCCACAACCACGATCGAATGGACCGCCCGCCCCGTCACCTTCCTTGCCCTGGTCCATGGTGCCGCCAGTCGCCCGGCATGCGCAGACGGGTTCAGGCCCCCGCCCGTGGACCTCGGCCCAAGCGATGGATGACCCCTACTAACTCCGACCGTGCTCCCTACCAGCCGAACTCAGGCGGTCCAACAACCTCGGCACCGACCTGTGCCGCCAGCCAAGCGGGACGCTCTACCTCTCCGGGCCGGGCATGGACGAACACGGTGTGCTCCGCGGCCCACTCGGAACAATGAATGTCATGGCTGTTACAGGCAATCTCCAACTCGGCATACTTGTACTCCTCGTGCTCCAACCCGAGCTCAGGCAAGGCTGGCCACTTCAAGTTGTGCCACAGGACGTAGCACCTCGTAATGCTCGCCCAAGTCTCCAGAGCCACTCGCGCCGCGGCGACGGAAGTAACGCCCAGAGACACGTTTACAGGTAGCCCGCTGCCGTCCCGTGCATAGACCTTGGCCCTCGCCTCATCAGGGAAGGCATCGACCAAGCGTTCCAGGAGATCGTGGCTGTGCGCCCAGGCATCCAAGTAGCACCACGTCGGGTCATACCAGGAAGCAACAGACAGCAGCCTCTTCGCAAGAGCGAAGGTTTCCCCCAAGTCCCTGGTCCGCATCACTGGCCACGCCATCGTGTTGCCCATGGGGCGCATCCTGCCGAGCTCCCCATCCCCCAGTCCAGCCAAATTCAGGGGCCTGCCCGAGTAACAACCTTCTCTACGGGTTCAAGGCTCCCGGCGTCGCTGACGCTCCGCCGGGCGCGCGTCCGGCTTCCGGCCGCGCCGTCGCTCCTGTCTCCGCCCCGCTCGGCACGGCCGACGCCGCGCGCGCCCGCGAGGGGGGAGGCCCGAGGGGCATGAGGCGAGACCGTACAGCCGGGGTCAAAGAGGTGCCTCCGGCGGGGGCGCTCAGGCTCCGAGATGGACCAGGCCCGGCCGGCGACCGCACGTTCGTCGTGGGAATGGTGCGGGAGCTCCCATCCCGACTGCCATCGACCCGGGACAAGCCGAGCAGTCGCGGCCCAGGGCGTCAAGGTCGTTCGTACAGCGGCGCGCTCCACCTTGACGCCCTGAACCACGCCCGCTCCACAGGAGTGCGGGCCGAGGGCAGACGGGATGGAAGCGGGGGCGTGGAACTCATTGGTGCGGGTGCTGGGCGAGGCTACGATTACGGCATGCGACGGGGGCGGATGAGCTGGTCAGGCTGGTTTCAGTGGAAGAGTTGGCTCATTAGCTGGTCCTGGATCGCTGGCCTCCTCATGCTAGGCAAGGGGATTTGGCAGGGCATCTGGGGTGTCGTAATAAGCATCGCAGCTGCGGTGCCCCTCGCCACGGGCGCCGAGCTGCAAGAGCATTGGCGCAAGAATCGTCCCGCTCGCGGGCGAAGGTTCCGTAGGCGGGTGCCCTTGTACCGCAGGGAAGTACAGCAACCGCGCCGGTCGCCTACGGCTGATAGCACCCCCCATCAACCCGTTGACCTCGTCAAGAGACCTCAGCGACCGTCGCGCCCATAGTTCGCATCTAGGGGCAATAGGCACCCGCGACACGTCGATCACGCGAACGGCGACAGGCCCTTGCTTTCCAGGTGGGCGAGCAAGGAGTCCAGACAGGCGTCTGCTGTGATCAGATCCGCACGAAAAAAGGAGTCCTCGCCAAGCGCGCCACCGCTGACGAGGACCATCCATGCGGTTCTGCGCTCGATCATGCGCTCACCGTCGACCTTGAACACGGTCGTGATTCCGCGCTCGGCCAGCCAACCCATCAGCTCAAGCATGTCCACTCGCACTCCTCCGGGGAGATCATCCCATCTCCACAACGGGCACCTGGGTGGACGTACGGCAAGATGAGGTGTCTCTTGGTGGCCTGCATGGAGGAGGCTCCGTGTCTGGAGAGCCCTGCCCCGAGTGCGGCAAACCACTCGCCGACCGCGGACTCTTGCTGATGAAGCGCGACGATGACGGACAGCGGGCATGCCGCGCAGTGCTCTCGTGCGGGAGCGGGCATCGTTGGTGGCGGTGGGCCGACCGAAACGAGATCTTGGAGTTCGTCCCTAACTGGGTGCCGGTCCGCTGACTCGCGCGGTCGTGCCCGCCACGTGCCCGTCTGACGGGTGCGCAGCGGGGTCTTACGGGGAACAGCGGGTCAGAGACCCCAAAGGCGCCGTACGGGCCTGTACGAGGTCCCCACGGGGCCACCGCACTGGTCTTCCAAACTAGCGCTCTAACGTCTCCTCTTGGTCGCGCGACCGCTGCCCTTGATCACATGCGCAGTAGGGGAGATCCGTGCCGATCTTGGCCGTGTGGAGGTCTTGCACCGCGTTCATCGGAATGCGGGCAACGGTGACGCACACCTTTTCCGGATCGGCCGGCGCGGCCCCCGTGACCGCTATGTGGGGCTGGTCGGCGAGAGAAACCGTAGCGAGAACATCGAAGACGTAGAAGCCGTCAACTTCCTCGTAACCATCGGCCCAAATGTGGGCGAGCCCGCCATTGACCATGCGTAGGTGCCAGAGCGAGGGTATGTCGTGAAGCTGCACGACAAGCAGGCTAGACCCACGGTGGAGCTTGGCGAGTGGGCGTATGCGCCGCGCCGTGTCGGTCGCCTTCCGCTCTACAGACAGCACCCCCGTACAGCAGCGAAGTACCGCAACCACAGCAACTCTCCGCAACTGTAGGCGTCCGCAGGCGGCCGCTATGTGCCCGGTCCGACCGATGCTGACCCATCCAGCTCTAGCTACGGATCAGAAGGTGCCCCCGTCGCCGGGCATGCCGATCTGTCGGTGCTGCATGACAGCTTTCCGGCATGAGCTACGACTTGGCTGTGTGGGAAGGCGAGCGCCCGGCGGATGACAAGGCGGCCGGGCAAGCCTTCACCGACCTCTACGACCGCTACGTCGATACGGATGAGGAGCATCCGCCAACCGAGCGCATAGCGGCTTACGTCGCCGCGCTGCTGGAGCGATGGTGTGACCTGACCGAGGACGAGGGGGACACCTCTCCGTGGTCGACGGGACCGTTGATCGGAGAGGCGAGCGGCCCGCTCGTGTACTTCCCGATGCGATGGAGCATGGCCGAGGAAGCCTCCGCCTATGCGGCGACCTTGGCGGACTCCTTGGGACTGATCTGCTTCGACCCGCAAGAGAACCGTCTCAGGCCCTGAGGCTGAGAGGCCGCCCACCGTCTCAGTTTCCGTCTCATTCAGCCCCGTGCATGGCCGTTCAGACGAGACCCAAAGCCGACACCGTGACGGCGACCGGGCGACGGTGAACGCAGGTGAACGCCGCCGCGCCTCGGCCCGCGAGTCACCAACAGACTTGGAAAGCGTGTTGGGGGCAACCCCTCACGAGTTCGAATCTCGTATCCTCCGCACCCGCCCGTGAGGGCACTCGCAGGGCCCCATCGCTGAGCGGTGGGGCCCTGCGAGATTTTGCGGCCCGATGTCCGGGCTCGGGCGATCCCCCCCGCGTGGCGGCAGCCGTGACGGAACCGGCGTCCGGGGAACTGCCGTCTCGGACTCTGCGTGACGGGCGCGACACGGTCGGGAAGGCCGGTCAGGGATCCGGCGATCTTCCTGCGTCTTTCCAGCTCTGCGAGGATGGGCGGGACCGGCAGGCTGAATCGGGGGAGGCAGCGGTCATGGGCAGGCCGACGGATTGGCATGTGCTGGATCTGGACCGGGATCCGGTACCGGGGGAGCCGTACGAGGTCAAGGAACTCGCCCGCAAACTCGGGGCGTTCGCCGACGACGTGGCCAGCGCCCTGCGCTCCGTGCGCGGTCTGAACGGCGACACCGTCATCCAGGAATGGGCCGGCCTGTCCGGAGACGAGTACCGCACCCAGTTCGGTGACCTGCCCGGCGAGTTGGACAAGCTGGAACGCTCCTACCGCCTGGCGTCAGGTGCCTTGGACGACTACTGGCCGCAGTTGGAGACCGCGCAGGCCGACGCCGACCGCGCCCTGTCCCAAGGCCGCCAGGCCCGCGCCGACCTGGACACCGCGAAAGGTCAACTCACCAACGCCGACGCCTGGGTGAAACGCGCCCAGGACAAGTCCAACGAGTACCAGCAAGACCCCAAGCCCGGCGTCCCCCCACCCTCGGAGCAGGACGTCCGCGACGCCGCCCGCAACGCCACCGACGCGAGCAGCGCCCACAACACCGCCTCCGCCGCCGTCCACGACGCCCAGTCGCGCCTCGACGCCGCCAAGGAACTCGCCGCGCAGGCCGCCGGGATCCGCGACACCGCCGCCTCCAAGGCCGAACACGCCCTGCACGAAGCATCCGACGCCGGTATCCACAACAAGCACTGGTGGGAGAAGGCGGTCGACTGGGTCGCCGACCACTGGGACGACATCGTCGCCGCCTGCAAGATCATCGTCGCCGTCCTCGGCATCGTCGTCATGATCATCGGCGGACCACTCGCCTGGCTGGTGCATCGTCACCGACCTCGCCGGAGCACCGACCGAACTGCTCGACGCGTCAGGCGACGTCGCCTGGCGGATGCGGACCACCCTCTGGGGATCGGGGACGCCCACGGGCGACGAGCCGTGCCCACTGCGCTTCCAGGGCCAGTACTACGACGCAGAATCCGGCCTCCACTACAACCTCGAGCGCTACTACGATCCGGCGCTGGGGCGCTACGTCTCCCCTGACCCACTCGGCCTGGACGCGGCCCCCAACCACCACGCCTACGTGTCGAATCCGCTGCTGTGGACCGACCCGCTGGGCCTCGCCCCGGCCTGCGGGGGTGCGGGCGCGGACAACCCGGCGAACTACGCCAAGCAGCTGCGCTACTACGAGCAGGCGCAGAAATACGGCAAGGGTGGAATCCGGGAGCTCGAAAGCGGGAGGTTCCGCTTCTACGGAACCATCGCGGAAGCACGGAACCCCGGTGAGATGGTCGGCCGACGCCTGGTACGAGAGTGGGATCCCGCTACGGACGCCACCCGGATCTGGCACGAGACCGTCGACCACGCAGGCAACGTCCGTATCGTTCGCCCCGATGTGACGGTGACCGGCGGCAAGAAGGTTCACTATGTCTTCGACGCGCTGGGCAATTTTACCGGCACCTTCTGAGCCGACCAGCGACCATCCACTACCGAGGGAACATGAGCGACGAGCTTCTACACAACATCAAAGCGCGGCTGGAGGCGCTGGCCGACGACCCCGCGGCCGACGCCGGGGAGGCCGCCGACTGGGCCCTGGAGGTGATGGAGGGGGACGACCCCCTGCTCGCCGAGGAAGCGGTATGGCAGGCCCTGGACGCACTGGGCGGCGCCGATCTGATGTCAGGACCCGGCACTCCCCTGCACGGACCCGAGGACTTCCGCGCCTGGCTGCACGCCTTCATCCAGGCGTATCCCGACGTGTGAGGTGCCGCGCTACCCCACCAACGGTCCGCCGACCGTACCGTTCCAGGTCAGTACGGACCCGTCCCTCCACGATCGCCAACGGGTCGTCGTACCGGTTACACCAGCCCGGATCCGCTCGGGCTCTCGCCGGCGCCCAGCCCCGAGGCGTACGTTCCCAACCTGCACGTTGCCTCCGACCCGCTCGGGCTGAGTCCCTACCCGAAGAAGTTCGACCTCTCGGGTGCTACCCAGGTCAGTGGCCGGTTCCCGAAGAACGCGAACCCCGGAGAAGTGATCTACCGCGCCAAGGAGGACGGCAGCGTGACCGCATACGCCGTGTACGACGAAGACGGTGTGATTGCGCGCCGGGTGGATGTCGATCCCGATTCGGCGCCGCAGCCCCGTCCACGAGCCGCCCGGCCGAACCGTCCGCCGCTGGTCAGGACGCCCTCGCCCGCCTACGGACGGCGCCGTGACCCGTTGGAAGGCGTGTTGGGGGCAACCCCGACCGCTCCGCGGTCGGGGCCCTCGTCGTTCCGTCGTCGCAGGTGACGGCTCCGGGTCCCGGGCCCGGGAGCAGCCACGGCCTCCTCGTCGAGCTCGAGGAGGGTTCACTGCGAAGCTTGGACAGCCGGACGTCGGCCCTGCCGGGAACAGCCGGCCCGGCCGGCACGGTTGCATGGGTCGAGGGACCCGCGCCACAACGGAGGCCGAGCGGTCGCCCGTCCCGCCGGTATCCGGGCTCGTGCATCGTGGTCTGCCCGCCACACGCCTCGGATCAAGACGTATTCCTGCAGGAGGACAGTTTCATGCCCGACCGGCCCTTGACGCTCATGGCAGTACACGCCCACCCCGACGACGAGGCCACCGGGACCGGGGGAATCCTCGCGCGGTACGCGGCGGAGGGTGTTCGCACGGTTCTCGTGACCTGTACCGACGGCGGTTGCGGTGACGGACCGGGCGGCGTGAAGCCCGGCGATCCCGGCCACGATCCTGCGGCCGTCGCCTTGATGCGCCGTCAAGAGCTCGAGGCGAGCTGTGACGTCCTGAAGATCAGCAACCTGGAGATGCTCGGCTACGCCGACTCGGGGATGATGGGCTGGCCGGGCAACGACGCCCCTGGGTCCTTCTGGCAGACCCCGGTTGAGGAAGGCGCCGCCCGACTCGCGGAACTCATGCGGCACTACCGACCTGACGTCGTCGTCACCTACGACGAGAACGGCTTCTACGGCCACCCCGACCACATCCAGGCCCACCGCATCACGATGGCGGCGCTGGAGATGACCGAGCTGACTCCGAAGGTGTACTGGACCACGGCGCCCCGCTCGATGATGCAGCGGTTCGGTGAGATCATGCGCGAGTTCGGTGCGGACATGCCCGAACCGGATCCTGCCGAGGCCGCCGCGATGGCCGAGATCGGCCTCCCCGACGACGAGATCACCACGTGGGTGGACACCACCGCGTTCAGCGGTCAGAAGTTCGACGCGCTGGCCGCGCACGGCAGTCAGGGCGACAACATCTTCTTCCTCAAGATGGGCAAGGAGAGGTTCGGCGAGTTGATGGGCATGGAGACCTTCGTTCGTGTCCGGGACACCACCGGCACGGCCGTACCCGAGAACGACCTCTTCGCCGGACTGCGCTGATCCGCGCGTCCTGTGGCCGGCCTACGCCCTGAGCCTGAAGGCCGTGCAGGCAGGGGCGATCGGCGGCACCGAGGTCGAGATGACGGGGCGCTGCCGTCCCTTCCACCAGACGACGCGGGCGCCCAGGACCTCGCCGGGTCCGTGGCCGACTTCACGGCTGCCTTCGGTGCCGGTGGACCTTGATGCTGAGCGACGGAGGTTGACCCTCGACCTGGTCGAGAGCCGAGAGTTTTGGGTGTGGAGAGTGAGATGCTCAGCATTGGCGAGATGGCCCGGAGGAGTGGACTGGGCGTGAGTGCCCTGCGGTTCTACGACGGGGCCGGTGTGCTGGTCCCGGCGCGCGTGGACCCGCTGAACGGGTACCGCTGGTACGCCTCCGACCAGCTCGGTGAGGCACGGTTGCTGGCTCGGCTGCGTCGCGCCGGTATGCCGCTGGCGGACATCCGGCTGCTGCTGGCCGGCTGGTCCAGCACTGACACCGAACTGGTGCGCCGGCTGCTCCAGTCGCATCTGAGCCGTCTCGAGCGGGACCTGTCCGATGCCCGCAGGGAGCTCTCCACGGTCCGAGCCCTACTCGATCACCGGGAGAATCCCATGGCTTCACCTCTCACCGCCTCCGTCCGCTTCACCGTCGGCGCGTCCGAACTGGCTGCCGCGTTGGACGCGGTCCGGTTCGCCGCCAGTACCGACCCTGAGCTGCCGATGCTCGCAGGGGTCCTCTTCGACATCGAGGACGGCACGCTCCGCACCGTCGCCACGGATCGGTACCGGATGGCGGTCGCGCAAGCCCGTGGCACCGGTGACGGCCCCGGCGGCGCGCCTCGTGCGCAGGTCATCGTCCCGTCCCCCCTGGCCGACGCGATGCGCGCGCTGCTCGGCGAGGGGGGATCCGTCGAACTGACGGTGGAGGGCGGCCACGTGGCCCTGGACGCGGGAGCGCGGCAGGCGGCCGGCCAGTGCCTCGATCACGACTTCCCCGACTACCGCCGGCTTGTCCGCCTGCCGGCGGGGACGCGCGCCCTCGTCGACGTCCCGGCGTTCCGGCAGGCGGTGGAGAACGGCCCCGTCCGCACCGCTGACGTGCCCGAGCCGGGCGCTGCTCCCCGTGACCTCAGCGTGCTCAAGGTGGCGGGCGACGGTACGGTCGCCGTCTGCGCGGACGGCGACGACGACGCGGACGGCATCGCCGTCAACCGGAACTTCCTGCTGGACGCTCTCGCCGCCGGGGCCCGGGACCGACTGGTCCTGGAGTTCGGCGCCTCCACCGCGCCCATGGCGATCCGCAGGACCGACAGCGAGGACGCGTACTCGATCCTGATGCCTGTCCGCCTGGACAACTGACTTCCGTCACGGCGGCGTTGACGTAACCGGGATCCGGGGAGCACGGCCGCGGTGTCAGTCGGCTCACGTAGCCTTCCCACCACCGCACACCGACTAGGAAGACCAGAAGAGTTGACTGAGCCGGCCACTTTCCCCCTGCCCTTTCAGGCTTCCCGCTCCATATCTTCCGCGGCGCCCCGGACGCTGCGGGAGCTGGAGATGATCCAGTGCAGCGCCCGCATTCGGGAGAAGCCGCGGTGGTTCGACAAGAGGAACGACGCGGACATCGCCGCCAGGTGGACGCAGGAGGCGGTCGCGCAGGGCCTCACCGAAGCGCAGGTTCGTTACGTCCTTGCCGAACTCGCGCATTACGCCGCGCTGCGGGACGGAAGAACCGGGGTCGAGGTGTCCGCCGTCGACGGGGTGTGGCAGTCGGACACGCTGGTCGACGACACGCTCGGATCGCGGCTGCGCGAGGCGGTTCGGGTGCTGGAAGAGGTTCCCGAAGAGGAGCGGGACTGGCATCCAGGGTCCGGCGGCCAGGTGCTGGATCTCGTCCATCCCTCGCTGTTCTGCCTGGTGAAAGAGGCGAGCGGCGCACCCGAGCGGGCTTGGCAGAACCCCACCGACCGCTACACGACGTACGAGTTCTCGGAGCGGTTCCAATGGCTGCCCACGGACGTCGACGTCAGTGACGACGGCGACGTCGCCTTCCGTTCGTACGTCAACAACGTTCATCCCGAGACCCATCGCGAACTGGCCGCCGTCCTGCCGGACTTGTTCGCGCGCATGCGCCCGCTGCTGGAGAACGTGCTCACCGACCTGCGCCACCCGCGGCCTCTGCGGATCGAGGCCGATCCTTACGGATGGTACGACTCGGAACCCGAGTTTCCGGACAAGGCCTCCTACAGTGACGACGAGGCCTACGCGGAAGCCCGCCGTGCGTGGGAGGAGGCCATGGACGGCTGGTGGGAGAACCGCCGCCCGGTCGTCCCGGACGCCCCCGCTTTCATCCCGCCCGCGGTGCCCGACGAATCCGCCCGTGTCGACCTGCGCGGCCGCCGCCTTCAGGTCATCGTCAAGCTCGCCACCATTCATCTCACCCCGGACAAGCCCGAATACGCCGGCGGTTCGTGGCATGTCGAGGGGATGATGAACGAGCGGATCGTCTCGACCGGCATCTACTACTGGGACAACGAGAACACCACGGAGAGCCGGCTGAGCTTCCGGGCGGCACTCGACGACCCGGACTACGAACAGAACGACGACAACGGTCTGCGTGAGGTCTACGGCCTCGAGAACGAGGACTCGCTGAACCAGGTACTGGGATCGGCGTCGACCCCGGCGGGCCGCTGCCTGGCCTTCCCCAACATCCTGCAGCACCGCGTCGGTTCGTTCCGTCTTGCGGACCCGACCCGCCCGGGACACCGCAAGATCCTCGCGTTCTTCCTGGTCGACCCGTCGCGGACCATCGTCTCGACCTCCGACGTGCCCCCGCAGCAGCCCTGGTCCGACACCTCGACCATGACCCTTGAGCAGGCCCGGACCTACCGTGAACAGCTCATGCACGAACGCAAGTTCTTCGTCGACGAACACAACGAGCAGCTCTATGAACGGGAGTTCTCCCTCTGCGAGCACTGAGGCCGCCGACCTGCTGGGCGACCTTCCCTCGGCAGCGGCCCGGTGACGTGCACGCACGGGGCCGCGTTCCGTGCCGCTCCCCCGGGCTGGGAAGCCCGGGATCGAGGCCCTGCCGGGCGGATCACAAGAGCGCGTCGCCCGTGTCGAGCGCGGCCTCGTCGAAGCCTGTGGTGAGCCCGCCGGTCTTGCCGCGGTACAGGCGTACCAGGCTCGTCAGGCCATCCCGAAACCGGTGCGGTTGTCCACCGAGACGGCCCGCTTCGACCAACTGCCCAGCGTCGACTGGGGCGTGGCATAGGACGCCATCACCCCGCCGCCGCCCGTGCCGTCGAAGACGCAGAACCTGCCCTTGGGGCACCGCTCGTACCCCGCAGCGGCATGAACGGGTGCCACGGAGGCCCCGGCGGGGCCCAAGGCGGCGACAGCCGTCACGAAGGCAGCACGAAGTGATGCGCGTAAGAGATCCCCCAGGGAACGTTCGCCGGCAGCAGCCGGGCGTGATCGGCGCACCGTAACGTCCGAAGGTGAACGGCCCCTGTCGGAGTCCTACGCGGTGTGGGCGACAGGGCAGGTCGCGGGGGCGCGGTGGAGGAAGGCGGGGCGGAGGTCCGGGTCGGGGGGATCGTAGTAGCGGTGGAAGACGGCGGTCGCCGAGCCCGACAGCGGCGGGACGATCCAGCTCCAGTCGGTCGGGACGGGACGTCCGTGCCGGCCTTCGCGCTCGACATGGGCCAGGAAGCGGGTGGATTCCGTGTGGTGGTCGGCGATGGTCACGCCGGCCAGGTCGTACGAGTGGAGGACGGCCGCGTTGAGTTCGACCAGCGCCCGGTCCCGCCAGAGCGTGCGGTCGCTGGCGGTGTCGAGACCGAACAGGGCGGCGACCGCGGGCAGCAGGTCGTAGCGGTCGGCGTCGGCCAGGTTGCGCGAGCCGATCTCGGTGCCCATGTACCAGCCGTTGAACGGTGCCGCCGGGTAGATGACCCCGCCGATCTCCAGGGACATGTCGCTGACGGCCGGCACCGCGTACCAGCGCAGGCCCAGCGCGCCGAACTCCGGGTGCCTCGGATGCGTCAACGGCACCTCGAGCACCGCGTCCTCGGGTATCTCGTAGAACTCCGGGCGCCGGCCCCCGCCGGGCTGCACCAGCAACGGCAGCACCTCGAAGGGGGTTTCACCGCCCTTCCACCCCAACTCCTGTGCCAGCTCCACCCGCTGCGCACTGCGCGGGTCGTCGGCGTAGCGGACCAGCTGCTCGCCCAGCAGGGTGGCCGCCGGGCGGCCGGGGCGGTCCGGCGCGAACACGCTGATGACCGGGCGGATTCGGCCCCCGTTGGTGGCGAGGCGGAGATGCTCGAAGCACTGCTCGGCGATGCCGTCCGGGTCCTCGACGTGCCGCATGTCGCGCACCGTCATGTTGTTCCAGTACAGGCGGCCGATGCAGCGCGCCGAGTTGCGCCAGGCCACCCGCGCGCCGAAGGCCAGTTCCTCCGGGGTGTGCACATAGGTGCCGTGCCGCTCCACCTCCGCGGCGACCTCGGCGAACCGCCGGTGCGGATCGCCGGCACCCGGATTCTCCGCGGCGAACTGGCGGAGGAAGACCGCGGCGGCGTCCAGCACGGCGCCGGGTCCGGGCGGACGCCGGCTGGCCAGTGGAGTGGTTCCGGAGAAGTGCACAGGCGGTTCTCTCCTGCTCGGGGGGCTCGTACTCACGGCGGCGCCGTGCCGTCCGGGGCCGGAACGCTCACCGTCCGGGGCCGGAACGCTCACTCGGGGTCCTGATCGCTGGTGCGCCGGGGCCGCAGGGCCGCCTCCAGCGCGGGGACGTCGAAGGGATCGAAGTGGATCCGGTCCTGGGGGATGCCCTGCCGGGCCAGGGTGTTGACGGCCTGGGTGACCATGTCGACCGGGCCGGACAGGAACGCCTCGTGCTGGTACCAGGGCCCGAACTCGCCCAGGACCTGGGGCAGTGAGCCCTCCAGCCCGGCGATGCGCTCGTGCGAGACCGCGGCCCGTACCGAGAGCCAGTGATGGCGCTGGGACATCCGGAGCATGTCGTCGAGACCGTAGAGTTCCTCGGCCGTGCGGGCGCCGACGAACACGTCCACGAACCGCTGCATCCCGTTGCGGGCGGCCTGTTCGACCAGCGCGCGGATCGGGGCCATGCCCGTTCCGCCGGCGACGCACACCAAGTTCCGGTCGCTGTAGGGGTCCAGGGTCATGTCGCCCTGCGTGGGCCCGAGTCGCACCACGTCACCGGGCCGGGCGCTGTACACCAGGGCCCGGCTGACCTGGCCCCTGGTGATCGCGCGGACGTGGAAGGTGACGGTGTTGTCCGAACGCGGGGCGTGCGCGGGCGAGTAGTAGCGCCAGGCCCTCGGCCGCCAGGGCGTCTCCATGCTCGCGTACTGGCCCGCCGTATAGGGGTAGGGGGCGTCGGGCCGCACGGTGATCTCGGCGATGCCGTGCCCGCGGGGCACATGGCCGATGACCTCGGCCTGCCAGACCGCGGGCCGGCTGCGGGCGTCCTCGTCGGCCGCGTGCATCATGACCTGGGCCACGATGCCGTAGCCGTGGCTCCACGCGGCGGCCACTTCCGGGCTCCACGCCTCGCCGGCGTAGCGGGCCAGGGCGTCGAGCAGGCACTCGCCCACGGCGGGGTAATGGCCGTGCAGTGCCCCGAACTTGCGGTGGTCCCGGCCCAGCCGGGTGCAGAACCGTACGAGATTGTCCGGATCGTCGACCAAGTCCACGATCCGCAGCAGCCCGCGCAGCAGGCGGTCGCGCTGGGTGTCCATGTTCTCGGGGAACAGGGCGCGCACCTGCGGATAGCGCGTGAACAGGATGGCGTAGAAGTACACGGTCATCTCGGCGGCGACCGGTGCGACCACGGACACGCTGGCCCGCATCCGCGTGATTTCGTCGTTCGTCAGCGGTGCGAGCCTCGGCAGCGGTCTGGGCGGCCCGGGTGGTCCGGGGTGCCCGGCCGACTGCGGATCGGGGGGTGCTGACGCGCTTGCCTGTCCTGATACCGACGGGGAGGGATCAGTGCCCGCCTTGCCCGAGCGTCTATTGCCTCCCAGCGGAGAACGTGGGGATATTTTCACCGGGTACCGCGCAGTTCACAGGGAATCATCATCAGCGCAAAGGGAAAGTCGTGGTCGGGGCGGTGGGGCCTACTGGCCACCGTCGCCACACTGAAATGGGGACTTTCGGGGAGAGGTCGTTGACGGCGTGCTATCCGCTTGTCGAGAGTGGGGTTCGGACAGGTCGGACGCCTGGTCAGGGCGACTTACCGACCGCGTGAGGCGGCCGTCCGACCGCCGCGGAGCAGCAAAGCTGACGTGCGGTCATACGGTCACGCGATCATGCGAGAGGCGATTCGACATGGACGGCAGGCCCCTCGGATCCCCGCCGTCCGGTACCGGCCGACAAGGACGCGTTCACCCTAATACAAAAACTTCACACGTCAACCGCAGGATGTGCGCAGCGTTCAACCGATCTCCAATGATCAGGACCCGTCAGTTTGCCGCCGCTCGCGATCAGCTGAGCGCACGACCGGCCCAGAAGCGTCCCGAATCGACCGAGAAAGCGCCGCACCAACGTACTTCGGCGGCCGGAAGCCGATTTCGCCGGTGATCTGCCGTCTTATGCGCCCATCGGAAGCGAGGTCGATCCGGCGGAATCAGAAACCGGTGGCGTAGCCGTAATGCAGAATTAGTTGACCAATTTACCGGAGTGAAAGTGATGTGTCCTGGTAAATCTGGATAACCCGGGCGATTCGCGGCATGGAGCGCCCGGGGTGTGCCGCGTGGCGATCCGCGAGGTGCGGGTCGAACGATCTTCACGCGTCTGACGAGGCTCTGCGAGGATGGACAGGACCAGCAGGCTTATCGGGGGAGGCAGCGGTCATGGGCAGGCCGACGGATTGGCATGTGCTGGATCTGGATCGGGATCCGGTGCCGGGGGAGCCGTACGAGGTCAAGGAACTCGCCCGCAAACTGGGGGCGTTCGCCGATGACGTGGCCAGCGCCCTGCGCTCCGTGCGCGGTCTGAACGGCGACACCGTCATCCAGGAATGGGCCGGCCTGTCCGGTGACGAGTACCGCACCCAGTTCGGTGACCTGCCCGGCGAGTTGGACAAGCTGGAACGCTCCTACCGCCTGGCGTCAGGTGCTTTGGACGACTACTGGCCGCAGTTGGAGACCGCGCAGGCCGACGCCGACCGCGCCCTGTCCCAAGGCCGCCAGGCCCGCGCCGACCTGGACACCGCGAAAGGTCAACTGACCAACGCCGACGCCTGGGTGAAACGCGCCCAGGACAAGTCCAAGGAGTACCAGCAAGACCCCAAGCCCGGCGTCCCCCCACCCTCGGAGCAGGACGTCCGCGACGCCGCCCGCAACGCCACCGACGCCGGCAACGCCCACAACACCGCCTCCGCCGCCGTCCACGACGCCCAGTCCCGTCTCGACGCCGCCAAGGAGTTGGCGGCGCAGGCCGCCGGGATCCGCGACACCGCCGCCTCCAAGGCCGAACACGCCCTGCACGAAGCCTCCGACGCCGGTATCCACAACAAGCACTGGTGGGAGAAGGCGGTCGACTGGGTCGCCGACCACTGGGACGACATCGTCGCCGCCTGCAAGATCATCGTCGCCGTCCTCGGCATCGTCGTCATGATCATCGGCGGACCACTCGCCTGGCTCGTCCTCGCCGCCGCCGTCATCGTCCTCGCCGACACCGTCATGAAATACCTACAAGGCAAAGCCTCCCTGTGGGACGTCATGTTCGCTGCGCTGGACTGCATACCGATGTTCAAGGGCCTCACCACCGCCGGCGGCCTCCTCAAAATGGCCCGCGAACTCCCCACCCTCATCAAATCCGGCAAGGCCCTGGAGAACATCGCCAACTCCGTCCGCAAGGGCGCCACCGCGATACGGGACGCCGGCCGCACGATCAAGAGTCTGTTCACCTCCGGCGACCCCATCGACATGGCCACGGGCGAGATGGTCATGTCCGCCACCGACGTACGCCTCCCGGGCATCCTGTCGCTGGTCCTCGAACGCCACCACCGCTCCGGCTTCCGTGACGGCGGCTGGTTCGGACCGACCTGGGCCTCCACCCTCGACCAGCGGCTCCTGGTGGACGACCAGGGGGTGCGGTTCCCGACCGCCGACGGCATGACCCTCTACTACCCGATACCGCAGCCGGACACCCCGGTCCTGCCGGTCGAGGGCCCCCGCTGGCCGCTGACCTGGGACGGGACGGCCGCCGGCCCCATGACCGTGGCGCAGCCCGAAACGGGTCTGGTGCTCCACTTCCGCCCCGTCCCCGGCCGGCCCTCCGCCGGGCTGCCCCTCGCCGCGATCACCGACCGGCACGTGAACCGCGTCGACTTCTCCTACGACCCGGCCGGCAGGCCCACGGAGGTCGTCCACTCGGGCGGCTACCGCATCGCCGTCACCACCGACGACGACCGGATCACCGCTCTGCACCTGGCCTCCGCCGGCGACGCGCCCCGCCTCCTGTCCTACCGCTACACGGACGGCCACCTCACGGCGGTCACCGACTCCTCCGGTGTGCCCTTGGCCTTCGCCTACGACCGGGCCGGGCGGATCACCGGCTGGCAGGACCGCAACGGGACGGCGTACACCTACACGTACGACGACGAGGGGCGCTGCGTCCGCACCGGCGGCAGCGACGGCATCCTCGCCTATGCCTACGCGTACGACGCCGCCACGCACACCACCGTGGCCACCGACTCCCTCGGTGCCAGGACGACCTACGAGTTCAACGACGCGCGCCAACTGCTGCGGGAGACCGATCACTTCGGACACACGACCACGTCGGAGTGGGACCGCCACGACCGGCTGCTGAGCCGCACGGACGCGCTGGGACGCACCACCCGCCACGTCTACGACGCACACGGGCGTTGCACGGAGATCATCTATCCCGACGGTTCCACCGCCGGCATCGCCTACGACGGCAGCGGTCTTCCCGTCTCGGCGACCGACCCGGACGGCGCCCAGGTCAGCCAGCGGTTCGACTCCCACGGGAACCTTCTGGCGACGACGGACGCAAGCGGTGCCACCACGGTCTACACGTACGACGAACGCGGTGGCCTGACCGCGGTGACGGATCCCCTCGGCGCGACGCGCACGGTGCGCACCGACGCGGCGGGCCTGCCGGTGTCGGTCGTCGACGCCAGAGGCAGGGAGTCGACGTACGGGCGCGATGCCTTCGGCAGGGTGGCGGAGGCCACCGACCACACGGGACAGGTGATCAGGACCGGCTGGTCGACCGAGGGCCGGCCGCTGTGGCGGGAGCGCCCGGACGGCTCGACGGAGCGGTGGGAGTACGACGCCGAGGGCGATGTGGTCGCGTACCACGACCCGGCGGGCGGCGTGCACCGCTTCGCGATGACGCACTTCAACCTGCCGGCCGAGCGGACGGCGCCCGACGGTTCGCGGCTGCGCTACACCTACGACACCGAGTTGCGGCTGACCGAGGTACGCAACGACAAGGATCTGGCCTGGTCCTACGCGTACGACGCGGTGGGCAACCTGATCGGCGAGACGGACTTCAACGGGCGTCAGCGCTCGTTCCGTTACGACGCCGCCCGGCAGCTCACGGATCGCCTCGACACCCGGGGGCAGGCGGTCCGCTACCAGCGGGACTCGGGCGGCCGGGTCACCGAACTGGTCACGCCGGACGGCACCTCGACGTTCGCGTACTCCCCCACCGGACGGATGCTGCGTGCGGAGAACTCCGCGGGGGTCGTGGAGTTCGGCTACGACGCCGGCGGCCGCCTCGTCACCGAGAGCTGCAACGGCGCGACGGTGAGCAGCCGTTACGACGCCATGGGCCGCCGGATCGCACGGTTGACGCCGACCGGTGTCGAAAGCGTGTGGACCTACGACGACGAGCACCGGCCCACGGGTCTGAACATGCCCGGCGGCGCCCTCGACTTCGCCTATGACGACAACGGCCGCGAGATCGTCCGGCGCCTGGGGGAGACGGCCCGGCTGCGGCAGGACTGGGATCCGGCCGGGCGGCTGAGCGCGCAGGACATCATCGGCTCGTCCCACGGGCAGACGCTCCAGGAGCGCCGGTTCGCCTACCGGCCCGACGGCTACCCCACGGAGATCGTCGAACGGCCCGGCGGCACCCACCGGTTCACGCTGGACCCCGTCGGCCGGATCACCGGCGTGGACGGCGATCCGCGCGGCGAGCAGCCGGCCCCCCTCACGGTGGAGGGGTCCCGGGTGGTGCGTTCCGGGCGCGTCCACTACGCCTACGACGAGCAGGGCCGGGTGACCACCAAGACCCGGGCGCTGCTGTCCGGCGGCCGGCTGCGCTGGCGGTTCCAGTGGGACGCGGAGGACCGGCTCCGATCGGTGACGGGCCCTGACGGCACGGTCGCCGAGTACGCCTACGACGCGCTGGGGCGACGCACGTCCAAACGTCTGCTCCGGACTGACGGCACCACGGCGGACGAGATCCGCTTCATATGGGACGGGGAGGTCCTCGCCGAGCAGGTCCGCGTACCGGCCGGGGGGCAGGACTCCGGCGAGGCGGCGATCACCTGGGAGTACCTGCTGGGCGAAGGGGCCCGGCCGGTCGCGCAGTTGCACCGCCGGCGCGGCGCCGCGGAGGCGTCACGGGAAGCCGACCTGTCGCAGGACGACGTCGACCGCCTGTTCCTGGCCATCGTCAACGATCTCGCCGGAGCGCCGAGCGAGATGGTGGGGCCGGGCGGGGACATCGTCTGGCGGCGCGGCGGCACGCCCTGGCGGCCGGAGGAACCGGAGGCCGCGCCGCGCGACGGCGTCGACTGCCCGCTGCGCAGTCCCGGCCGGTACCGCGATGACGAGACCGGGCTCGACTACAACTACCACCGCTACTTCGACCCGGAGACGGGACGCTACCTCAGCCCCGACCCCCTCGGTCTGGCTCCCGGCCCGGACGAGTACGCCGACGTCGTCAACCCGACCGTGCTGGCCGACCCGCTCGGCCTGTCCCCGTGCTCCTCGATCATCAACGTCTTCCGCGGCCCGTCCCAGGGCCTTCCCGGCGGCCAGCTCGGCGCCCCGATCAGCATCCGGCAGCTGCGCATGGCCCTGGGCCGGGCGGACATGTCGGTGAGCCGCTACGACATCGTCCACGTGCCGGAGATCCACACCCCGACCGGACTGGCCTTCGGCAACAGTCCCCATTCCGTCGCGGGCCTGCCCGAGTTGGGCCCGCGCGGTCTGCCGCTGATCCAGATCTCGGACATCGGCCTGCGCAGCATGGACGAGGGCGTCGCCACCGTCTTCCACGAGATCTACCACCACGAGCAGTTCCGGCTGTCGCTGAACTCCAAGCCGCTCTGGGGGGAGACCATCGCCCCGAGCCACATCTGGGGCGGTACCGAGGACGCGGCCGAGGAGTACGGCCAACGTATGCTGGGGGTGTTCAAGTCCAGGACAGGCTGACCGAAGGGCGATCGGTGCGCGAGTTCGACGCGGAGCAGGTGCAGCAGCTGCTGTCCGGGCCGAAGTTCACCGACGAGCCGACCGAACGCCGGTGCCCTGCCTGCGGCGCCCAGGCGGTGCGGACGTACGTCCACCGCCGCGTGGGCCCCCACCGCACCGTCCGGATCACCTACATGTGGTGCGCGAACTGCCGGCGGCACAAGGGCTGGACGGGGCCCGACGCGGGGCCCGCCTTCGACGACCCCCTGCTCCGGCTCCCCGAAGCGGCCCGGGCGGACCTCCTGCGCGACCTGGAGGCCCTCTTCGCCCGCCTCGACGAACTCTGGGACGCGGGGCAGCTGCCCCAGACGTTCCAGCCCTGAGCCGCACCGACCCGGAGCGGACCCCCCCCGCCGCCGCGCCGCCCGGCGGAGGAGGCGCGAAATTGGTCAAGTGTTCGAAAACCGCGCTCGGTTGACGCACCCCTCGGCAACCATGGTGGGCGGAAGGCGGGCCCCGATCCTCGGGGACGGCCCGCACTGCGCGCATCGCCGGCGCGATGCCGGATGAGGGGGGAACCTGAGTGAACACGCGGAGAGCCACCGCCGTCCTGTTAGGCGCGGCACTGCTGGTCGCGGCGCTCGTGACGCCGGCCGGTGCGCAGCCGGTACACACCGGGGCCTCGACGACCTACCAGGTCGACGCACGGCACGCCGGGAGTCTCGTCGACACCGCGGTGGGCGCGCCGCCGCTCGGCCGGAAGTGGTCGCGCGACCTGGGCGGGGACGTCTCCTACCCCGTCGTGGCCGGCGGGCGGGTCTTCGCCACCGCCGTCTCCCCGAGCGGCCACAGCACCACCCTCTACGCCCTCGACGCGGCCACCGGCGAGAACGCCTGGGCGCCCGTCGACCTCGGCAGCACCCGCCCGTGGTCCGCGCTCGCCTACGGCGGCGGCCGGCTGTACGCCCAGACCTACGACGGCGTGCTGACCGCGTTCGACCCGGCCACCGGGGCGAAGATCTGGACCGTGACGCTGCCGTGGCAGTCCTCCTTCACCTCGCCGCCCACGTTCGCCGGCGGCGTGGTGTACACCGGCGGCGCCGGCTCGGGCGGCACCGTGTACGCGGTGGATGCCGCCCGCGGTGCGCTGCTCTGGACCCAGTCCGTCGCGAACGGGGACGACAGCTCGCCGGCCGTCACCGCCAAGGGGGTCTACGTCTCCTACGCCTGCGAGCAGACCTACGCCTTCGACCCCAGGTCCGGCAGCCCCCTGTGGCACCACCGGACGGACTGCTCCGGAGGGGGCGGCCGCACCCCGGTCGTCGCCGACGGCGGTGTCTGGATCCGGGACGGCGCCGGGATGGCCCCGTCGGTCCTCAGGACCGGGACCGGGAGGGTCCGCAGCACGTACGACGCCGGCCCGGCACCGGCCTTCGACGGCCTCCAGGGCTACTTCGTCGACGGCGGAGTCCTCCGGGAGCGCTACACCCCCACCCTGGCCACCCGCTGGACGTTCCAGGGCGACGGCCGGATCAGCACGGCACCGATCGTCGTCAACGGCTACGTCTACGTCGGCTCCCGGAACGGCCTGCTGTGGGCGCTCGACGGCGCGACCGGCCGGTCCGTCTGGTCCACCGACGTCGGCGCGCCGATCGACGGCCCCGACGAGCAGAACGTGTCCCAGCCGCTGACCGGTCTCGGCGCGGGCGGCGGCCTCGTGGTGGTCCCGGCCACCCACCTGCTGGTCGCCTACGGCCACCGGGCAGCGGGGGTCGCCTGCGGGCCGACCTGCGGCGGCGGCGGCCGGGACCACCCGTCCTGGCCCGGGTCGTCGCCGACGGCACTGCACCGGCCACCTGCGGCTCGGGGTCGCTGAGACGGCCGAGGGTCCGCAGGCGCGGCGGGCCGGGGGCGCCTAGGTTGGGGCGAGGGAGGGGGTGACCCACGCCTGGACGCTGCCCGGGAGGCACGGACATGACCGAGGACCGGCCGTACATCGACTACGAGAACCTTCCGGCTCCGCAGGAAGGCTTCGTGGCCACCCTGTTCATCACCGTCCGCAGCGTCGCGCGCTCGCGCGACTTCTACTCCAAGGTGCTGGGCGGCACGGTCGTGCTCGAGGAGAACCCGTGCATGGTGAAGCTCGCCAACACATGGATCCTGATGAACCCCGGCGGCCCGCCCACGCCTGACAAGCCCGACATCAGCGTCGTCGACTACGAGCCGGGCGGCACCACGTCCATCTTCCTCAACCTGCGCGTCGCCGACATCGACGCCTGCTACCGCCTGTGGAGCGAGCGCGGCGCGCAGTTCGTCACGCCGCCGATCGACCGCGGGGCGGAGACCCGCTGCTACATGCGCGACCCCGACGGCTACCTCATCGAGGTCGGCCAGTCCACGGGCCTGCTCTCCGGCCACCTGGCCGCGAAGCGCCCCGAGGACCTTCCCGGCTGAGGCCTGGCCCCCGGACGTGGGGGCCAGGCCGTGGGACGGTGCGGGGGGCAGGGGGTCAGCAGGCGCCGAGGTCCTGCCAGACGCCCCATTCGCCGGTGGTGCCGGGCTCCTCGCCCTGCGTCCACCACTTGGCCTTCCAGTTGTGGCCGTTCCACGAGACGGTCTGGCCGCCGGTGTAGATCTGCGAGGAGCTCCAGGACGCTGTGGTGCAGGTCCCGCCGCCTCCGGTGGTGCCGCCGGTCGTCGTGCCGCCCGTGGTCGTCCCACCGGTCGTGCCACCGGTGGTCGTGCCCCCGGTCGTGGTGCCGCCGGTCGTCCCGCCCGACGTGCCGCCCGAGCCGCCCGCGAACTTCAGGAACGTGTCGGTGAACGCCAGGCTGTTCTGGCTGATCTCGCTGCACGTGGGCAGGGAGTTGGCGGTGCCGCTGCACGGCTGGTCGCGGTTGACCGACCAGAACGCCAGCCGGCCGACGCCGTTCTGCGCGGCGAAGGTCTCCACCGTCTGGGCGTCCGCCAGGGTGAACGTCGAACCGTCGTCGTTCTTGCCGATCATCGGGGTGATGCCGAGGTTGGCGTAGCTGTAGCCGGAGTCGACGGACTGCATCTGGGCGAGCGTGGCCTGGGCCGCGGAGACCGAGCCCTGGCCCATCTCGGTGCCGGTGCCCGCGTAGAAGTCCATGGTCATGATGTTGACCACGTCGATCTTGACGCCCGCGGTCTTGGCGGCCTTGATGATGTTCACACCGTCGTTGGTCAGCCCGCTCGTCAGGACCGGCAGCGTCACGGAGAACTTGAGGTTCGGGTTGGACGCCTTGAGGTCCTTCATCGCCTGCATCTGGCGCGCCGCGGCGGCCGTGTCGGCGATCGCGGCGCCCTCGATGTCGAAGTCCAGCTGGGTGACGCCGTAGTCGTTGATGAGGGCCTGGTACCCGGCGTCGATGGAACTCTGCGTCGAGCAGGTCCAGGCGAGCGGCAGGCCGCTCGCGCCGCCGGACGAGATGATGACGGAGGCGCCCTCGGACTTCGCCTTCGCGATCAGCGGGTCGGTGAAGGAGTCGTTGCCGATGGGAAGGGTGTCGCCCCAGATCTGGTTGCAGCCCGAGCCGAGCACGAAGGCGGCCGTGTAGGACTTGAGCCCGTGGCCGGTGATGGCCGTGTCGAGCATGCCTTCCTGGCTGTTCGACATGTCGACGTAGGGGGCGACGGCGTAGACGTCGGTCGCCGCGGCGTTGCCGGCGGGGGCCAGGACGATGACCGCGCCGGCGGTCGAGAGCGTGAGCGCGACGGCGGAAGCCGCCCATTTCGCAAGGCGCATGAAAGCCCCTCAAGCGTGAAGTGGTGGGGGGAAGCGTGCGTGCATCTCGGGCCTGAGTTGGTACGTACCAAACCGCGCGCGGGCGCACCCCGTCAAGAGGACTAGACCAACTTTCCCGGTTCCTCCACGTCTCCGGCGACACGGACGCAGGGCCCGGCCGTGGTGCGGCCGGGCCCTGCGCGGTTGACCTGACGGGGAGTTCGGGCCCCTGTCAGGTCAGGTCCCATCACTTCTGCCGTACCGGAACCGGCGCCCGTGGATCAGCCGTCCCAGCCCATGAGTGCGGCGCGTGTCGCGGACCGGCGGGCCTGTGCGCCCAGGACCCGCGGGCCGAACAGACAGTCCTCGCCCCACCGCTGCGCTCTGCGAGGATGAGCGGGACCGGCAGGCTGAATCGGGGGAGGCAGCGGTCATGGGCAGGCCGACGGATTGGCATGTGCTGGATCTGGACCGGGATCCGGTGCCGGGGGAGCCGTACGAGGTCAGGGAACTCGCCCGCAAACTGGGGGCGTTCGCCGATGATGTGGCCAGCGCCCTGCGGTCGGTGCGCGGTCTGAACGGCGACACCGTCATCCAGGAATGGGCCGGCCTGTCCGGTGACGAGTACCGCACCCAGTTCGGTGACCTGCCCGGCGAGTTGGACAAGCTGGAACGCTCGTACCGCCTGGCGTCGGGTGCGTTGGACGACTACTGGCCGCAGTTGGAGACCGCGCAGGCCGACGCCGACCGCGCCCTGTCCCAAGGCCGCCAGGCCCGCGCCGACCTGGACACCGCGAAAGGTCAACTCACCAACGCCGACGCCTGGGTGAAACGCGCCCAGGACAAGTCCAAGGAGTACCAGCAAGACCCGAAGCCGGGAGTGCCGCCGCCGTCGGAGCAGGACGTCCGCGACGCCGCCCGCAACGCCACCGACGCCAGCAGCGCCCACAACACCGCCTCCGCCGCCGTCCACGACGCCCAGTCCCGTCTGGACGCGGCCAAGGAACTCGCCGCGCAGGCCGCCGGGATCCGCGACACCGCCGCGTCCAAGGCCGAACACGCCCTGCACCAGGCATCCGACGCCGGTATCCACAACAAGCACTGGTGGGAGAAGGCGGTCGACTGGGTCGCCGACCACTGGGACGACATCGTCGCCGCCTGCAAGATCATCGTCGCCGTCCTCGGCATCGTCGTCATGATCATCGGCGGACCACTCGCCTGGCTCGTCCTCGCCGCCGCCGTCATCGTCCTCGCCGACACCGTCATGAAGTACCTACAAGGCAAAGCCTCCCTGTGGGACGTCATGTTCGCCGCGCTGGACTGCATACCGATGTTCAAGGGCCTCACCACCGCCGGCGGCCTCCTCAAAATGGCCCGCGAACTCCCCACCCTCATCAAATCCGGCAAGGCCCTGGAGAACATCGCCAACTCCGTCCGCAAGGGCGCAACCGCGCTGCGCGACACCGGCCGGGACATCAAGAAGCTCGTCACCTGCGGCGACCCCGTCGACGTCGCCTCCGGTGACCTCGTCATGTCGGCGACCGACGTCGAACTGCCGGGAGTGCTACCCCTGGTGCTGGAGCGCCACCACCGCTCCAGCTTCCGTGACGGGCAGTGGTTCGGCGCCTCCTGGTCGTCCACCCTCGACCAGTGCCTGCGCCTGGACGACCAGGGCGTCCTGTTCACCACCGCCGACGGCATGACCCTGTACTACCCGATCCCGGCGCCGGGGGTCCCCGTCATGCCCGCCGAGGGCCCGCGGTGGCCGCTCGCCTGGGACGGCATACCCGGCGGCGCGATGAGCGTCACCCACCCCGAGACCGGCCACGTCACCCACTTCGGGTCCGCGGGCGGCGCCTCGGCGGTGCTGCGGCTCGTGGCCGTGACCGACCGCAGCGGCAACCGGATCGACGTCGCCTACGACGCGGACGGCGTTCCCTCGGAGGTCACCCATGCGGGCGGCTACCGCGTGGGCGTCGACCGCGCGGGCATGCGCATCGGCGGCTTCCGCCTGCTGAGCCACCCCGAGCAGCCGTCCCTGGTGTCCTACGCCTACGACGGCTCCGGGAACCTCGCCGGCATCACCAACTCCTCCGGCACACCACTGACGTTCCGGTACGACGACGACCATCGCATCCTCGGGTGGGAGGACCGCAACTCCACCTGGTACCGCTACGAGTACGACCCGCGCGGCCGAGTGGTCTTCTCGACCGGCACCGACCGGCTCCTGGAGTACCGCTACACCTACGACGACGCCAACCGGCGGACCATCGCGACCAATTCGGCCGGGCACGCGACGACGTACCAGTTCAACGAGTACTTCCAGCTCGTCACCGAGACGGACCCGCTCGGGCACACGACGACCCGCACCTGGGACCGCTACGACCGGGTCCAGTCGCGTACCGACGCGCTCGGGCACACGACCCGCTACCTCTATGACGACGAGGGCTTCCCGCTGGCCGTCGTCCGCCCGGACGGGTCCACGACCCGTGCGGAGAACGGCCGTTACGGGCTGCCCGTGACGATGACGCAGGCGGACGGCCACGTCTGGCGCATGGAGTACGACGACGCCGGCAACCTGACCGGCGAGACGGACCCCACCGGTGCCCGCGTCTCCTACGGCTACGCCGAAGGCGGCGCGCTGTGCGCGGTCACCGACGCCGCGGGGCGGACGGCCCGGATCGACACCGACGCCACGGGCATGCCGGTGGCCATGACGGACGCCGAGGGCGGCGTCACCCGCTTCGAACGCGACGCGTTCGGCCGCCTGGTGGCGCAGACCGGCCCGTCGGGGGATGTCACCCGCTTCACCTGGAACACCGAGGGGCAGCTCAGCGAGCGGATCCTGCCGGACGGATCCGTCGAGCGCCGGAGCTACGACGGCGAGGGGAACCTCGTCGCCTCCCAGGACGCGAGCGGCCAGGTCACCCGCTTCGAGTACGCGGGATTCGACAAGCCCGCCGCCCGGATCGATCCCGACGGGTCGCGGCTGGAGTTCGCGTACGACGGTGAGCTGCGCGTCACTTCGGTGACCAACCAGCTGGGGTCCTCCTGGAGTTACACGTACGACGAGGCCGGCCGCTTGGTCCACGAGGAGGACTTCACCGGGCGCGCCCAGCTGTACCGGTACGACGCGGCGGGGCGCCTCGTCGAGCAGGTCAACGGTGCCGGCCAGTCCACCGCGTACGTGCGCGACGTGCACGGCAAGGTCGTCGAGCAGCGCACCGGCGACAGCGTCACGACGTACGCCTACGACCAGGTCGGCCAGGTCGTGCACGTACGCGGCCGGGACGCCGAACTGTCCTACGAGCGAGACGCGTTGGGCCGGGTCCTGGCCGAGACGTGCAACGGCGCGACGCTGCGCACGGCGTACGACGCGCTCGGCCGGCGCGTCCGCCGGGTCACGCCCTCGGGGGCCGAGAGCGTCTGGGACTACGACGACCGCGACCGGCCGGTGGCGCTCCGCACGGCCGGCCGGACCGTCACGTTCGGCTACGACGCCGCGGGCCGCGAGATCGAGCGCCGGGCGGGCGCCGCCGCGCTGGCCCAGACCTGGGACTCCAACGGCAGGTTGAGCACCCAGACGCTCACCGCCGCGGGTCGCGCCGGCTCCCCCGAACCCCGGCGCGTCCAGCACCGGACCTACCGCTACCGGTCCGACGGCGTCGTCGCCGCCGTCGGCGATCTGGTGGCCGGGAACCGGACGTTCGACCTGGACAGCACCGGGCGCGTCACCGGCGTGCAGGCCGCCACGTGGACCGAGCAGTACGCCTACGACGCGGCGGGCACCCTCACGCAGGGGCAGTGGCAGGAGTCGTCCTCGGCGCAGCAACCGCCCGCCGGTGCTGCGCAGCGGGCCACGACGGACGTGCACTACGAGTACGACGCGCAGGGGCGGGTCGTCCTCCGGCGCCGCAAGCGGCTGTCCCGCAAGGCGGACCTCTGGCGGTACACGTGGGACGGCGAGGACCGGCTGGTCGGCGTCGTCACCCCCGACGGCACGCACTGGACGTACCGCTACGACGCCTACGGCCGCCGCATCGCCAAGGAGCGCCTGGCGCCGGACGGCGAGAGCGTCGTGGAGACGACGCTGTTCGCCTGGGACGGCTTCGTCCTCGCCGAGCAGACGACGTCGGCGCCCGGCGCGGCTGCCCGGTGCACGACATGGGACTGGGAGCAGGACCGGTTCAGCCCGGTCACGCAGATCGAGCGCACGCTCCGGGACGAGGGTTCGCTCCCGGACGAGAGTTCGCAGGAGTGGGTCGACCGGGAGTTCTACTCGATCGTCACCGACGTCGTCGGCACGCCGACCGAACTCGTGGACGAGCACGGTGCGTTGGCCTGGCATGCGCGCACGACGCTGTGGGGTGCCGGGCTCGGCGGGTCCGGCGGGTCCGGCGAAGGTTCCGCGCACTGCCCGTTGCGCTTCCCCGGCCAGTACCACGATCCCGAGTCGGCGCTGCACTACAACTACCAGCGCCACTACGACCCGGAGACCGGCCAGTACGTGTCCCTGGACCCGCTCGGTCTGGCGCCCGGCCCCAACCCCCGTGCGTACGTGCCGAATCCGCTGTCCGCGGTGGACCCGCTCGGTCTCGCGCCCGACTGCGAGCGGGCCCTTCAGGCCGCCAAGGACCGGGCGAACGCGGAGCAGGCGCGCCCTGGCGCCAACAAGAACACCCGGCCCACCAGCGCGGCCGGCTTCAAGCCCAAGGACTACGACGGGACGTTCGACGGCGCGAGCATCAAGGGCGGCGGCGACCACGACCTGCACCCGGACATCCAGGCGGCGTACGACCGCGTGCCGCCGGAGTCGCGGGCGCCCAACAACCAGCATGCGCGGTGCGGCGAGCCGGAGGCCCTGTCGGACGCCGTGCGGGCGGGCGTGGATCCGCGCGGCGGGACCATGGCGTCCGTGGAGGTCCGCGCGGCCGGGAACCCGAAGCACGGGGTGCCCAAGCCGCCCTGCTCGTCGTGTCAGCATGTACTCGATCAACTCGACATCACGGCGGTGACCTAGACATGAGTGACCGGACCCGGCCTGCGGAGTGGTCGGAGCTGACCGACCGGGTGCTGCGGGCGGCCGCCTGGTACCCGGGGCGTGCGGTGCCGCTGGACCGCTGGGAGGCGGCGCTCCGGGCCTGCGGTTTCGCCCTGCACGAGGCGGCGGCGCGGTTCCTCGAGGAGTTCGGCGGGCTGCGGACCGACACGTGGACGCCCGGTCCGCTCATGCCGCAGTCGCCGTTCCGGTTCGACGCGGGTGCGGTCGACGGCGGTGCGGTCGACGGCGGGCGATTCGGCCGGTTCCGCGCGGAGTTGGGGACCGGAGCGTGCCCCGTCGGGCTCGCCGACAGCGGCGACAGCGTCCTCGTCATGACCGCCGACGGTGCCGTGCACATCGTCGCGGAGCACACGGAGCCCCTGGCCGGCGACGCGTACACGGCGATCGAGAAGCTCGTCGTGGAACGCCGCACCGACGCGCCGCTGCCGTTCGTCCTCGACGGCGACCGGCTGGTGTTCCCGCACACCCCGGAGCAGGACGGCCGGGCGGAGATCGGCACGCGCTGGTCGGCCGAGACCGACTGGCTGCTGCGCCGGTCCGGCTGGCACCCCGGTCGCGCCGTCCCCACCGCGGACTGGGAGCGCCGCCTCCAGGAGGACGACGAGAGCTTCGCCATGCACGACGCGGCGCGGCGGTTCCTCGGCGAGTTCGGCGGGCTGGAGATCGTCCAGCGGGGGCCGGGCCGGACGGCGGCCCGTTCGCCCTTCCGCCTCGATCCCCTGGTGGCCCTCTACGAGGCCGAGATCTTCGACGACCTCAGCGAGCAGGCGGGGGAGCCGCTCTATCCTCTCGGTGCGGTCGACGGCGGAGCCGGCTACCTCTGCATGGCGCCCGGCGGTTCGGTGTTCACCGGCATGGACGACGCCGGCCTGCTGGCCGGGTCCGGGGACGAGGCGCTGAACAAGCTGATCGAGGGCATCGCCTGAGGGCTCCCCTCGACGCGGCCGGGGAGGAGGAGCAGCGGATGGACGTCGCTTTCGCCGTGGCGCACGCACCGCCGCCCTCGGGCCTCGGCCTCGGCCACATGACCGTGCGCGGCTCCGGCGGGTCGGCCACCTCGCGCGGCCACCGGACGGGCCGGAGCAGGATGATCCACCTGTCGCTGTCGCTCCTGCTGGACGGGCTGCGGACGTTGCAGGGGCGCGGCCGGGGCTCCTGCTCCTTCGGAGCTGTCGGCTCCTCGTTCGCGCCGCACTTGCGTCTCGCGAAGGACGGCACGCTCATCATCCGGGCGGCGCGGGGCGGGCGAGGCCGTGGTCGTAGGCGAAGATGACCGCCTGGACGCGGTCGCGCAGCCCGAGCTTCTCCAGTACGTGCCCGATGTGGGTCTTCACCGTGCTCTCGGCGATCGCGAGGGCTCGACCGATCTCGGTATTCGTGCGGCCCGCGATCACGAGGTCGAACACCTCGTGCTCGCGCGGCGTGAGCCGGGCCAGCGCGCGGGGCCGCCGTACGGGCCCGGGCAGGCCGGCGGCGAAGACTTCGATGAGGCGGATCGTCACGGACGGTGAGAGCAGCGCCCCGCCGTCGACGGCCGCGCGGATGCCGTGGAGGAGTTCTTCGGGCGGGGCGTGCTTGAGCAGGAAGCCGCGGGCGCCGGCGCGCAGCGCTTCGAAGACGTACTCGTCCAGGTCGTACGTCGTCAGGATGACCACCCGGGGTGCGGGTCCCGTGCCTGCCGCGCTGATCCGGCGGGTGGCCTGAAGGCCGTCCATGAGCGGCATCCTGATGTCCATGAGGACGACGTCGGGGGCCAGTTCGGCGGCCAGCCGGGTCGCCTGGACGCCGTCGGCGGCCTGACCGACGACGGTCAGATCGGGCTGGCTGTCGACCAGCATCGCGAGGCCGGCCCGCACGACGGCCTGGTCGTCGGCGATCAGGACGGTGACCGTCATCGGGTTCCTCCGGTGGGGCCGTAGGGCAGTCGGGCGTGGACCGCGAACCCGCCGTCGGGCAGTGCGGCAGCGGTCAGGTGTCCGCCGTGGAGCCGTGCCCGCTCCCGCATGCCGAGCATCCCGAGGCCGCCCGTGGTCGGGACGCGTCCTGAACGCACGCCTTTCGCGGCCCCGTTGACGACGGAGAGCACGAGTTCTCGGGACTGAAAGCGCAATTCGACCTCGGCGGCCGCGCCGGGTGCGTGCTTGACCACATTGGTGAGTGCCTCCTGCACGATGCGGAAGATCGTGAGCTCCGCTCCGGGCGACAACGGCCGCATCGGGCCCACCACCGTCATCTCTGCTGCCACGCCGGCACTGCGCACCGTGGAGATGAGGGACGGCACTTCGGCCAGGCAAGGGGCGGGCCGGCGCGGCGTCTCCTCGGGTTCTCTGCGCAACACGCCCAGCAAATGGCCCAGTTCGTTCAGGGCCTCACGGGCCAGACCCTCGATGGCACCGAACGCCTCGACGCCCGAGGCGCCCTGGAAGCGGGTGCTGCCGGTGGTCGAGGCCGCCATGCGAGCGGCCCCGGCCCGCACGGTGATGGCCGACAGCTGGTGTGCGAGGACGTCGTGCAACTCGCGGGCGATACGCACCCGTTCGGCGTCCCGCGCGGCCTCCACCGCGGCCGAGGCCGCCCAGCGCCGGGACGCGGCCGCGTCTCCCGCGAGAAGTCCCGCCACGAGCAGGACGCCCGGCAGGCCGAACGCCATGCGCACGTGGTAGTTCACCATCGCCGCCACCGCGACGACCGCTGCACCGGCGAGCAGCGGCCGCGCGAGCCGGCGCGGCACGTCGCTGTACGCGCCGACCGCGTACGCCGTGGCCGCCACCGCCACCAGCCCTGAAGCGAGGTGCAGGCCGTATGCCGTCCGGAGGGCCAGCGCGCCGCAGGCGAGGGCAAGACCGACGACCGGCAGACGCCTGCGCCACAAGGACGGAACGGACTGTACGAGCGCCAGTGCCAGGAACCCGCAGACGGCCGCGGCGGTGCCGCCGTGTCCCGGCGGGCGCCAGGGCCAGGGCACATCGGCCAGCGCCCATCCCCACAGGACCGCGGTGACCAGCAGTTCCGCCCTCTTCCGGGCGGCAATCGCCCGTAGACGGGTGACGCTCGGCATGGCCTGAGCGTACGCCCGGGTCAACCCGTGACGTCCAGACGCCGGAACACCTGCATCGCGGCGAGAGCGCAGACCAGGAACAGGGCCGAGACGCCGATCAGCCCTGGCCCGTGGCCGGGCGGGGTGCCGTCGGCGCTGATGAACCGCGACCAGAAGTTGTCCGGCAGGCTGCTGATGGACCCCTGGCCCGCGGCAAACCCCATCCACCCCTGGATCCAGGTCGCGGGTGTCCATCTGCCGAGTCCGGGCAACGCGGCGGCGATCAGCATGGCGATGACCGCCGCGGTGCCGGCGGCCGCCGTTCCGATGGCGCCCCGGGTGACCACTCCGGCCAGGAGGCCGATCGCCGCGAAGGCGGCCAGCACCAGCAGCGACCGGCCGATCTCGGCGCCCGCCCAGGTGAGGGCGTGCCGCGCCGGCTGGTGAGGGTCCGGCAGGTGCTCGACCCTGCGGATCACCGGGCCCGCCGCTGCGAGACCGGCCCAGCACGCGCACAGCAGGCACACCGCGGCACCCCAGAGGCCGGCCAGTTTCGCGGCCATGATCCGATGGCGCCGCCCGTTCTGGGTGAGCAGGTGCTTCAGCGTCCGGCCCGACCATTCGCCGCCGACATGGCCTCCGGCCAGCAGGGCCAGCGCAACCGCGCCTGGCAGCGAGGCCGTCAGGCCCGCCGCTTCTGCTCCGGCGGCCAGCGGGTCCAGCTGGGCCGCGGTGCGGGCGGCGGCGGCCGTTGCGGTGGCGCGCTCGGCCTTGGCCCGCTGCCGCTGCATGTCCTGGGCGTATGTGCAGGACGGCCCGGCCGGCAGGCGCAGAGCCGCGCAGGACAGCGGCGGGTGCGCCGCATCGGTCATCGACTGGCGGGCGTTCGACGCGCCGCCGATCGCGAGAAGGACGCAGAACAGGGTGGAGGCAGTGGCGACGGCCCATGTCAACGGGCGGTTCAAGGTGATGAGTTCAGCGCGCAGCAGTCGCATCGCCCACGCCCTCCTGAGGGGTCGACGTGACCGACCCCACGGCGCCCGGCCACCTGGTGTCGGCGGCGGCGCCACCCGTCAGATCGAGGAACGCCTCCTCCAGACCGGACCGTTCGACCCGGATCTGGTGCGCCCACACGCCGCCGCGTCCGAGCGTCTCGTTGACGGCGCGGCCGTCGTCGCCCTTGACCACGATGGCGTCGGGGCCCGCGGCAGCCACGGTGAAGCGCTCGGCGAGCAACTCCCGTGCCGAGGGCTGTTCGGCAGGTGCGAGGACGATCCGGACGACGGCTGTCGTCAGGTCGTCGGGGGTTCCCTCGGCGATGAGGCGGCCCGACGTCACCACGGCCACCCGGTCGCAGACCTGTTCCACCTCCGTCATCTGGTGGCTGGACAGGAACACCGTGGTCCCGGTGGCGGCCAAGTGCCGCACCGTGGTGCGGAACTCGCGGATGCCCGCCGGATCCATCCCGTTCATCGGCTCGTCCAGCAGCACGAGCGACGGCTCTCTCAGCAGGGCGAGAGCCACCGCGAGTCGCTGACGCATGCCTTGGGAGTACGTCTTCACCTTGCGATCGGCGACCGGCATCAGGCCGACCCTGTCCAGAGCGGCGTCGACCGCGTCCGGGTGCGGGAGGGGTGGACCGCACAACGCCAGCGCGTCGAGGCTGCGCCGGCCGGTCATCCACGGGTGGAACGCCGGCTCCTCGATCATCGCGCCGACCCGCGCGAGACCGTCCGGGTCCGGCAGCGGGCGGCCGTTCAGCCACGCCCTGCCGGTCGACGGCCGCACCAGCCCCAGCAGCATCCGCATCGTGGTGGTCTTGCCGGATCCGTTCGGCCCGAGAAACCCGTACACCTGGTTCGCCGCCACCGACAGATCGAGCCCGTCGACGGCGGCCTGGCTCCCGTAGGTCTTGCCGAGCCCTTCGCAGCGAATGGCCTCGTCCACCGGCGCTCCTCCCTGTCCCTGGGCCGCGTTCCGGGTCACTTCGCGCAACCCCGGCTTCAGGTCGCAACGTTAGGGCCGGCCCAGCAGCAGGTCATCGGACTCCGGACCAGGCGCGCCTCGTCCAATCGTCGAGTCCCCGCCGGCCGGCGCGTACCGGCGACGGCACGTACGAGCCCCGCGGAGCCGGATGTCAACTGGGCGGGCCCGCCGGGCGTTACGCTCGTCGGCCATGAGCTGGGTGGAGCGCGCGGCGAACCTGAGGCAGTGGAGCAGGAGCGGGGTGCGGGCGCCGCACAAGCCGCTGCTGTTCCTGTACGCCCTCGGCCGGTACCAGCAGGATGCCGACGGGGAGTTGCGGTACACCGCGGTGGAGGACGACCTGCGGCAGCTGCTCGTCGAGTACGGCCCGCCGAACCGGACGACGCCCGCGTACCCCTTCCACCACCTCGTGAACGACGGGGTGTGGGAGGTGCGCACCGATCGCGGACCCGGCAGTCCCGGTACCGAGGTTCGGGAGCTGCGGGCCGCCGGGGCCGCGGGGCGGCTGGCGCCGGAGCTGCGGGCGGCGCTGCGCCGGGAGCCCTCGCTGCTCGGCCGGCTGGCCCGGGTCCTGCTCGACCTGCACTTCCCGCCGTCGCTCCACGGCGACCTGTGCGAAGCCGTCGGCCTGGAGCTGGATCCCGCCCAGCCCACGGGACTTGCGGCCGCCAGCCGCAGGCCGCGGGACCCGCGCATGAGGGAGCGGGTGCTCACCGCCTACGAGTACCGGTGCGCGTTCTGCGGGTACGACGGCAGGATCGGCGCGGTCCCCGTGGGCCTGGAGGCGGCGCACGTGCGCTGGTGGGCGTTCGGCGGCCCCGACGAGGTCGACAACGGCCTGTGCCTGTGCTCGCTGCACCACAAGCTCTTCGACAAGGGCGTGCTCGGCTTGGGCGAAGCCCCGGCCGCCCCCGACACCCCGGCCGACCCGGACGGTCCCGCCCGCCCCGATGGCCCCGAAAACCGCGAAGGCCGCGAAGGCCGCGAAGGCCATCGCGTTCTCGTCTCGCAGCGGTTCGTCGGCCACAGTGTCGCGGCACGCGAGCAGGTCCTGGCGCTCGCGGGGCGCCCGCTCCTCGGTCCGCAGGCGGGCGGGTGGGCGGTCGCGGCGGTCCATCGGTCCTGGCACAGCAGCCAGGTCTTCCGCGGGGAGCCGCGGCCCGCCCCGGCCGGTTGACGGTTCCGGCCGGCCGGCGAGGCCCCGGTGCGCAGCGGCACGTCGAGCGTCCGGGGCCCGGTCACGCGGGACGCGCGGGACTAGCTGACGTAGCGGTGCATGGTGACGGTGGGCTGGAACTGCTTCAGCGGGTCCACGGCCTGGGTCCGCGGCGCCGAGGCCACCGCGCCGCGCAACACGGAGACGACCTGGGCCGCCAGGGCGTCCGCGCGCTGCTTGATGTCGGCCACGGAGCGGTTGGAGTGCCCGAGCCCGTACGCCTGGCTGCTCAGCAGGTCCAGCTGGTGCCGGGTGCCGGAGTCCAGGGTGAGCACGCCGGGCGTCGAGACGACGAACTGGTAGGCGCCGGCGAAGGTCTCGCACTCCGGGCAGTGCACGTTGGTGGCCTTGCCGAGGTTGCTGGCGTGCAGGCGGATGTTCGTGCCGGCCGTGGTCACGATCTGGAAGGACAGGGCGATCGAGCGGCACGGGTCGTCCGCCCTGCAGGCGATGGACGTCGCCACGGCCCTGTTGTTCGCGGTGGCCGAGACCAGCGCGCCGAACTGGTGGACGGTGAAGGACTCCTGGTAGCTCACCGGGTGCACGCGGGTGGCGATCGTGCGGGCCTGGTCGACGGCGACGCCGACGTCGTGGGGGATGCCGCCCGAGGCGTGGGCGGTACCGGCGGTGGCCAGCGTCGTCAGGCCGGCCGTGGTGAGCATGCCCCAGCGGACGGCGCTGCGCCCGGCGCGCACGGAACTGAGCTTGCGCGGTTTGCGGTGGGTCATGGTGGTTCTCCTCATGTGGTGGGATCGGGCTACGGGCAAGTTCGGCGGGTGCCGCCTCACGACGCGGACGGCGAGCCGGTCACGGTCCCGGTCGGCGTCGGGGTCCCGGTCTCGGTCGGGGTGGGCGTGGTGGGGGTCGCCGTGGGCGTCGGCGTGGTCGGCGTGACGCTGGGCGGGCGGCTGGAAGGCGGCGGCGGCGCGGCGCTGGTGGGCGGCGTCGCGGGACCGGTGGTCGTGGGACCGGCGGACGTCGGGGGCCCGCTGGTCGCGGGCGTGGTCGTCGGCGCGGTGAAGGCCGGGCCGGTGGAGGCGCCGGCGGGTGACTGGTCGCCGACGGGGGTGGGCCCGGCGGCCGGCGCGGTGGTGGTGGGGGCCGTGGTCGGGGTCCGCGGGAGCGGCAACGGCTCCAGCGGCAGGTGCGGTTGGAGCAGGGGCGCGACGGGCTGCTGGGTCGGCGCCGACCGCGGGCCGATGGCACCGACCCACACTCCGGTCAGGACGATCGTGGCGCTCAGCGCCACCGTCCCCACGGAGACGCGCAGCCGCGGACGCGCGCGGGCGGCGCGGTCGGCGGCCCGCACCACGCGGCTCCCGACGCGGACCGCCAGGTACACCGCGCCGGCCAGCGGACACAGCAGCATGAAGCAGCCGATCAGGCCGACGAGCCCCGCGGCGATCTGACCGTCCGCGAACGCCGACGCGGTGTCGGCCAGTTGATGGGCCAGCGAGCGCAGGGCGGTCTCGGCGAGGCGGGGCAGGTTCCACAGGAGGTAGCCGCACTCGACGACGACCAGCGGCACCATGGCCAGCACCCACACGGTGACGACCGTGCGGGCGGACCGTTTGAGGTCGGCGACCTCGGCGGGGACCGGCCTCCCGGGCACCATGCCGAGCAGGATCGGCTTGACCTTGCCGAAGAGATCGGGGACGCCGGCCAGGTCACCGAGGATGTAGTAGCCGTCCAGCCGCATGACCGGCATGAGCTGTTCCAGGATCTCGATGTGCGCGAGATAGACGGCGCCGAGGAAGAACGACTGCCCGCTGAGCAGGTACCCGCCGAAAAGGGCCACCAGGAAGACGACGTTGAAGTAGACGCCGCCCAGGTCGGTGCGGAGCCGGCCGCCGCGGCCGAGCCGGTACACGTCGGTGACGTCGGTGTACATGGAGGGCCAGATCAGGAACAGCCCGCAGCCGATGCATCCGGGATGGCCGCCTCCGTACCGGCACCCCGAGGCGTGGCCGAACTCGTGGAACACCAGCGACGCCACCGTCAGGGCGAACACCACCAGCATCAGGGCCGGGTGCTCCAGCACGTCGACGACCGGGGCCATCGCCCCGTGGACGCCGAACAGCCAGACGTCGGACGCGATCGCGACCGCCAGCACCAGGAACACCACCGGTGGCAGGTGCAGCCACGCCAGCGACCGGGCGATCCGGGCGACCTGCCGCTCCCGCAGCAGCACCCGGTGGCCCTTCAGCACCAGCAGCAGATCGGTGCGGGGCCCCACCACCTGGTCGTCCCGCTGCCCGAACGGCACCGTCACGCCGAGCGGTTGGAGCTTCTCCTCGACGAGATAGCGCACGTTCTCGGGGCTGATCTCGCGCGCGCAGCGGGCGCTGACCCGGTGCGCGATCGTCTCGGTGTGGCGCTCCCCGTCCACCGAGCCGACGATCTCGTAGAGCAGGCGCGACAGTTGCACGACCTGCCCGTCACCGCGGCGCACCAGGTACTTCGGCTCCTTGGACCCCGATCCCCGGTACTCGCCCAGGACCCGCAGTCCGGCACTGAGCCTGGGGACCGGGAAGACGGCGCCGTCGGAGACGTTCCCACCGGTCGGGCCGCGTCGGTCGAATTCGCGGCTGTCCGCCACCGTCATCCTGATCCTCTCCCGACACGGACCGCGTCGTGCGACGACGCGGTCCGCATGCAAACCGGCCTTGTTACTGGGAGATGGAGATGCTCTGGGTGGCCTCGGCCTGGGCCACGGCGTCCGGCGAGAACAGGTTCGCCGCCACCGAGTGGTTCGCCGCGTTCACCGTCGCGATGTGCTTGGTGACGTAGGTCGTCTTGGTGAAACTGAACCTGAGCTTCCCCAGGGCCTCGCGGCCGGGGAGCAGTTCGGCGGACTCGGCGTTGAGTTCCTGCACGTTCATGGCAATTCCTTTCGATGGCCCGGGCGGTGCCCGGGAAGGGGGACGGTTACTGGGAGATGCAGATACCCTGCGAGGCCTCGGACTGGGCCACGGCGTCCGGCGAGAACAGGTTCGCCGCCACCGAGTGGTTCGCCGCGTTCACCGTCGCGATGTGCTTGGTGACGTACGTGGTCTTGGTGAAGCTGAACTTCAGCTTCCCCAGGGCCTCGCGGCCGGGAAGGAGCTGAGCCGACTCGGAGTCGAGTTCCTGCACGTCGAGCATGGGATTTCCTTCGGGGTGAGGGACAACAGGACGCCATGCCGGGCAGGCCCGGACAGCGTCCAAGAATGCCGGACGAACTGTCCGACGACATTGGACGGTAGCGAGTCAGCCGCGCCCCTCGCAAGTCACGACACGTGTCCGAGTGATCACTCTGAGATATCGCCTGGTGAAGGGCGTATCCACGCCCGGCCGTCGCCCGTTGGCCACCGTAGACTCGGCCTCACTGTCGACAGGCCGACCCGGCCCGCTAGCAGGAAGACACCATCCGTGGCCAACGCACTGCAGGAACTGATCAAGCGCCGGCTGGAGCAGCGGGGCTGGTCGTACGGGGACGTCGCGCGCCGCGGCGGCATCCCGCGTTCCACCGTCCACCACCTGGCCACGGCCCAGCGCGCGGCGGCCATGCCGCAGCAGGGGACACTGGAGGGCCTCGCCCGGGGTCTGGACCTGCCGCTGGACACCTTGCGCCGCGCGGCCGCGGAAGCCTGCGGGATCCATCTCTACACCCAGGGCCCGGCCGGCAACGCCTCCGATCCGGAGGTCGACATGCTCATCGCCAGCGTCGCCCAGCTCTCCCCCACCGACCGCCGTCATGTCGCGGCGCTCGTCGAGTCCCTCCTGCGGCAGCAGGGCGACGCGGAACAGCCCGGGACCGACGGGGAGTAGGCCGGCCGCGCGACGGCGGGCCCGGACCACTTCGAGCGCCGGGACACCGGCCCCCACCAGGACGGACTCCGGAATCCACCCGACCGCGCCTGAGGCAACGTCATGGCAAAAAGCCACATCCAGCCCGGAACCGAAGAATTTGCGGTTATCCTCTCGTCCTGCCCGAGGTGAGCCAAAGCGAGCAAAAGCTCCGTCGAGAGGGGGGCATGTGCTAGTCGTGCACGGCGGACCCACCACCGCAGTCGTCCGAGGCCGGACCGGAGAACCCGTTGTCCTGCTCTCCGGGGAACTCCCCGAAGTCCTCACCGCCTCCAGCCTCGACGCCCTTCTCAACCTCGCGGCCGCCGTCCTCACCCACGACGAGATACAGCTCTTCCGCCGCTGCCTGAACGCACTGACCTGCGGGGAGAAACTCGACGAGCGCCGCATCGAGGTCAGCGGCGCGACCCTCACCATCTACCGCCCCTGACCTCCCCCGGACTGCGGGGAGTTGGGAGCGGTCCCCACCGCAAGCCGGCGGCCGGCCACGGACCGCCGGCTCCCCCATGCCGGGCCCCGGCAGCAACTCGTGCGGGTTTCTTGTCAGAACTGGTTTGTGATGCAAAGCTGATGCCATGACAGAGGCATCGGTGCCCTCGCCGGACACCCCCCGCGAAGTCCTCGCCGGTCTCGGCGACTTGACCCGCCGGGTCCGCGCCGCCCAGCGCGGCGCCTGGTTCCCGCTCCTGCTGCTCGGTGCGCTCACCCTCGGGGGCATCCTGGTCAGCCGCTTCACCACCAAGGTGATGGCCGTTCCCTGCCCGGCGATGCATCCCGCGGCAGGCGCCGGGTGCACCCTCATCAGGCACGGCTCACCGCTCTACTGGCCCCTCGGACTCGCTCTCGCCTACATCGCGACGGCGGTCTTCTCCCTCCGCCGGTCCCGCAACCGCGGAGTCGGCTCCCCGGTCCGGCCCTACGTCCTCACCGGCATCGCCCTGGTCGGGCTGGTGACCGCCACCGCGGTCTGGAGCATGCGCCACGGGATCCCGCAGCCGGGCAGGCCCTTCGACTTCTGGGGCCTGCACCTGGACCCGACCTCGCGGACGACGACGTTCCTCGAACGACTCACCGGGGACGCCACGGCGGTCGGGCTGCCGCTGCTCGTGCTGTCCTGGGTGGAACGCAGCCGCGCCCTGCTGCTCCTCACCCTGGTGTACCTGGCCGTCGAGCTGGTGCCGGCCACCACCCGCTGGATGCGGATCCCCGCCTCCTCGTCCTGGTCCGCCCTGCCCTACCTCGCCGTCCCCGGCGTGCTCCTCCTGCTCGGCGCCCTCGGTTTCCGCCTGGCCGAGCTGCCCCGCCGGCACGACGCCTCATGACCGACGAGCCCGACCAGCACCCCGTCACCAGCCTGAACGACGTGGTCCACCAGCGCGTCCGCCTCGGCATCCTCACCGTCGCCCACCAGGCGCGCCGGGTCGAGTTCGGCTTCCTCCGCACGGCGCTGGGCCTCACCGCGGGAAACCTCAGCCAGCACCTGACCGTCCTGGAGAAGGCCGGACTGGTCGCCGTCGAGAAGGGCTACGAGGGCAGACGCGCCCGCACCTGGCTCTCCCTCACGCCCGCCGGCGACCGCGCCCTCCGGGACGAGGTCACCCAGCTCAAGCGGCTCATCGACGGGATCGAACAAGGCGACCCGGGCCCGGAGTCCTAGCCCGGGCACCTGGGCACACCTCCGCCGCGACCCATGCGCGGTGGAGCTCGGCGAACAACGGACAGCGTGCCGGACACCATCCGAGAAACCGGGAGGACAGTTGACCACGACACCGGTCACCAGCAGAACGGACATGACGCGCCGCCGCATCCTCGCCACCGCGGCGGCCGCGGGGCTGGGAGCCACCGTGCCCCTGGGCGTGCCGCGCCACGCGTGGGCGGCGCCGGCCGCCCCCGGCCCGGCACGGCTCACCCTGCCCGCACCCACCGGACCGCACCCCGTGGGCACCGTACCGCTGCACCTGGTGGACACCGCGCGCCCGGATCCCGTGGCCGGCCCCGGGCGCCACCGCGAGCTGATGGCGGCCGTCTGGTACCCCGCGCGCACCGCCGCGGGACTCCCGCGCGCGCCCTGGATGGCCGAGGGCGCACTGCGGGCCTTCCTGGCGGACGTCGGCTTCCCCCTCGACCCCGCCCTCGGCCCGCTCACCGCCGGGCTGACGGGCGCGCCCGTGCACCGCACGGGCCACCGCCTGCCGGTCGTGGTGTACTCGCACGGCTCGGCCAGCCACCGCGGCGACCACACCGTCATCGTCCAGGAACTCGCCAGCCACGGCTTCGCCGTCGTCACCGTCGACCACACCTACGACACGTTCACCGAGTTCCCGGACGGCCGGGTCGTCACCCCGGCGGCCGACGTGCCGATGTACCCGAAGGACTTCGCCGCGGACCTCCGGTTCCTGCTCGACTGCGTGGCGGAACTCGCCGCCGGGCACAACCCCGACGTCGACGGCAGGGCCCTGCCCCCGGGCCTGCTCGGCGCCCTCGACCCGCGGCACGTCGGCGCGTTCGGCTGGTCGAAGGGCGGCACCGCCACCGCGCTCACCATGCTCGCCGACCGGCGCGTCAGTGCCGGGCTCGGCATCGACGGCCCGATGCAGCCGACCATCACCACCGACCTCGACCGGCCCTTCATGATGATGACCGCCGACTTCACCCGGGCCGCCATGCCGGACATCGCCGAGTTCTGGACGCACCTCCGCGGCTGGCGGCTGGACATCCAGGCGGAGGGGGCGGTCCACAACTCCTACGGCGACAACGCGACACTGATTCCGCAGGCGGGCGCGATCCTCGGCATGACCGACCAGGAGATCCAGAGCTGGGTCGGCACCCTCGATCCCGCCCGGTCGGTAAGCATCCAACAGGCCTACCCGCGCGCCTTCTTCGACCTGCAGCTGCGGCACCGCGGCGGGCAGCTGCTCGACGGCCCGAGCCCGGCCTTCCCCGAGGTCACGTTCCTCCCATGACCCCGGCCGCGGTGAAGGTGCCGCGGTGGACGGTGAGGGTGCCGGCGGTGACGGCGATCGCGTAGTTGAGCATGCGCGTCGGGCCGTCGGCGAGGAGGGCGGGGAGCGCGAGGGGGGCCGGGCCCGCGGAGGACAGGCGGCGGCCGAGGTCGGCGAACCACCGCGTCGCCCACGCGGATTCGTCCGCCCACTCCACGACGCCGAAGCCGGCGGACCGGATGGTGCGGCACAGGTCGTCCGCGGTGGACAGGAAGCTGTCGGTGCCGTCGAGCGACCACGGCAGCGGCAGCGGCGGCTCCTCGGCGCCCTCGCCGCGGCAGACCTCGAGCACCGCCAACCGGGCCCCGGGACACAGGCGTTCGGCGATGTCCGCGAAGAAGCGCCGCTTGTCCTCGACGTTCATCTGCACGTGCAGGGTGACGGCCGCATCGAAGGCGGCATCCGGCGCGAGACCGGCCAACGGGGCGTGGAGGAAGCGGACTTGGGCGGCCAGGCCCGCGCTCTTAGTCAGGGCGCGGGCGGCGTCGACGTACGCGGCGGTGATGTCGACGCCCACCACGTCGCAGCCCGTGGTCCGGGCGATCTGGCGGGCGGGGCCGCCGAGCCCCGAGCCGACGTCGAGCACGGTCATCCCCCGCCCGAGCCGCAGCCCGGGAAGCAGCCGATCGACGGCCTCCGCGCCACCGGCATGGAACTGGTCGACACCGTCCAACTGGTCCTGGGTGAGCGCGCCCACCGCGCCGCCCGCCAACTTCTCGATGGCGTCGACGATGCCGGATTCCTCGTAGGTCATCGACACGTCCTCCTGGATGAGGAGCAAGGAGCATCTACTTGAAAAAATAAAGCGACTAACAAAGAAAGTCAACCATCCCATGGAGATGAGCAAGCGGGCGCGGTAGCGTGGCGGGGTGAAGAGCTACCGCCAGTACTGCGCCGTCGCCCGTGCGCTGGACGTCGTCGGCGACCGGTGGGTGCTGCTCATCGTGCGCGAGCTGCTGGCGCTGGGGCCCAGCCGGTACACCGACCTCAGACGCGGGCTGCCCGGCATCGCGACGAACCTGCTCGCCGACCGGCTGAAGGCGATGGAGGCCGACGGGCTGATCGAGCGCTACGACGCGCCGCCGCCCGTGGGCACGGCACTGTTCCGGCTGACCGAGCGCGGCCGTGAACTGCGCGGCGTCGTCGCGGCCTTGACCGAGTGGGGCCTGGACCGCATGCCGCCCGGCCCCGAAGCCGACGACGCGGTGCAGCCTCACTGGTCGGCACTCGCCGGAGCGCTGCTGCGCCCCGACCACCTCGCACCCGACGCCGAGATCGTCGTGGAGATCACCTCAGAGGGCGAGACGCTGACCCTCCGCCTGCGCCACGGCACCTTCGACATCCGCCGCGGCCCCGCACCCCACCCCGACCTCACCCTCACCGGCCCGTCCATGCTCGTGGGCGGCCTGCTGTCCGGCCTGCTGCCCGCCACCGAAGCCGCCACCCAGGGCCTCCGCATCACCGACCCCACCCACCTCCTCCCCACCCTCCTCCCCTCCGCCTAGCCGCCTCCGAGGCGACCGCGTCCCCCTCACCTCCCGCACCCGGGGACCGGCCGGAGGGACGGTGCGGGAGTGTCCCCGCAGGAACTGTGCATCCCCCCGCCCCACCCCACGAAAGAACCCGCACGCACAGTTCCGAGGAGACACTCCCGCGGCGGCCCCGCCCCCACACCGAACATGCACCGCAGGGGCGCGGGGAACTGCGCGCCCAGCCACAGCACCGCAGCACACGGCAACGGCGACCACGGGCACCACAGGGTTGCCGCAAGGGGCGCGGGGAACTGCGCGCCCAACCACGGCGAACCGTTCGACGGGAGAGCACAGCGGGGGCACCCCGGTTGCGGCAACGCGCAGCGAGATTCACCCGCACCCTCAGGACGGACAGTCCTGGACCCTCTGGATCCGGTGCCAGTCGGGCCCGACAACCTCGACCTGGACGGCAACCGTGGACGGAACCGTCGGGATGCCCGACGGCTCAGCGACCCCGGGCTGCGCCGGAAGGGCCCCGGGGCTCGCCGCCCCGAAAGCGCTCGCCGCGGTGCAGGCGAGCTGCCGCAGGCCGAGAGCGTCGGGCGCGGGCATCCCGCGGGGCAGGCGGACCGTGACGGTGTGGCCCTGCGTCCAGACCCCGACGGAGCCGCCCGGGGCCGCGGGCCGGAGCAGATGGGTGGTGAGGTCGGGGCGGCCGGCCGCCGCGGGCCCTGCGAGCAGCAGCTCGACCGCGGTCGTCACCGGGTCCTGCTCGTCCTTCACCTCCTGCCGGACCGGCCGCAGCCGGCTCCCTTCCAGGAAGTACAGGACGGCCCGGGAGCCCGCCGCGGGGACGGTGGGCAGCCCGCTCGCCGGCACCCCGACGTCGATGACGCCGGACGTCGGCACCCCGCACCCGGCGAGCAGCACGACGGCGCCCGCGACGGCACCCGCGGCGGCCAGGGGACCGGCAAGGCCCGCACGCCGGGTCCCCCCGCGCGACCCTGGGCCGGCTCCCCGCGCCGCGCAAGCCCCCCTCATGCTTTCCCCCCTCCCCGCGGAGCCGGCAGGTCGACGGTGAAGACGGCGCCGCCCTCCGGGCCGTTCGCGACGTGGATGCGGCCACCGTGCAGGCGGACGTTCTCCGCGGTGATGGCCAGCCCCAGGCCGCTGCTCTCGCTGCGGGTGCGGGCCGAACTCGCCTTGTAGAAGCGCTCGAAGACGTGCGGCAGTGCCTCTGCCGGTATCCCGGGGCCGCCGTCGGCGACGACCAGCCGGGCCCACGCCCGCGCGCCCTCCGCCCCGTACGCCCCGCCGTCCCCCGCAGCGTCGCGGTGCCGGGTGAGCGTGACGCTCACCGGCTGGGCGCCGTGCCGCAGCGCGTTGCCGGCGAGGTTGGCCACCACCACGTCGAACCGCCGGGGATCGACCGGCATCCGCAGCGCGCCGGGCTCCGGCAGGTGCGCCGCGACCTGGTCCTGCCAGCCGCGGGCGGCCAGGGTGCGCCGCACCGACTCGGCCAGGTCGATCTCGTCCAGGTGGAGTTCGGCGGCGCCCGCGTCGAACCGGGAGATCTCCATGAGGTCGTTGACGAGCCGCACCAGCCGTTCGGTCTCCTCGCCGATGAGCTGGACGGCCTCCGCCGTACCGTGCTCCAGGTGCGCGGCCTCCTCGTCCAGCACGTCGGTCACCGCGGACATCGCGGCCAGCGGCGTGCGGAGTTCGTGGGAGACGTCGGCCGCGAACCGCCGGGCCTGCTGCTCCATCCGGCGCAGCTCCGACACCGACCGCTCCAGCGCCGCGGCCGTCTCGTTGAACGCCGAGGACAGGTCGGCGAGTTCGTCGGAGCCGTGGACGTTGAGGCGGGTGTCGAGGTGCCCGTCGGCCATCCGCCGGGTCGCGTCGCGCAGGGCCCGCACCGGGCGCAGCACGCCGCGGGCGACGAACAGCGCGAGCAGGACGGCGAGCAACAGGGCCGGGAGCGCGGCGCGTTCGATCGCGCCGACCAGGGCGCTCACGTACCGCTGTTCCGTGGTCTGCGGGACCACGAGGTAGAGGGCCAGGCCCGAGCCGGTGCGCGGACTGCCGTCGTCGACGCGGACGACGGGCAGGCCGACGACGAGCGCGGAGCGGCCGTCGGTGCGGACGCGCTGGAAGACGGCCACCGAGCGGGTCCGCACCGAGGTGCGCAGCGCGGGGGTCAACTCGGGGAAGTAGTCGCCGGGTTCCGAACCCGCCTGCAGCCCGTCGAAGGTGGCCAGCACCCGCCAGTGCTGGGAGCGGTGGGTGGAGGCCAGGCCGGAGACGAGCGTGGCGAGTTCGGCCTGGCCGGGCTGCGCCGGGACGCCGGGGATCGCCGCGTCCACGCTGTCCCGGAACTGGTTCACGACCGTGTCCTGGCTCTGCTGGAGCACCCCGGTGCGCGCCTCGCGGAACGTCAGCGCACCGGTGCCGAGCGCGCTCACCGCGGCGATCAGCGCGAAGCCGGCGACCAGGCGGAACCGCAGGCTGCGTACCACTCCGGGCGTCCTGGCCATCCGCGGCGCCCCGCCGTCACGCGGCCGCGCGGAAGCGGTAGCCGAAGCCGCGCACCGTCTCTATGTGGCGGGACTCGCCGCCGAGCTTGCCGCGCAGCCGTTTGACGCAGGCGTCCACCAGCCGGACGTCCCCGTGGTAGCTGTGCTCCCAGACCTGCTCCAGCAGTTGCTGGCGGCTGAGCACCTGGCCGGGGGAGGCCGACAGGGCCAGCAGCAGGCGGAGTTCGGAGGGGGCGAGCGGCACCGGCTCGCCGCGGTAGGTGACGACGAGGGCCGCGCGGTCGATCGCCAGGTCGCCGTAGGTCCGGGGCGGCGGGCGGGTGCGGCCCGCGGTGTCCGGGACCGCGCGGCGCAGCACCGCCCGCATCCGCGCCTCCAGCACGCTGGCGCGCACCGGCTTGACCACGTAGTCGTCCGCGCCCGCCTCCAGGCCGACGACCACGTCCACGTCGTCGCCGCGCGCGGTCACGATGATCAGCGGGACCTGGTCGGTCCTGCGGATGCGGCGGCACACGTCGAGCCCGGGCATGCCGGGCAGCATCAGGTCGAGCACCACGACGTCCGGCCGGTGCGTGCGGAGCAGCACCAGGCCCTCCTCGCCGGTGGGCGCCGCCGCGACGTCGTGCCCGCGGTGCCGCAGCGCCCATTCCACGCCCCGCCGGACGGCGGGGTCGTCTTCGATGAGCAGCACGCGGGACACGGCATCAGTATGCGCAGGGCCCGCGGCGGGCGGGTCCCGCGAGCCGCTCCCGGCCGAGTTTGTTGCAGAACGGTCACATGAACCGTGCAACCCGGACCGGCCCCCATCAGGCACCCTACTCCAGTCCGTTACTGATCCGTGACCGGACGGACCATGCCTCATCATGTGCCGACGCGAGCCTGAAGTGAGCACGCACGGGGCCCGGTTGTCCCCCTCGGCGCCCGTGCGTGCGCAGCGCTCGACGGAACGGAAGGGACTCGACGGGGACGGGGCGGCGGCGCCGGGAAAGGCGCACGGCCCACGGGGACGACGGGAACGGACGAGGACGGCGAGGACGGGGACATGGGCGGAGCGGGCAACCGGAGGGCGCAGCCGCGTGGGAACGGGCGCGCGGGCCGGCGCGGCCGCAGAGGCACCGGCACCGGCTGGTACCTGCTGATGGGCCTGATCTTCCTGGTGCTGCTCGGGTGCACGCTCTACGCGGTGCGGGCCGGAGCGCGCACCCTCGCGGGCGGGCCGAAGGACCACGGTCCCCCGGCCGCCGCGAGCGACGGCACCGGCGGGACCCCGGAGGCGGCGGGCACCTCCTCGGGGACGGCGCGGACGACCACGCGGGCCGTCCCCGAGCACGGCAGCGGCGTGTTCAGCACGGCCCACGCCTCCGGCAGGGCGGTCGGGCACGGCACCGTACGCCGCTACGAGGTGCAGGTCGAGGGCGGCGCGGGCATCTCGGCGGCCGACGCGGCGCGGGAGATCCAGGGCATCCTCGGCGACCCGCGCGGCTGGACCGCCGACGGCCACGACGCCTTCCAGCTCGTCTCCTCGGGCCCCGCGGACTTCGTGATCAAGATCGCCACCCCGGACACGGTGGACGCGATCTGCGGGGCGGCCGGGCTGCACACGCACGGCGAGGTCAACTGCGACGTCGGGCCCACCGTGGTGGTCAACCTCAAGCGCTGGCTGCTGGGTTCGCCGCAGTTCCCCGGACCGATCCACGGCTACCGCGCGCTCATCGTCAACCACGAGGTCGGCCACCGGATCGGCCACGGCCACGAGGGCTGCCCGGGACCCGGCAAGCTCGCCCCGGTGATGATGCAGCAGATCGACGGCCTGCACGGCTGCAAGGCCAACGCCTGGCCCTACGACGCCGACGGCGACTACGTCCGAGGCCCGCGGGTACCGTGACGCCGGACCGACCGGCCCGACAGGACCAAGGAGCGGACCGACCGGCAGCCGCACCGCCCCTAATGCATGGCGAAGACCGGCCCCCGCGGCGCGAACGGCAGCCGGGCGCCGCGCGGCAGCAGGAAGGCGTGCTCGCGCCGGACCCTGAGCACGTCGCACGCGCCGTCGGTGATCAGCAGCACGGGCGCGGCCGGCGGGAAGTCGTCGGCGGCGAGCAGCAGGTCGACGCCGGGCTGCAGTTCGGTGCCGCCCCGGCCCCGTACCCGCACCCGGCCGGCGATCTCGGTGACCGGCAGGTACCCGGCGTCGAACGGTGCCGCGTCGCAGAAGACCACCCGGGCCGCGGGCACGTCCCGGGACCCGGCGTACGAGGCGATCGCGCCGAGCGCCTTGCCGAGCAGCCGGGGCGGCATCGAGCCGGAGGTGTCCAGGACGACGCCGAAGGTGCAGCGCTCCAGCTCCTCGGGCGGGAAGTACCGGCCGGCGCGCGGGATGCCGGGGGTGGACGCCTGGCGGCGCGAGGGCCGGGCGAAGCTGCGCAGCGGCTCCGGGCGCGGCACGTGCTCGTCGAACCAGCGTGCCAGCTTCACGTCCCAGGGCAGCGGGGGATGGGCCAGCGCCCTGATCTCCTCCACCAGGCCGGCCGGGAGCGTGCCGCGGGTCCGGTCGTGCAGGTCGAAGCCCTGGAGCAGGCCGCGGCGGTAGAACGCGTCCAGGTCGACGTACGCGGACGGCGCGGTGGCGTGCGGCAGCGGCTCGCCCAGCACGTCGCCGAGGCCCTTGCCGCGCAGCGTGGCGAGGCGGCGCAGGCGCCGGGCGTCGGTGGTGATCCGGTCGTACACCTCCTCCGCGGACAGGCCGGCGAGCGCCGGGTCGTGGAGCAGCCCGGACGGCATCGCGCCGACGCCCATCTCCAGCAGCCAGGCGTTGATCACGTAGTCGCAGGCGACGTTGAACAGGTACGGGTCGCGGGCGCCGCAGCGGTCGGCGTGCCGCAGCGCGGCGTGCAGCATCTCGTGCGCCAGCACGAACCGCCACTCCTCCTCGCTCAGCACGCGCAGCGGGTTGACGTAGATCTCGGCGGCGGCCGCGTCCACCGCGGCCACCGAGATCCGGTGGGCGCGGGCGAGGTCGGCGTCCGCGACCACGGTCATCCCCGCGGCGATGCCGCCGAGCAGCGGGTAGGACGACACGAACCAGTCGAGCGCCCGCTGCCACGGGCCCTTCGGGGTGTCGCCCGCCGCGCCCGCGGCGTTCATCGAGGCCGACACCGCGCGGGTCAGCGCCCGCGCGAACACGTCCTGCCAGTCCGCCGGGTCCCGCAGGTACGGCCAGGGCTCCAGCACCTGGTCGGGCTCGGGCCCGCCGGCCCCGCACCGCGCGTACCGCGCGGGCACACCGTCCCGGCGGAACCGCTCGGCCAGCTGCTCCTCGTCGCCGCCCGGGAAGGACCCGGGCAGCTCGAACGGCGCCGTCCCCACCGCGAGCGTCTGCTGGAAGCGGCTCACCACCACGCAGCGGGCCGCCAGCGCGGCGGGGTCGGGCGGGGTGCGCTCGCCGCGCGCGGCCGGGACGTGCCCGAAGCCCAGGTGCAGCAGGCAGTGCGCCAGCACCCAGGCCCACTCGCGGGGCTCGGCCAGCTGCCGCGGGTTGGCGTGGACGCACCCGTCGGAGTCCACCAGCGCCCAGCCCTGCGCCGGCGCGACGCGGCAGGACGCACGGCAGAAGTGCGCGTCCAGCGCGCTCAGGGCGGGATGGCGCAGCGCGATCTCCAGGCCGTGGCGGTAGTGGAGTTCGAGGCGCGGGTCGGGCGCCGGGGGACGCCCGCGCCGGTTCCCGCCGCGGGCCGGCCGGCTCATCGGCGGGCCTCCACCAGCCGGGGCATGTCGCGGGCCGCCTCCACCAGGAACCACGCGGGCAGCACCGGGTTGCCGTCCTCGTCGTCGGCGATCACCGTCTGCGCGACCTCGACGGAGATCTCGGCGAGCTGCACCAGCAGGGCCTGCGCCCGGTAGGCGGTCTGCCGCAGGGACGGCGAGGCGTGCTCCTTGCTCGCCGGCAGGTCCCGCATCAGCCGGCCGCGGAACGACTCGGCCAGGTAGTAGAGCAGGTCGCGGTCCTGGATCCGGTGCGGCCAGCGGGCGTCGCCCTTGAGGATCGCCTCGACCCCGACCGCGCTGCGCACGATCTTCACGTACCCGCAGAACGCCGAGGCGTGGGCGGGGGTGAGGGTGCCGTGCGCCAGCACCTTGAGCGTCTCCTCGTCGAGCGCCGGGCCGAACGAGGCGATCGCGTCGGAGAGCATGTGCCACGAGCGCGGCGTGGAGAACGGCTCCTCGGTCTTCGGCGGCTTCGACCACAGGTGGTGCGGCCGGTCGGTGAGGTAGTCGGTGATCCACGGGTGGATGCCCGAACGGGCCGCCCAGTGCAGCCAGTCCTTCGGCGACGCCTCAAGATGGACGTGGGTCAGGCGGTTGACCAGTGCGGACGCCAGCGGGCGGGCGAGGGCGTTGTCGGTGGCGCGGTTGCCCGCGCCGATGACGATGCTGCCCGCGGGCAGTTCGTAGCTGCCGATGCGGCGGTCCAGGATCAGCGAGTAGAACGCCTTCTGGACGTCCGGGGTCGCCGCGTTCAGCTCGTCCAGGAACAGGCAGTACGGCTCGTCGCGGGCGATCGCCTCGGGCGGGCAGAACACCGAGCGGCCGTCGCGGATCTGCGGCACGCCGATGAGGTCCTCGGGGGCCAGCTGGGTGCCCAGCAGGCTCACGCACTCCAGCCCGAGGGAGTCGGCGAACTCCCTGACCAGGGAGGACTTTCCGATGCCGGGCGCACCCCAGAGGAAGACGGGGCGCACGGTGGCCAGGCCGAGCAGCAGCTCGGGCACCTGGGCCGGGCTCACAGCGACGGCGGCCTGCACGGACGGATCAACTCCTGTGGCGGGAAAGGGGAGGGCGGCCCGGGAGGTCCCGACGCGTCGCGGGTGGGCCGCTGTTCATGGTCGCGGCCCGCCCCGGCCCGTCGCATCCGGTTTTGCCTCGCCCGCGGGCACCGGCCCCGCCTCCGGCGCGACCGCCGAGCGAACCGACCCCGCCGCCTCCACCGCGGCGGCGAGGAACGCGGCGACCAGGGGCCGGTGGTCCCGTTCCGACCGGGCGACGACGATGCTGCTGGGCGGCGCGTCCGTCACCGGGACCGTCACCAGGTCCGCGGGGAGCGGCCCTGCGAGCGAACGCGGCAGGACCGCGATCGTGCGGCCCAGCGTGATCAGCTGGATCATCTGCGGCCCGTCGTCGATCTCCGGCCCGCTGCCGTCGTCCGGAACTCCCGTCCAGCGCACGCCTTTCCACCGCGGCAGCGTCTCGTGCTCCAGGTCGGCGAGCCGCACCCCGGCGCGTCCGGCGAGGCGGTGGCCGCGGGGCAGGATCGCGACGCGCTCCTCGACGAGCAGCGTGTGCGCGTCCAGCCCGGTCAGGTCGTCGAAGGGCACGTACAGCAGGGCCGCGTCCGCCCGCCCGTCGCGCAGGTGGTCGGCGCGGTCGGTGGCGCCGCCGAACAGGACCTCCACCGGGCGGGCACCGGGCCGTTCCGCGTACGCCGCCAGGATCCGCGACAGCAGCTCGGCGTCGCCGCCCGGCTTGATCACCAGCCGCAGCCGGGCCTGGGCGTCCGCGGCGCGCCGTGCCCCCTCGGCCGCGGCGGCGACCGCGTTCAGCGCGTGCCGGCCGTGGTGCAGCAGCGCCTCCCCCGCCGGGGTGAGCGCGACATGGCGGCTGGTGCGGTGCAGCAACCGCACGCCCAGCCGCGACTCGACGCGCCGGATCGCCTTGGACAGCGCGGGCTGCGCGATCGACAGGCGGACGGCGGCGCGGCCGAAGTGCAGCTCCTCGGCCACCGCGACGAAGTACTCCAGCTCGCGCGTCTCCAGATCAGCCATGCCCACAGGTTATCGCTGGTGATCCATTCGGTCTTGGACGCCGCCGCCAGGGTGGGGGTTCGATGGTCGCATGATCTGCCACACGATGATCGTCGCGTTCGAGAACCCGATCCCCGACGCCGACCTCGATCAATACCTGAAGGACATCGAAGCGCTGCTGACGGGCTCCGGTCACGTCACGGCGTTCGCCGCCCGCCGCCACATCCGCGTGCCCGGCGACGACCTCGCTCCCCTCTTCGTGCCCACCGCCGTCGTCCAGGTCGCCGCCGCCGACCGCGAGGCCCTGGACGCGGTCTTCGCCGTCCCCGGCATCGAGGACGTCATCGGGCGCTGGCAGGCCCGGCACCCCTACAAGGTCGTCTGGGCCAACCACGAACCGCTGGCGTAGGAGGCCGGGATCGGTGGCGCCGCCCAGTTCGCGGTGCGGCCGGTGTCTGCCCCTGTGAGCGCCGGAAACGGCACGCATCGAGGCGGGCCGGGGGGACCCGGCCCGCCGGGCACATCAGGGAGACCGACATGGGCACCATCGTGATCAGTACGAACATCACGCTCGACGGGGTCGTGACCGACCCGGACGGGCAGGAGGGCGCCGCCGGGGGCGGGTGGTTCACCGCGACGGTCGGGGACGACCGGCCGGCATGGGCGGAGCACGAGACCCGCGAGGTGCGGCAGGCCGCGGCGTTGATGGTGGGACGGCACAGCGACGCGTGGTTCGCGAGCCGGTGGAACGCGCGGCTGGGGGAGTGGGCCGAGCGGATGGGCGCGCTGCCGAAGTACGTGGTGTCCGCGACGCTCGACGAGCCGCGCTGGAACAACGCGACGGTGCTCGGCGGCGATCCGGTGAAGGAGGCCGCCGAGCTGAAGCGGCGGGTCGACGGCGAGATCGTGGTGTACGGGAGCCGCCGGCTGGCCCGTGCCCTGATCGAGCACGACCTGGCCGACGAGCTGCGGCTGACCGTGTTCCCGGTCGTCGCCGGCGGCGGCGGGCGGCTGTTCGACGAGGAGGGCCCGGCCGGCACGAAGCGGCTGCGCCTGCTGGAGAGCCGGCCCCTCGGCGCGCAACTGCACTACCAGGCATACGCGTTCGTCCGCTGACCGCCGCACGCCGGCCGGTGGAACGGGACCCGGCGGGACGGGGGAGCGCAACGGGGGAGCGGGTCGGGCGGGACGTCAGCGGGTCACCGCGGTCTCCTGCTCGACCCGCGACAGCTTCGCCGGGTTGCGGACGATGTACAGGCCGGTGATCAGACCGTGGTCGGTGCGGACCGCCACGACCCCGTCGAGGTCGCCGCCGAGCCGGACGATCAGCGCGGCATGCCCGTTCATCTGCGCGGGCTCGACCGTGCCGAGGCGGCCGATCCTCGGCAGGCCCACCGCGAGCAGCCGCGTCACCTTGTCGTACCCGACGACGGGTTGCAGGGCGGCCTGCTTGACGCCGCCCGCGTCGCCGAGGAACACCACGTCGGGCGCGAGCCGGTCGAACAGGCCCTGGAGGTCGCCGGTCTCGACCGCGTGCCGGAACGCCTCCAGCGCACCGCGGGCGTCGGCCGCGGAGACGTCGCCGTGCGGGCGCCGCGCGGCGACGTGCGCCCGCGCGCGGTGCGCGATCTGCCGCACCGCGGGCTGGGTCTTGCCGACGGCCTCGGCGATCTCGGCGTACTCCAGGCCGAAGACCTCGCGCAGCACGAACACCGCCCGCTCGGTCGGCCCGAGCGTCTCCAGCACCAGGAGCATCGCCATCGAGACGCTGTCGGCGAGTTCGACGTCCTCGGCGACGTCGGGCGCGGTGAGCAGCGGCTCGGGCAGCCAGGGGCCGACGTAGGTCTCCTTGCGGCGGGCGAGGGTGCGCAGCCGGGTCAGCGACTGGCGGGTGGTGATCCGCACCAGGTAGGCCCGCCGGTCGCGGACGCCGTCCAGGTCGACGCCCGCCCAGCGCAGCCAGGTCTCCTGGAGCACGTCCTCCGCGTCGGCGGCCGAGCCGAGCATCTCGTAGGCGACGGTGAACAGCAGGTTGCGGTGGGTCACGAACGCCTCGGTTGCGGCGTCCGGCAGGCCGCCGTCGGGTCGCCCGGCCTGGTCAGCGCTGTGTTCGCCCGTCATCCCCGCTCCCGCCCTTCGGTCGTTCCGCCGCCGCGCAGCGGTCCTTGCACTCCCCCCTAGGACGACGGCCGCGCGCGTCCTGTGACAGGTCCGTCCGGTGGCGCACGTCACATCCGGCAGCCGTCACAGCCCCTGGGCGGGCGGCATCTTGTGTTCGTTCCACGCAGGAGCATACGAACGCCACAAGTGAGGACGAACCCATGGAACCCCGGCTCAACCTGATGGACACCCCGACCGCCGCGAAGGTCGGCAAGCGGTTCTACAGCACCTCGGTCGCGCTGCAGGAGTCGACGACGCTGCCGAAGTCCCTCCAGGAACTGGTGTCGTTGCGGGCCAGCCAGATCAACGGCTGCGGCTGGTGCGTCGACATCCACACCAAGGAGGCGGCCGAGGCCGGCGAGACCCCGCTGCGGATCAACCTGGTCGCCGCCTGGCGCCACACCACGGTGTTCACCGGGGCCGAGCGCGCCGCGCTCGCCCTGGCCGAGGAGGTCACCGAACTCAGCGCCGGCAAGGGCGTGTCCGACGCGACCTGGGACGCCGCCCGGGCCCACTTCGACGACGACCAGCTGGGCGCGCTCGTCTGCCTGCTCGCGTTGATCAACGCGAGCAACCGGATGAGCGTGACCGTCAACATGCTGGGCGGGAGCTACGACCGCGGCGCGTTCGCCTCGCTCGACTGACCCGCGCGACCGGCCGGCGGCCCCACCTCCGGCACGCCACCGGGCCCGGCCCCCCGCGATCGTCCGGATGCGGGGGCCGGGCCCGGCGCCGGTTGTCAGGCGCCTGCCCGGGAGCCGGGACCGGCGCCGTCGAGGCGCGCGGCCAGGCCGTCGGCGATCCCGGCCTCGCGGTCGAGGGCGCGGGTGTCGGCCACCGGGCCGAGATGGGCGAGCTTGTCGGGGTTGCTCAGCGAACGGATGGTCCGCACACGGCCGTCGACGACGTCCAGGGTCCAGGTGGTGACCACCCGGCCGTCGCCGTCGCGGAAGATCGCCCCGGGCTGGCCGTTCAACTCGTGCACCTCCAGGGAGCCTTCGAGCCTGCCGAACAGGTCGGCCAGGCCGGCGATCACCCGCGCCACGGTCTCCGGGCCCAGGAACTCGCTCGCCACCCGCGGTGCCTTGCCGCCGCTGTCGCCGATCAACGCCACGTCGGCGGACAGGAGTGCGGTCAGCCCTTCGAGATCGCCGGTGCGGAACGCGGCGAAGAAGCGCCGGGCCAGCTCCTCGCGCTCCCCGCGGTCGGCCTCGAAACGGGTCCGGCCCGCCTCCATGTGGCGGCGGGCCCGCACCGCGAGCTGCCGGCACGCCGGCTCCGAACGGCCCACCGCCGAGGCGATGTCGGGGAAGCCGAACGCGAAGACCTCGCGCAGCACGAACACCGCCCGCTCCAGCGGGCTCAGCCGCTCCAGGAGCAGCAGCGCGGCCAGCGACACCGAGTCCCGCAGCTCGGCCGACCGCTCGGGGTCCTCGTAGGGGTCGGTCAGCAGCGGCTCGGGGAACCACGGCCCGACGTACGCCTCGCGCCGCACCCGGGCGGAGCGCAGCACGTCGAGCGAGACCCGCGTCACCACCGTCGACAGATAGGACCTGGCGGAGTCGGGCCGCACCGAAGCGGCCGCGTACCGCAGCCACGCCTCCTGCACCGCGTCCTCGGCCTCGCCGACCCTGCCCAGGATCCGGTACGCGATCGAGAACAGCAGCGGCCTGAGCTCCTCGAACTCCTCGGCGCGCGTCACACCGGCTCCCTCGTGCAGACCCACCCCCGGGAGGTGCGCCGCGGTTCACGGGCCCAACTCCCCTTCAGGCCGCGGCGGTCCACCGGCCGCACGCCCCACGCTCATCATAGGCACCGCCCGGACCCGCACCCGCCGGCGCTGCGGACGGGGGCGGTGAGCGGGCGGGCTCGGTGGAGAGGCGGGCGCGGGCGCCCGCGGATCCCGGCGGGTCAGAGGCCGACGTCGCGGTTGCGGAGGTCGGCCAGCGACTCGCGGCGCACCAGCAGCCGGACCCGGCCGCGGTCGACGGCCACCACGGGCGGGCGGCCGACCATGTTGTAACCCGAGGCCATGGACACGTGGTACGCGCCGGCCGCGGGCACCGCCAGCAGGTCGCCGGGCCGGATGTCGGAGGGCAGCGGCACGTCCGCGGCCAGCACGTCGCCCGCCTCGCAGTGCCGGCCGACGACCGTCATCAGCGACGGGCGCGCACCGGAGACCCGGCCGGCCAGCCGCGGCACGTACCGCACCCCGTAGAGCGCGGGCCGCGGGTTGTCGCTCATCCCGCCGTCCACGGCCACGAACGTCCGCCCGCCGGTGCGCTTGACGACCAGCACCCGGTACACGGCCACGCCCGCGGGACCGGCGATCGCCCGTCCCGGTTCGAGGGTCAGCCGCGGCACGTCCAGGCCCGCCGCGGCGCAGCTCTCGGCCAGCTCGGCGGTCACCTTCCGGGCCAGCACGCCGATGTCCAACTCCGGTTCGCCGGGCCGGTAGCAGATGCCGTGGCCGCCGCCCAGGTCGAGCTGCGGGAGCTGCACGCCGTGCGTGTCGCGGACCCGCGCCAGCAGCCCGACGAGCCGCCGCACCGCGGCCAGGTACGGCTTCACCGCGGTGATCTGCGAACCCAGGTGGCAGTGCAGGCCGACCAGTTCGAGTCGCGGCTGCTCCAAAATCCGGGTGAGGGCGTGCTGCGCGGAGCCGTCGGCGAGGGACAGGCCGAACTTCTGGTCGTCGGTGCCGGTCCGCACGTGGGCGTGGCCGCCCGCGGCGATGCCGGGCACCACCCGCACCAGCACCTTCTGCCGGTCACCGGCGGCGACGGACGCGGCGAGCCGCGGGATCTCCGACGGGCTGTCGACGACGATCCGGCCGACCCGCAGCCGCAGCGCCGCGTTCAGGTCCTCCGGGCTCTTGGCGTTGCCGTGCAGCACGATGCGGTCCGGCGGGAAGCCGGTGGTGACCGCCAGCTCCAACTCCCCCGCGGAGCACACGTCCAGGCCGAGGCCCTCCTCCTGCACCCAGTGCGCCATCGCCCGGCACAGGAACGCCTTCGCGGCGTAGACGACATCGGCGTCGGGGAAGGCGCGCAGATACGTGCGGCAGCGCTCGCGCACCTCCGCCTCGTCCAGCAGGTAGACGGGCGTGCCGTGGCGTTCGGCGACCTCGCCGAGCGGCACGCCGCCGACCGCGACGCCCGCGCCGGGCACCTCCCGGGCGGACGCCGGCCAGGGGGTACCGAGCGGTTCGCCGCCCGCGGGGTGCGCGGGGATGTTCCGGGATGTCGCGGAGGCGACGGGCGTCGCCGGGTCGCCGGGGCGCGTCGGGGTCACGGGGGTCACCTCTGTGGCCTGGGGCATGACGGTGGTCATCCTCGGCACCTCCTCAGCCGATCCAGAGGGTGAGTGCTTCGACGGCGGCGGCCATCGCGGTCACCCGCATCACGCCGACCATCTGGGGATCCCAGCTCGTCCGCGCTGACGGCTCGGAAGCGGGGGCGCTGGGCGCGGGCGGCGCCGGTACGGGTTCGGGCGCGGGCGCGGGCGCGGGCTGCGGCTTCGTCGCCGGTGTGCCGTCGTGGCGCACGGGCGGGGCCGCGAGCTGCGGGTCCACGGTGAGGGTGGTGACGCCGAGCGGCTCGGCCAGCGCCCGCAGCGCGGGCACCGACAGCCTGGTGCACGCCTGGTCGCGGCCGAGGACGTCGGTCATCCGGCGGTGCGTGGTGAACCCGACGGCCGTGCGGCCGCCGAGCGGGGTACGGAACATGCGGGCCGCGAATCCGTGGGGCCCCGGCCGGACCGGCACATACAGAAGTCCGGCCGGGAGTCGATCTGAGGGCTCCGGATCGTCCGTGGAAGTCGAGTCGTTCATCGCGAGGCTCCTTCGAGCACTGAGGTCCCCGGGCCGGGAAGGAAGCCCGGGGCACGTCAGTGACGGTATGTCCGCCCCGCCCGTCTCCCCCGCCGCCCCTGACGCACCCCTGACGGCGCACCCCCACGCGTTAGCGCAACGCTGATGCCGCGCCCCCGTGGGCTGCCTTTCCCCGGCCGCCCCCGGCCCCAAGGGCCACCGGGAACCCCGCCCCGCCCTCCACGTCGAACCGTTCACCGCGTGCCCGGGCAGCCGGGGAGCGCCTGCCCGGCGAGGGCCCGGCGGACCCCGTGAGCCCTTGACCGCGCCTTCGCGCAAGGGGCGCCGGGCCGAGGCCGGGGCGGGAAGTCCCGCTACTCCCCCGCGCCGGCCGCGTCCGCCGGGTGGGGGCGCAGGGCGACGCGGCCCGGGAGGGCGACGGCGGGCAGGGCGAGCAGGGCTGCCAGGCCGATGACGAGCAGGGACGCGGGCAGGCTCACGGACGGGGCCGCGCTGCCGGTCATGCCGGAGCTGAAGGCCGTCAGGACGGCGAGGGCGATGCCGGCGCCGAGCACGGCCGCCAGCGCCACGACGGCGGTCCCCTCGCACGCGAGCATCCGCAGCACCTGGCGGCGGGTCGCGCCGGCGAGCCGCAGCCGGGCGAACTCCCGGACCCGTTCGGCCGTGGACATCGCCAGCGTGTTGACCGCGGCGATCGCCGTGAACACCAGGACCAGGCCCATCGCCAGGAACTGGGCGCCCGCGCTCGACCGCCCCACCCGGGTCGTCAGGGCGTCGGCCGCGCCCCCGGGCGCGAGGACCCGCACGCCGGGGTAGGCGCGGACGGCCGCGGACAGCGCACCGGGCCCGGCGTCCGCGCCGGCACGGACCAGCACGGCCGCGGACAGCGGGTCGTCGACATGCCGGGCGACCAGGTCGTGGGCCATCGTCAGATCGCCGAACCCGAGCCCGCGGGCGTAGACGGCCGCCACGCTCAGGGTCACGCGGGTGCCGTCGCCGAGGGTCACCGGCAGGGTGCTGCCGGGCCGCAGGCCGCGGGCGCGGGCCGCGGTCTCGCTGACCGCGACGCTGCCGGCGCCGAAGTGCGCGAGCGAGCCGGAGACGACGTCCGGGTCCCAGGTGCGGGTCAGCCCGGCCGGGGTGACGCCCTGGGCGGGGTACTTGTCGAGCCCGACCCGCACGGTGGTCCGCACCACCTCGGTCACGGCGGTCACGCCCGGCACCCGCCGGACCGCGCCGGCCGCAGCGCCGGGCACGCCGGGCCCGTCGGAGACCAGCGTCCAGTCGGCCCGCGTGCCGTCCGCGGCCTGCCGGTGGGCGGCGTGCCCCAGCGTCGTCTGGGTGAACAGCACGGTCGAGGCCATGGCGACGAGCAGGGCGAGCGGGGTGACGGCCGCGGCCGTGCGGGCGGCGTTGCCGCGCAGGTTGCGCCGGGCGAGCACACCGGGGAAGCGGCCGCCGACCCGCAGCGGACCGGCCAGCAGCGCCGCCCCGGCCCGCACCAGGACCGGCCCGAGCAGCGAGACGGCCGCGGCCAGCACGACAACGGTCAGGAACGTCACGGGAGTTGCGGCCGGCTCGGTGTGCAGGACACTCAGCACGCCCACCAGCGCCCCGCCGCCCGCGAGCAGCACCAGCCCGGCGACCGTGCGGCCCGCCGAACTCCCGTGCTCCAGCACGGACTCGGCCATCGCCTGCGCCGGGGTGAGCCGGGTGATCCGGCGTGCGCAGACCCGCGCGGCGGCCCACGCGCCGGCCGTGGTCGCCAGCACGCCGGCGGCCATCGGCAGCAGGCCGACGGACGGCCGCAGGGTGGCCGGGATCGTGCCCATGTCCGTGAAACGGCCCAGCAGCCAGTGGGCGAGGGGGAGTCCGGCCACGGCGCCGAGGACGCCCGCGACGGCGCCGACGAGCAGCGCCTCGCGCCCGATCAGCCGCCGCAGCTGGCCGGCGGTGGCGGCGACCGAACGCAGCAGGGCGAGTTCGTGGCGGCGCTGCCGCAGCGACAGCGCGAACGTGCCGACGACGACCAGCACGGCGACGAGCAGCGCGGTGCCGCCGATGGCGCCGCCCATGCTGACGAGCTGGATCCGGGCCCGGGAGGCGTCGGGGAACTCCACCGGGCCGCGCCCGTCGCCGGTGTGCACCTCGGCGGTGGTGCCGGCGAGCGCCTGCCGCAGGGCGGCCGGGTCGAGCGTCCGGCCGGGCTCGGGCAGCACGCCGACGGCCGCGACCTGGCCCGGGCGGGCGGCGAGCCGCCCCGCTTCGGCGTCGTCGAAGAACAGGCTGGTCTGCTGGGCGAGATCGCCGCCGGCGGGCGCGGCGACACCGCTGACCCGGTACGTGCGGGGCGCCGAGGTCGACTGCACGGTGACGCGGTCGCCGGGTGCCAGGTGAGCGCGGCGGGCGAGGGCGCGGTCGACGACGACGTCCACGCCGGACTGCGGCGCCCGGCCGTCGACCAGGGTGAAGGGCGTCAGCCGTGCGGACGTCCAACTGTGGCCGTACGACGGCACGTCCGCGCTCGGCACGCCCATCACGACTGCGGGGAAGGTGAGTTCGGGCACGACGGCGGCGACGCCCGGGACGCGGGCGAGGTCGCCGGTCACGCGCGCGGGCAGCCAGACGCGTTCGGCCAGCGGCTTGGCCTTGTGCTTGACCTTCGTCTTGCCCTTCTTGTGCTTGACGGTGGTCTGGTGCACGTTCTGGTCCGCGGACACGACCACCGGCGCGGCGGCGTACCGCTCGGTGGCGATCCGGCCGGTCAGCCCCGTCTCCAGCAGGCCGCCGCAGGCGGTGACCAGGGCGGCAGCGCAGAACAGGGCCAGGAAGGCACCGAGGAATCCGCTCCTGCGGGCCCGGAGGGTTCGGAGCGCGAGACGCAGCAACATGGCGAGGTCCTTGGGGCAGAGGGCCGCACCGCTGATCCGGTACGGCGGCCGGCGAGCGGCCTGCCCGCCACGATCCCGGTTCGGCCCGCGCCGCACACTGGAGAGCCCCGCCGTCCTCGTACGGGGGTCAGCCCCCCCTTGCGCGCCGCTCTCGCCGCCGCGCCTGGCCCCAAGTCGGGCCCGGGACCTGTCCGGAGCTAGGCGGCGCGCAGCCAGGAGTCGAGGACGGCGAAGTCGCGGTCGGTGAGTCCGGAGCGGTGGTCGACGCGGTGGAGCAGGGCGCGGACGGGGTGCCGGGCCGCGACCCAGGCCCGGTCGGCGGCGGTGATCTCGTCGTCGACCCAGACGAAGGCGCGGCCGGCCGACCAGCCGAGGAGCGTGCGGGTCTTCCAGTGCAGCCCGCGCGGCGGCGGCTCGTCGGACAGGTCCGGCCAGCACACCACGGGCAGTTCGGGCAGGCCCAGCAGCGGCGAGATCCACAGGTTGGCGTCGAACTCCCAGGTCGTGGCCCACACCAGCTCGCAGGGCAGCGCCATGAGCCGGGGTCCGAGCGCCGGGTTGATCCGGGACAGCAGGGGGTGCACGGAACCGAGTCGGGGAACCGCGGCGCTCTCGTACGTCGGGTAGCCGTCCGGCAGTTGATCGGCCGAGGCCCCGAAGGGGATGAGCGGTCCGTCGACGTCGAGGAAGAGCAGCGGGGGACGTGCGGGACCGGTCACCCTTGCACCGTAACGGCCGGGGCGTGCCGGGACCCTCGCGGAGCGGCCGTGCTTCACCCGCCCAGCCGTCCTCCGCCGGCCGCCCTGCGCCGGCCCGCTCGCCCTCCGCCCGCAGCCACCCGCCGCCCGCCGATCCGTCATCAACTCCGCGCCACATTCCACTGTTGACACGTCGATGCTGGACCTTCTATTTTTGACAGGTCGGAATCGGAACGCTCAGTCGGAGACTGCCATGTCGTACCTGCGCACCTTCCTCCCGTGGATCCTCTTCGCCGTGCTGCCGTCCGGCAGTTGGCAGTGGGCCGCGCTGGCCGCCCTGGGCGTCGCGGTGGCGGTGGTCGTCGGGCAGCTGCGGGCCGGTGCGGGGCCGGACGCCCTGATCATCGAGATCGGCTCCGCGGTGTTCTTCGCCGTGCTGGCCGTGATCGCCTTCGCCGACCCGCACTCGGGCGTGCACGCCTACACCGGGGCGCTGTCCTCGGGAATGCTCGCGGTGATCGCCGGGATCTCGCTGGCCGTCGGGAAGCCGTTCACCCTCGGCATCGCCAAGCGCACCACGCCACGCGAGTACTGGACCGCCGAGCCGTTCCTCCGCGTCAACAACGTGATCACCTCCGTGTGGACCGCGGCGTTCGCCGTGACCGCGGGCGTGCTCACCGCCGTGGCGCACGCCGGCCACGCCCACTCCGCCCTCGCCACCGTCCTGCAGATCGCCGGCTTCGCCGTCCCGATGGTCTTCACCGTCCGCTACGTCGCCCGCGTCCAGGCCGCGGCGGCCGCCCGATGAGCGCCACGCCCGCGGCTCCCCGCCACCTGTCCGGCAACTACGCCCCGGTCACCGAGGAACTCACCGCGTACGACCTGCCGGTGACCGGGCGCGTCCCCGCGGAGCTCTCCGGCTGGTACCTGCGCAACGGGCCGAACCCGGCCGACGCGGCCTCCGGCCACTGGTTCTTCGGCGACGGCATGGTCCACGGCGTGCGGCTGGACGGCGGCCGGGCGGTCGCCTACCGCAACCGCTGGGTGCGCACCACCAGCCTCACCGACGGCGCCCGGCCCTACGACGCCCAGGGCCGCCGCGACCTGACCGCCGGCCCCGCCAACACCCATGTGGTCCGGCACGCGGGCCGCACCCTGGCGCTCGTCGAGACGGCCCTGCCGTACGCGCTCACCCGCGACCTGGACACCGTCGGCCCGTACGACTTCGGCGGCCGGCTGCACACCGCGATGACCGCGCACCCCAAGACCTGCCCGGCGACCGGCGAACTCCACTTCTTCGGCTACGGCATGCTGGAGCAGCCGTTCCTGACCTACCACCGGGCAGGCGCGGACGGGGAGTTGGTGGTCAGCCGGCCCGTCGAGGTGCCGAGGCCGACGATGATGCACGACTTCGCCCTGACCGCGGAGCACGTCGTCTTCATGGACCTGCCCGTCGTCTTCGACGTCGAACTCGCCCTGGCCGCACGGACCATGCCCTACCGCTGGGACGACGGCCACGGCGCCCGGCTGGGCGTGCTGCGGCGCGACGACCCGCACGGCGCGGTCCGCTGGTTCACCGTCGACCCCTGCTACGTCTTCCACCTGCTCAACGCCTACGACGCACCGGACGGCAGCATCGTGCTGCACGTCATGCGCTACCCGGAGATGTGGCGGCGGACGGGCGAGACCGTCGACCGCGGGCAGCAGGCCGTGCTGTGGACCTGGACCGTCGACCCCGCCACCGGGACCGTCCGCGAGGAGCAACTCGACGACCGGCCCGCGGAGTTCCCCCGGGTCGACGACCGGCTCACCGGTCTGCGCGCGCCCTGCGGTCACGTCACCAGCGGCCATGCCGTGGTCCGCTACGACCTGGCCGGCGGCTCCACCGCGGTGCACGACTTCGGCGCCCACCGCACCCCCGGCGAGGCCGCGTTCGCCCCCGCCGACGGCGCGCCCGGCGGCCGCGGCTACCTGCTCACCTACGTCCACGACGCCCGCACGGACGCAAGCGACCTGGTCGTCCTCGATGCCGGCGACCTCGCGGCCGCGCCCCTGGCCACCGTCCACCTCCCGGCCCGCGTCCCCTTCGGCTTCCACGGCAACTGGCTGGCCGACGAGGCGGATTGAGGCCAGGCGGGGGGCTGCGACTGGTGGGGGAACAGGTGCGGGTCAGGCCGCTGAGGCCGCTCAGGCCGCGTACTGGTAGGCCGGGTAGGTCAGATAGCCGTTGTCGCCGCCGGTGTAGAAGGTGGCCTCGTCGACCGGGGCGATCGGCGCTCCTGTGCGCAGCCGCTCGACGAGGTCGGGGTTGGCGAGGAACGCCCGGCCGAAGCTGATCAGATCGGCGCCGAGCCCCAGCCAGTGGTCCGCCGCGGCGCGGTCGGCCTGCTTCGGACCCATCGGCATCACCGGGTTGACGATGAGCGCACCGGGCCACGCGCGACGCAGCGCGGTCAGGGTCGGCTCGTCCGTCGTGGCCTCGATGTGCACGTAGGCCAGGTCCAGCCGGGCCAGTTCGGCCAGCAGCGCGGCGTACAGCTCCGGCACCTCGGTCTCCCGCACGCCCCAGAAGGTGCCGCCCGGCGAGAGCCGGATGCCGGTGCGGGCCGCGCCGACCGCGTCGACGGTCGCGGCGGCGGCCTCGACGGCGAAGCGGATCCTGCCGGCCACCGAGCCGCCGTAGCCGTCGGTGCGCAGGTTCGCGTTCGAGGAGAGGAACTGCGAGATCAGGTAGCCGTTGGCGCCGTGCAGCTCGACCCCGTCGAAGCCCGCGTCGACCGCCCGCCGCGCGGCCCGCGCGTAGGACTCGGCGTGCTCGGGGATCTCGTGCGTCTCCAGCGCGCGCGGTTCCGGCGCGGGCTGCGGGCCGGTGGGGGTGAACACCTCGCCCACCGCGGGCACGGCCGAGGGCCCGACCGGCTGCAGCCCCGTGGTGTCCGGGTGCGAGACGCGGCCGCCGTGCATCAGTTGGGCGAAGAGGCGGCCACCGTTGGCGTGCACGGCCTCGGTCACCGGTCGCCAGGACGCGGCCTGCTCGTCCGTGTGCAGTCCGGGCGTTCCCGGGTTGGACTGGCCGACCAGGCTGGGCTGCACGCCCTCGGTCACGATCAGCCCGGCCGTGGCGCGCTGCGCGTAGTACGTCGCCATCGACGCGGTGGCCAGGCCGTCGGCGGTGGCGCGCACGCGCGTCATCGGGGCCATCACGACGCGGTTCGGCAGGGCGAGCGAGCCGAGCCGGTAGCCGCTGAGCAGTGTCGTCATCAGGGCACTCCTTGCCTTCGGGTTCCCGGATCTCGGGCCCGGCAGCTACGCTAAAACCTGACATCGATGTGAGAGGCAAGCCCGCGATCGGTGACGCGGCTCACACGCGGCGGGACGGACGAGGAAGGCGAGGCGGGCGCGATGCGCATCGGAGAGCTCGCGCGGCGCAGCGGCGTCAGCGTCAGGTCGCTGCGGTACTACGAGGAGCAGGGCCTGCTCAGGAGCGAACGCAGCCCCAGCGGGCAGCGCCACTACGGCGACGGGGACGTCGAGCGGGTGCTGTTCCTGCAGCGCCTCTACAACGCGGGGCTCTCCAGCCGCACCATCCTGGAGCTGCTGCCCTGCGTGGACGCGCCGAGCCTCGGCAACTCCCTGGCCGCGCTGGAGCGGATGGCCCAGGAGCGCGAGAAGCTCTCGGCCCACATCGACGACCTGATCCGCACCCGCGACGCGCTGGACGAGGCGATGCTCCGGGCCCATGAGGCCAAGCAGCAGATGGAGGCATGCGCGTCCGGCGCGTCAACCGCCGCCTAGGTTCGACGCCGCGCCCCCGGATCACGCCCGGGCCCCGGCGGACCCGCCCTGCCCGGCCCCGGCCTAGCGACGGAAGATCAGGAAGGCCGAGGTGTGCCCGCGGTTGTCGCCGGCGAACGTGGACCGGTCGAGCCGCCAGCCCAGTTCCTCGACGGCCTCGATCACCTCGCCCACCGCGTCCAGCGACCCCGACCACCCCGGCTCCAGGACCCCCTGGTCGATCCGGCACACGAACACCGTACGTCCGGCGTCCAGCACCTTCTGCGCCTCGCCGCGCACGCCGGCGGCCCCGGCACCCTTGCTGATCCCCATGCGAGCCCCCTCATGACGTGATCACCCATTCCACCCGATCAAGCCGCCCGCGCGACACCGCCGTTGCCCACCCGTCCACCCTCCCGGGAAGCCTGCGGGTCCGCGGCACCCCGGTCCGGACGCGGCGGCATCGCGTAGGGGGCGATCCCAGGGCGGTGGGGGACGAGGGGTGGCGACCCGATGGAGGGCCACGAGGCTACCGCCCCGGCGAGAAGCCGGCGTTGCCGGATCCGGCCCAGCGGTGCTCAAGGTGTCTGGTGCCGCCCTCGCGGGATGGCCCAAGCTGGCCCGCATGGACTGGTTGCCACTGCTCTCCACCCTGGCCGGGGCCGCGATCGGCATCGTCGCCACGCTCATCGCCGACCGGAACCGGTGGAAGCGCGAGGATGCCAAAGAGGCCCTGCGGCTGCGTCTCGACGTCTACACGCAGTACACCACCACCGTGAAGGTCCTCGGTGAGACCCTGCGGGCCCTGGCCGAACGCGACCATGCCACCGACGGCGAGCGGGCACTCGCGCTGCGCCAAGCCTTCCGGGACTCGGGCATCTCCATCGCATCGGAGCGGATGTGGCTGATCGCGCCCCAACGCGTCGTCGCGGCCTCCAACAACGTGTTCCACTGCCTGCGCCGCATCTGCGACGGCTACGCCGGCGGCACCGCGGTCAGCAGCCCCGAGGATCGCGCCCGCTGGGAGGCACGCGGCATCGCGGCCGCAGAGATGCGCAAGCTGATGCGCGACGACCTCGGCGTCGGCCCGCTCACCGAGCGCCACACCCCCCTCATCCCCGACGACGACCACCCCGCCGCCACGTGACCACGCCGAAGGGCGACGTGAAAGGCCCGCCTGGCTAGGCGCGTTCGGCGTGCAGGCGGAGCTGCTCCTCCTCGACGATGCGCCGCGCGAGCGAACCCTCGGAGATGTCCACGGCGTCGGGAGTGGCGGCGGCCACCTCGCTGCGGCGCGCATAGGCGTCGAAGAGGCGGGACTTGGACTCAAGGATCTGCAGCAGCCGCTGGTCGACGCCGGTGGTGGTGAGCAGGCGGTGGACCTGGACCGGCCGCACCTGGCCCATCCGGTGGGCGCGGGCCACCGCCTGGTGCTCGATCGTCGGCTTGAGCTGCGGCTCGCAGATGATCACCACCGACGCGGCCTGCAGATTGAGGCCCACGCCACCGGCCTCGATCTGCGCGAGCAGCACGGCGTGGCCCTGCACGGCGCCGAACGCGTCGACGGCTGCCTGGCGTTGGGCCGGCGTCTGGCCGCCCGCCAGCGGACCGTGCACCGCCGCGGGCCCCGCGTCCTCGACGAGCGCCTGCCGCACGGCGGCCAGCACGTCGCGGAAGTACGAGAACACGACGACCTTGAGGCCGCTGCCCGCCGCCTCGGCGACGAGTTCCCGCAGCCGCTGCAGCTTCGCCGACGTCCCGGGGCGCGCGAACGCGGCCCGCCGCATGGCCATGAAGTTCCCGCCGGCCACCGCCTCCCGGTAGGCGTCCTGGTCGGCGGCCGACAGCTCCTGCCACTCGTCGGTTTGCACCAGCGTGGGCAGTTCGGTGAGCACGTCCGCCTGGTTGCGCCGCAGGTACGCCGGTGCGACGGCGGCGCGGAAGGCGTGCGACCCGGCGGCGCCGTCCGCCGCGCCCACCTCGGGCACCAGATCCGGCTGCAAGTGCCGGACGAGCGCCCGGAATTCGCCGACCCGGTTCTCCATCGGGGTGCCGGTCAGGAAGAGCACGCGCTCGCTGCCCGCGGCCCACTCGGCGACGGCCCGGGACCTGCGCGTCTCGGGGTTCTTCACGTAGTGCGCCTCGTCCACGACGAGCATGGCCACGTCGACGCCGCCGTCCGCCGGGGGAACCGCCTTCCCCGGTCCGAGCCCATCCCCCTTCACGAGGACGGGAGTTGCCGGGACCGGAGCCGCCGCGTCTGGTGCGGGAGCCGGCGCGGTGAAGCCGCGCAGCGCGTCGTACGTGGTGACGCCCACGCCGCCGCGGGCGCGCCACTCCGCGAACGCCTCGTGCCGGTCGGGGCCGTGCAGCGGGACGGCCCGCAGAGCGCTGCGGCCGCGGATCTCGCGCGTCCAGTTGACGAGGACGCCCGCCGGGCACACCACCAGGAAGTGGGTCCGGCCGCCGGCCGCGAGGTGCGCGAGGGCGGCGACGGCCTGGACCGTCTTGCCCAGCCCCATCTCGTCGCCCAGGACGACCCGGCGCTGCGCGAGCGCGAACCGGGCCCCGAACGCCTGGTAGCCGCGCAGCGACACCCGCAGGTGGGAGTCGTCCAGGGGCTGCTCCCTGACCCGTTCGGCCACCTCGGACGGCAAGTAGCCCTCGGCGGCGGCCCGGTCGGGGCCGCGGCCGGACAGTTCGGCGAGCAGGCTGTAGTACTCGGCCGACCGCACCTCGAAGTCGACCCACGCCTCGATCTCGCCGGCCGGGGCACGCAGCAGGTCGACGGACGCCTGGGCGAGCAGTTCCGGCACGCCGTCGCGCTTCGCCCGCGCGCAGACCTCGCGCAGCCGGTCGGCCGCGGACAGCGCCTGCTCGCGCGCCGCCCGCCGCAGCAGCCACAGGCGGAACCGGCCGGCCGCAGGACCGGCCTGCGCCAGCAGCGGTGCCAGCTCCCGGTCGAGCGCCTCCGCGACGCCGACCGCGCGGCGCGCCTGGGGTCCGGCCTCCACCAGCCGGTGCAGCGCGACGACCAGCGCGGTCGTGCGCGGCGCGCGGTCGGCGAACTCGATGCGGACGGCGACCGTCTCCTCCACCGCCCCCGCGATCTGGCCGGCCGCGGCGAGCGCCTGGTCCGCGGTCTGCGGACCGACCCCCGGTATGTGGCGCAGCTCGTGGCGCCCGGCCTTCAGCACGTCACCGACCGTGGCGTACCCCGCGGACTCGACGGCGCCGAGCCGCAACCGGCCCTCGGTGACGTCCTTCAGCCGCGCGACCGGGATCGCCGCCAGCTCCCGCGCGGCCAGCTCCTCGCGGATCGCCCGCAGCGGCTGCCCCACCTCGGCCACCGCAGCCGCGTGGTCCTCCGGCACCGCGCGGGCCGCCGCGGCCAGCCGTGCCGCGGCCCGGAGCGCGGCACGCCGCTCGCGCAGTGCGCTCCCCGCCCGTGCCATACCGCCCCCGTCCTCTGCCGTTTTCACCGCTTTCGCGTCGCCTCATCCTTCCACGCGGCCCCGACATCCCGGGTTCCGGTTCCCGGGTTCCGGGGCGTCGCGCGTCCCGCCGGCCCGGCGCCCCCGATGCGGCCATGCCTTCCGCGCGGGACGTCCCGCGACCCCGTCCCGGCCGCGGGCGCCCGCCCCGCCGCGCACCCCACCCGCGCGCCCGCGGCGGGCCGGCCGGCGCACCGGCCGTGCACAGCCCGCAGGTTGCCGGGTTCAGCGGGCCGTGGCGGGCAAGAACATGGGCATGGGTTCGTCAGAGCCGGAGCAGAGGAGAGCGCACGGAATGTCCGCAGCGGAAGCAGAGCCCGCCCCCGATCCCCGTCCCGTGCACGCCACCGCGGCGTACCGGGCGGAGGCGACCGGAGGCAGCGAGCGCTGGCACCTGGTGGTGCGGGGGCTGGACCACCATCCCGACCGGGGCCAGGTGGACGCCCTGGTGGTGACCGTGACGCCGGGCCCGGGCGGCGGCCTCCCGGCCACCGAACTCGACCGCATGCTGCGGCAGTGCGGGTTCGCCCGGGACGGCGAGTGGGCACCGGCCCCCGACGGTCCGCGCTGGACCGTCCCCTGCCACCAGCGCGACCCGGGCGCCGCTCCGCCCCCTCCGCGCCACCGCTGACGACGCAGCCGCGACGGCAGGAGGACGCACGGGTAGAACGTGCGGGTAGGGCAGCGGCTAGGACGCGGCAGCGGGACGTCGCTGTGGAGAGGCGCGCCTAGGAGATGGCGCGCAGGCGGCCGTGCCCGGGGCGGCGGAGCTGTTCGACGGCCTGGACGCTGGCCTCGTCCGCGGGCAGGAAGACGACCAGTTGCTGGGCGTCGCCAGGGAGTTCGAGGGTCTCGCGGCGCAGCCTCAGGTCGCTGCCGGAGGGGTGCCGCAGCCGGAGGACGCCGCGCTGCGGTACGACGTGGCTGTGCAGGCGGCGGGTGAAGTCGGGGCCCGCGACGGGCGCGAGCTCCGCGGTGAACCACTCGCTGTTCTCCACCGACGGCCCGAGCCACAGGTCGAAGGCCAGCTCGTCCGCGACCGCGTCCCAGTCGGCGAAGAACGCCCGGGCGCGCGGGTCGGTGAAGACGAAGCGGGTGAGGTTGGGCGAGCCGGCGTCGAGCAGCCCGGTCCCGCCGGCGACCGCCTCGAAGCCGCCGGTGTACGCGAGGACGTCGCCGAGCCGGTTGGTCACCAGCGCGATGCCCGGTTCGAGCAGGCGCAGGGTCTCCAGGACGGACGGGCGCACGGTGTGGCGCGGCGGCGCGGGCCGCGCGTGGACGACGCACTCGCCGCCGCTGATCTTGGCGAGGTAGCGCAGGTGCTCGCGCTCGACGCCGTCGAGGCTGAGCCCGTCGGCGAGCGCGTGCACCACCGCGACCGACGGGCGGCGGTCGCGGCCCTGCTCGATGCGGGTGAGGTACTCCACGCTGATGCCCGCGCGGGCGGCCAGGTCCTGCCGGCGCAGGCCCGGCGACCGGCGGCGCCCGCGCTCCGGCAGCCCCAGCGTCTCCGGCTGGATGCTGTCGCGCTTGGCCCGGATGAAGTCCCCCAGCGGCGTGCCCATGCGTCCGAGCGTAGGCCGCCCCGCGCCCGTCCGGCAGCGCTCAGGCTGGCCCTGGCAGGGCCAGCCTCGAGCCGGTCTGGCTACGCCCGCGGGACCGCCCGATCGTGGAGGCATGGACACCATCACCACCACCCGCCACAAGCTCGTGATCCTCCTCGGCAGCGTCAGGGAGGGCCGGTTCGGCCCCGTCGTCGGCACGTGGGTCACCGAACAGGCGCGGCTGCACGGCTACTTCGATGTCGAGGTGGTCGATCTGGCCGACCTCGACGTGCCGTTGTCGCTGCCCGCCGCCTCGCCGAAGCACGCGGGCGACGGCTACCCGCGGCCCGAGGCGATGGCGGCGCTGACCGCGGCGCTGGAGGGCGCGGACGCGTTCGTCGTCGTCACGCCGGAGTACAACCACAGCTACCCGGCGTCCCTGAAGGCCGCCATCGACTGGCACTTCACCCAGTGGGCGGCCAAGCCCGTCGCGTTCGTCAGCTACGGCGGCGCAGCCGGCGGCCGGCACGCCGTGCTGCACCTGGAGAACGTGCTCACCGAGCTGCACGCGGTGACCATCCGCGAGGGCCTGGCCTTCCCGAACTACTTCACCTCCTGGCAGGACGGCCGCCCGCTCGACGCGAACGCCGCCGGGTACGCCAAGACCATGCTGGAGCTGCTGGCCTGGTGGTCCGCCGCGCTCCGCACGGCCCGCGACACCACCCCCTACCCGGGCTGAGCCGCCGGCCTCAGGCCAGGACGCGGCGGTGGAGGGCCGTCACCGCGCTCCTGGCGGAGGTGAACGCGCCGTGCTGCCAGGCGTCCATGTAGCTGAGCCAGTCGCCGGCGAAGTACACGCGGCCGGACGGCTCGGTGAGCGGCTTGTACCGCGGGGCGTCGGGGCCGCCGGGCGTGCTGTGCCAGGCGGCCTCCTGGTACGGGAACTGCCGCCAGTGGTGGGAGAACGACGACACCAACTCGCTGCGGTACTTCTCGCCGTAGATCTTCACCCCGGCCGCCACCGCCCGCTCCTCGCGGGCCCGCGGGGTGAGCGCGGCGTAGGAGTCGGCTCTGGAACCGGTGTTGTAGTAGCCGATGACGACGCCGCGCCGCCCGTGGAAGCCGTAGGACGGGTGCCAGATGTGGGTCACGTCCAGGTCGGTCTCGGTGATGCCGCCGTAGATCCGGTGGTCGGTCTCCCACCACCGCGAGCCGTACTCCAGGCCGATCTTGCCCGCCGAGGACGGGGTGATCGCCTCCAGCGCGGACTGCACGCCGGGCCCGAGGTTGTGCGGCACCTTGGCGAGGATGTTGGGCGGCATGGCGGCGACGCAGAAGTCGGCGTCGACGGTCCTGGTGCGGCCCGCCTGGGTGTACGTGACGGTGACGCCGTCGCCGGTGTCGGTGACCCGGGTGACCGCGCAGCCGATCCGGATCCGCTGCTGCCCGACGGCCTGCGCCAGGGCGTGCGGTATCCGGTCCATGCCGCCGACCGGCTGGAACATCAGCATCGCCTGGTCGAACTCGAACTCGAAGGCGAAGTAGCGGCCGACGCCGGTGGCGAAGACCTCCGACACGGAGGGCACGCCGCCGGCCACCACGCCCGGCGTGCCGGCGGCGGCCGGCCACACGGAGTAGCCCCGGCGGGTGCTGCCGGTGTAGTCGAAGGTGTCGCCGAGGTCGCCGTAGTCCTTCAGGAACTCCATCAGCCGCTCGCGGTCGGCGGCGGTCAACTCCGCGTCCAGGGCGCCCTGGTCGGCGGCCTTGGCGAGCAACTCGGTGACGTAGCCGAACATGTCGGCCTTGGCGGCGCGGTAGCGCATCGGCGCGGTCATGCCCGCGGCCTCGTTGTACAGGTAGGCGTCCGCGTTGACGTTGGTGAACACCTCGATGGGCACGCCGAGTTCGCGGCAGTAGTCGAGGGTGACCATCCACTGGGCGATACGGGCCGGCCCGGCGTTCATGTACTGGCCGTCGGAGAAGCGGGCGGTCTGGCGGTTGCCGTAGAGGTCGGTGGTGGTGTCGCCGCCGCGCACCGTGAAGTTGCGGCCGCCGGGCCGGTCGCGGGCCTCCAGGACCGTGCAGTCGTAGCCCGCCTTGCCGAGTTCGTAGGCGGTGGTCAGTCCGGCGATGCCGCCGCCGAGCACGACCACCTTGGCGGCGGCGCGTCCGGTCAGGGTGAAGTCGCCGGTCCGGGGCGCCCGGTAGGGGGCGCCGCGGGTGGCCGCCTCCGCGGTGGGCGTCAGACCGAGCGCGCCCATGGTGGCGAGCATGGCGCCGGCGCCACCTGTGGCACCGACGGCGCGCAGGAAGTCGCGGCGATTGAACCGGGTCATCTGTCGTGTCCCCTTTCGCTGCTGGCGGAGGGGACTCTGGCAGCGCGGCGTTACGCCCCGTGCGGCGCCGCGTGTCCCCCACGTAAGCGCAACCTCTCCCCGTCCCGTGCTCCGCACGTCACCCGCGTGTCCGGCCGGGTCCCGGGGCCGCCCGCCGAAACCGCCGGTGAGGGCCCGCTGGTCACAAGATGGCAATGATTTTCATCATTTTCCGGCCGACCATGGTTGTGAAAGTCATTTTCATCTACGGTGAGGAGGTCAGCACCGCCCAGTCCGGTCAGGAGAGCACCCCGTCATGAAGGCAGCACCACTGCGTCGCCCCCTCCGCCGGAGGCGGTCCGCGCCGGTCACGGCGTCCCGGTTGGCCCTCGGCGGGGCCGCCGTGGTCGCCGCACTCACCGTCGCGGCCTGCTCCACCGGCTCCCCCTCCGGGGCGGCCGACCCGGCGGCCGGCGGCAAGGCCGACGCGAAGGGGGGCGGCCGGACGATCCAGGTGGTGGCCGCGGAGAACTTCTGGGGCAGCATCGCCAGCCAGCTCGGCGGCAGCCACGTCCACGTGACCAGCATCATCGACAACCCCGACGCCGACCCGCACGACTACGAGCCCACGGCGGCCGACGCCCGGTCGGTGGCGGGCGCGCAGTACACGATCGTCAACGGCATCGGCTACGACGCCTGGGCGGACAAGCTGCTGTCGGCCACGCCCGGCTCCGGCCGGACCGACCTGAAGGTCGGCGACCTGGTCGGCATCAAGCCCGGCGGCAACCCGCACCGCTGGTACTCGCCCTCCGACGTGCACGCCGTCATCGACCGGATCTCCGCGGACTACAAGAAGATCGACCCGGCGGACGCGGCCGACTTCGACCGGCTCAAGACGGCGTTCGAGACGCAGACCCTCGCCCCGTACGACCACGCCGTCGCCGGGATCAAGGCGACGTACGCCGGCACCCCCATCGGCGCCTCGGAGTCCATCGTCAGCCCGCTCGCCGAGGGCCTGGGCCTGAAGATGCTCACCCCCGCAGGCTTCCTGAACGCGATCAGCGAGGGCAGCGACCCGACCGCGCACGACAAGGCGCTGATCGACCGGCAGATCACGGGCAGGCAGATCAAGGTCTACGTCTACAACAGCCAGAACGCGACGCCGGACGTCCAGCAGCAGGTCAAGGCGGCCAAGGCCGCAGGCATCCCGGTGGCCACCGTCACCGAGACCCTCACCCCGGCCGGGGCGTCGTTCCAGGACTGGCAGGTCCGCCAGCTCCAGGGCATCCAGCAGGCCCTGGCGAAGGCCGCGGGCAAGTGACCGCCGGACCCGCCGGGCCCCGGGCAGCCGGCGCCACCGGGACGACCGTCCCGGTGGTGTCCCTGCGCGGCGCGTCGGTACGCGTCGGCGGCCGCACCCTGTGGTCCGGCGTCGACCTCGACGTCGGCACCGCGCGCGGCACCGGGAGCACCGGCACCGGCACCGGCCACTCCGGCAGCGCGGGCCACGACGGCCTGGCCCGGGGCGAGTTCGTCGCCGTGCTCGGCCCGAACGGCGTCGGCAAGTCCACGCTGCTCAAGGTCCTGCTGGGTGTGCTGCCGCCCGCCGGCGGCCAGGTGCGGGTGCTGGGCGCCGCGCCGGGCAAGGCGGGCGACCGCGTCGGCTACCTGCCGCAGCGCCGCAGCTTCGACGCGTCGCTGCGGCTGCGCGGCGTGGACGTCGTCCGGCTCGGCTGGGACGGCGACCGCTGGGGCGTGCCGCTGCCGTTCTCGGCCGGCCGGCGGGCGGCCGCCCGCCGGATCGCCGAGGTGGTGGAGCTGGTCGGGGCCGGCGCCTACGCGCACCGGCCGATCGGGCAGCTGTCGGGAGGCGAGCAGCAGCGGCTGCTGATCGCCCAGGCACTGGTCCGCCGGCCCGAACTGCTGCTGCTGGACGAGCCGCTGGACAGCCTCGACCTGCCCAACCAGGCCGCGGTCGCCGCGCTGATCGGCCGGATCTGCCGCGAGGAGGGCGTGACCGTGATGATGGTCGCGCACGACGTGAACCCGATCCTGTCGCGGCTGGACCGGGTGGTCTACCTCGCGGAGGGCGGAGCGGTCAGCGGCACGCCCGCCGAGGTGATCACCTCCGGGACGCTGACCCGCCTGTACCGCACGCCGATCGAGGTGCTGCGCACGTCGGACGGCCGGCTGGTCGTCGTCGGCCAGCCCGAGGCGCCCGCGCACCACAGCGACCGCCACGCGGGACCGCCCGCGCCCCGCGCCGCCGAGGGAACGTCCGGCCCGTCCGGGGACCGGGTGGCCGAAGGGCCCGGGGCCGAAGCGGCCGAACCGCACGGGGACCCCGCGGCCGGCCGGCCCGCCACGCCCGCGGGCGGCCGGACATGACCGCGCTGGCCGCCGTATACGGGCAGTGGTCCTGGAATCCGGTGACCGACCTGCGCGAGATGTGGGCGTTCCCGTTCATGCTGAACGCCTTCCGGGCCGGCACGATCACCGCGGTCGCGTCCGCGGTGATGGGCTGGTTCATGGTGCTGCGGCGGCAGAGCTTCGCCGGGCACACGCTGGCGGTCGTCGGCTTCCCCGGCGCGGCCGGCGCCGTGCTGGTCGGCGCGTCCGCGGCCTACGGCTACTTCGTGTTCTGCGTGGCCGCCGCGCTGGTGATCGCGGCGGTGCCGCGGGCCGGCCGGGACGCGGGCGGCCAGGAGGCGGCGCTGACCGGCACCGTGCAGGCGTTCCTGCTGGCCTGCGGCTTCCTGTTCACCGCCCTGTACAAGGGCCTGCTCGGCGGGGTGACCGCCATGCTCTTCGGCAGCTTCCTCGGCATCACCACCACCCAGGTGTGGGTGCTGCTCGCGGTGGCCGCCGCCGTGCTGGTGCTGCTCGCCGCGATCGGCCGGCCGCTGCTGTTCGCCTCCGTCGACCCGGACGTCGCCGCGGCCCGCGGCGTGCCGGTCCGGCTGCTGTCGACGGCGTTCCTGGTGCTGCTGGGCGCGGCCGCCGCGGAGACCAGCCAGATCACCGGCACGCTGCTCGTCTTCGCCCTGCTGGTGATGCCCGCCGCCACCGCCCAGGCGCTGACCGCGCGGCCGGGGCCGAGCCTGGCGCTGTCCGTGCTGATCGCGGTCGCCGTGACGTGGCTCGGGCTCACCACCGCGTACTACTCCGACTATCCGCTCGGGTTCTTCGTGACGACCTATGCCTTCGCCGCCTACGTGCTGGCCCGCCTCGGCCGGCTGGCCGCGGACCGGCTGCCGCGCCCCGCCCCGGCCCGCGTGCCGGCCGGAGGTGCGGCATGACGTACGCCATGACGCACGCGATGACGCAGCCGCTGGCGGCGGTCCCGGCCGCGGGACCGCACCTGACGGTGCTGGCCGGCGCGCTCGGCCACCCGTTCTTCCAGCACGCGCTGCTCGCCGGCACGGCGATCGCCGCCGCGGCCGGGCTGACCGGCTACTTCCTGGTGCTGCGCGCCCAGGTGTTCGTCGGGGACGCGCTCAGCCACGTGGCGTTCACCGGCGCCCTGGCCGCCCTGGCGATGGGCGTCGACCTGCGGATCGGGCTGTACGCGGCGGCCATCGCCGTCGCGCTGCTGCTCGGCTCCCTGGGGCGCCGCGGACGCGCCGACGACGTGGCCATCGGCAGCGTCTTCTCCTGGATCGTCGGCCTGGGCGTGTTCTTCCTGACCCTGTACACCACCTCCCACAGCGCCGGGAACGGCAGCGCAGGGGTGAGCGTGCTGTTCGGCTCGATCTTCGGCCTGTCCGCGACCCAGGCGCTGACCTCGGCGCTGGTCGGCGCGGGCATCTGCGTCGCCGTGGTGGCCGTCGCGCGGCCGCTGCTGTTCGCCTCCCTCGACGAGGCGGTGGCCGCGGCCCGCGGGGTGCCGGTGCGGACGCTCGGCTTCGTCTTCCTGGCGCTGGTCGGCGCGTGCGCGGCGGAGGCCACGCAGGCGGTGGGATCGCTGCTGATCCTCGGGCTGCTGGCCGCGCCCGCCGGGGCCGCGCACCGGCTGACCGGCCGTCCGCTGCCGGGGCTCGCGCTGTCCGCGCTGCTCGCGGTCGCCGAGATGTGGACCGGGCTCGCCGTCAGCTACGCGGTGCCGCGGATGCCGCCCAGCTTCAGCATCCTGGCGGCGGCCACCGCCGTGTACGCCGCGACGTACGTCCCCCGCCTGCGGCGACGCCCCGCGGTGGTCCCGGCCTGACGGGTCCGGCGCCCCGGGGGAGGGCGGCCGGGGAGTACCTATACGCCCTGTGTATAGTTCCGGGCGGTCCGCGCGTGCGGGCCCGCGATCGACACAGGGGGATCCCCGCATGCGAAGCACGATCACGCCGGCCCGCGGGCTGGCGGCGCTCCTGACCACGGCCGCCCTCGGGCTGGGCCTGGGCGGCTGCAACGGCTACGACGCGACGGCGCCCGCCAGCGCGCGGCAGAACGCGACAGCCGCCGGCCGGGCGTCGTTCGCATCCGGCCCCGACGGCACGGTCGACTGCCGGAAGGCCAAGTGCGTGGCGCTCACCTTCGACGCCGGGCCGAGCGTGCGGACCCCGCAGATCCTGAGCATTCTCAGCAAGTACCACGTGCACGCCACGTTCTTCACGCTCGGCAAGAACCACGTGATGGTGCACCCCGAGATGGTGCGGCAGATGGCCGCGGACGGTCACGAGATAGAGACCCTCACCTGGTCGCACCAGATACTCACCAAGATCAGCAAGGCCGAGGTGCGCAAGGAGATCACGGAGGGCCGTGACGCGGTGGAGAAGGTGACCGGCGTCCGGCCCACTCTTCTGCGCCCGCCGCAGGGCCGCACGAGCAGCGCGGTGACCGCGATCGCGAAGGACCTCGGCATGGCCGAGGTCGAGTGGAGCGCGAACGGGGCGGACTACCGGACGACGGACCCGGCGTTGATCACTTCGCGGATACTGAAGCAGACGAAGCCGGACGGGATCATTCTGCTGCACGACTTGGTGGACCCCACCAATGAGGGATACAACGGCACGGTTGCGGCGATACCCGGGATCATCAGTGCGCTCCAGCAGCGCGGGTACACCTTTGTGACGGTGCGTCAGCTTTTGGCGCCGGGGGCGCCGCAGGCGGGCAAGGTCTACAAGTAACTCCCCCGCTCCGCCTGAGGTGCCCCGTGCGGCTTCCGGGGTGCCTCTCGCTGCGCGTGGCCGTCTGCGGGTCTCGTCGCGCCCCCGGCGTCCGGGGTGCCTCTCGCTGCGCGTGGCCGTCTGCGGGTCTCGTCCTGGCTGGTCGCGCAGTTCCCCGCGCCCCTTTCGGTGCACCTTCGGTGGGTGGGGTCAGGGCCGCCACGGGAGTATCTCCTCGGAACTGTGCGTGCGGCTCCCTCCGCGAAGTGGGCCGGGTGTGTGCACAGTTCCTGCGGGGACACTCCCGCACCGTCCCCTCCCAGGCCGGCCCCCGTCTGCGGGAAGCAATTGGGCGGGGGCCACCCATAGGGGCGCGGGGTCCCCCAGCGCTTCGCCTGGGAGGTGCCCCCAGCGCGACAAGCCACAACGGCGCGGCACCCGGCAGCGGCGGCCCGGGGGCTGCCCGGATTCCCGCCCCGGAGGGGCGATGCTCCAGGAGCGCGGGGAACTCCGCGCCCAGCCGCAACGCACGTCGCAGACGGCAAAGCACCCCCGGGGGCTGCCCGGTTGCCGCAGGGGCGCGGGGAACTGCGCGAACAGCCACAGCGGACCGTTCGGCGGCAACGCACCCCGAAGGGGCAGGACCAGCCCCGCAGGGGCGCGGGGAACTGCGCGAGCAGCCACAGCGGACCGCGGGACGGGGACGCACCCCCGGGGGGCTGCCGGGGAGGCGGGGCGGGTGGCCCTAGGCGGAGCCGGGGAAGCCGGGGAAGCCGCGGAGGATGCGGGGGACGAGGGCGTCGGGGTCGTCGGAAGGGGCCCCCTGGGAGGTGAGAGCGCCATAGCCCGTGGCGGCCCAGACACTTCGCTGCGGGGGGAGTTCGAAGTAGGGCACGCGGCGCCCGTCCGCGTCGACGTCCGTCAGGACCTCAGGCGCCCGATGCCCGCGCACCGCCTGCCCGCAGGCCCGGCACGCGGCGACGTGCAGCGTGTCCCGTCGCCCGAGCGGCCGCCAGTCCAGGCGCCGCGTGGCCCGGCCGTGCAGCGGATCGAAGAAGCACAGCGGCAGCGCGTCCTCGCGCCCCTCGTACGCGTCGCGGCCCTGCGCGACCAGCACAAGGACGCCGACGAGATCGGGGGTGCCGTCCGCGGCGTCGAGCACCTTGCCGGCGGCGGCGTACGCGTCCAGCGCCCGCCCCAGGCCGGGACGGCGCTCCGGGTCGGCGTCCTCGAGGAGTTCGCCGAGCGCGATGACCTCGGCGTCGGCCCGGCGCCGCAACGCGGCTGTGTCGGCGGCCTCCTCGGCGGCGAACACCGCCTCGGGGAAGGCGAACGGCGAGCCGGCGCCGCGCCGCGCGCCACGGCGCCGCCGCACCAGCCACAGCCCGCCGCCGGCGCACAGCACGACCGCGGCCACCACGCCGAGGACCACCGGAAGCGCGGAACTCCCGCCGTGCGCACTGCTCGTGGCACCCGCGGACGGGGAGGGCGCCGCCGGGGAGCCGTTGAGGTAGGCGGTCGCGTCCTTGTAGACGCGGTCGCCGTCGCCCTGCGCGATGAGGTCGACGGCCCGGCCGACCCGGGCGGCGAGCCCGGCGTCCTTCATGTCCTTCTGGAACTCGACCGCGGCGACCGCGTGGAACACCTGGTGCCGGTCGGCCGGCCATTCGGTGCCCTGGAGGGAGTCGTAGGACGGGTCCATCGTGATGAGGATCAACTCCCGCTGCCCGAGGCGCTCGTGCAGCACGTCGCCGAGCACCTGCGGGTCGCCGTCGAACGCGTCGCCCTTGGTCAGCGGCACCAGCGCCACCTTGATCGGCAGCTTGGTCCGCCCGATGCGGGCGGTCAGCCGGGACTGCTCGGCGGGGGGCACGGCGGCGGCGTAGGCGGGGTCGACGTAGACGGGCGAGCGGGCCAGCGCGTCAGCGATCCGCTGCCCGGCGGACGGGGCGGCGACGGCGGAGCCGGCCGCCGCGAACAGCGCGGCCAGCAGGATGCCGACCAGCGCGATGCCGCCCGCCGCCACGGAGCGGCGGCCCGGGCCGGTCGTGAACGGCCCTGCGTCACCGGACACTTGCGTACTCCTTCGTGGTGGCGACGAGCCGGGAAATCCCGTCGCGGGCGGCCGGCAGCGGTCCCGGCGCCTTCTCGTACGGCACCCGGCCGGAGCCGCGCGGGCCCGGCAGGGTCAGCCGGCGGGCGTCGAGCGCGGCCGAGCCGCGGCCGGGCCGGCAGGCGGCGCAGGCGTGGGCGCCGTCGACGGCCGGGCCGTGCAGCGGGTTCACCGCGCACAGGGTGCGGTAGGTGCGGCCGGCCAGGGCGGCCCGGCCGGCGCGGGCAAGGACGGTCGCGGCGGCGAGGTCGGCGGGTCCGGGCTGCGGGCCGTCGTGCCGGCCGGGCCCGCCGGTGAGCAGCATGGCCGCGTCCAGGCACTCCCAGGCGCGTTCCCGGCCCGGGGCGTCGTCCTGCGCGGCGGCCACCTCCTCTGCCAGCGCCTTGACTTCGCTGCCCGCGGTGCGGGACAGCCAGCCGGCCGTGGGGTGCGCGGGCGCCTCCTGCCCTTTCGCCGCCCGCCGCCGGCCGCGGGCGAACGCGCCCGCGGCGCCGGTGACGGCGGCGGTGATGCCGAGCAACAGCCCGGCGGCGAGGGCGCCCATGAACAGGCCGGGCCAGAAGTCCCCGTGGAACAGCGGCGGAAGGCGGTGGCCGGCGACCGGCTCCGGCGGATCGTCGGGCCCGTCGGGGGCCGGATCGGAGTGCGGCACCGTGCCGAGGTACGTCATCAGCTGGTCCAGCCGCTGGCCGAGGCGGTGGTCGACGGCCGGGTTGTCGTCGTGGTCGTAGGCGAGGGACATCGGCAGGTCCAGCGTCAGCCGGGCGGCGTCCACGGGGATCCCGAAGTCGTAGACGTGGACGTCGCCCCGGAGCGGATCGGCGATGACGTAGATGCCCTTCTGGTGCAGCCTGCGGTGCAGTCCGGCGGCGAACACGCTCTGGTCGCCGGCCGATTCGTCGTCGCTGAGCTGCGGCACCACCGCGATCTTCACCGGTCCGGGGGTGTACGCGGCGATCCTGCGGGCGAGTTCGGCCTGCTGTGAGGCGTCCAGCACCTGCGGGCTCTCGGGGTCGGAGTAGACCGCGGCGTGCTGGAGTCCGGCCGCCACCCGGTCCAGGCGGGTGGTCAAGTCGGCCTGCGTGGGCGCCTGCTGCGGGCCGTCGACCTTCTGGTCGAAGACCTGCGGCGCGCCCAGCAGCACGGTCGCCGCGAGCGCCGCGGCCGCCGCGCTCTCCGGCAGCCGCAGCCCCGTCCTGCTGCGCTTGCGCCGCACGTACAGGCCGATGAGCAGCACGCTCAGGGGGACGGAGGTCAGCAGGACGCCGGTGAGGAAGCCCTGGTTCTGGCGGTCGGTGCGGTCGATGTAGAAGGGCGCGACGTCCTTGCCGGTGTTGCCGTACTCCGCGCGCAGCTGGTCGGCGCGTGTGGCCGCGCGCTGCGGGCCCGAGGCGACGGCGTCGGTGAACGCCTGGAACGAGCGCAGGGCTCCCGCGTCGTAGGGCAGCGAGTACAGGGCGATGTCGGAGGCGTCGGTGGCGGGCGCCGAGACCCCGAAAGTCCGGGCGCTCTCCACGCCGTTCGGGCCGACGAGGACGTAGAGGCCGTCGCGGCCGAGCCGGTCGTGGACGGTACCGAGCAGCCCGTCCCAGGACTGCTGGGGCAGCACCAGCACAAACGTGGGGACGCCGGTGCGCCTGGCCGCGGCCGCGAAGGCCGGAGCCGTGGATCGCGGTACCTCGCGCGGGAGTTGGTCGGTGAGGTACACCGGGTCGGTGCGCAGGGCCGCGGCCAGCGCCTCCGCCTGGGACGGCTGCGCCGCCGCGGTTCCGGTGGCCGCGCCCCACGCCAGTGCCGCGGCGGCCACCGCGACACCCCATCTACGCCACGTCATGGCCCGCCTCCCCGTTAACCGGCGCCTGCCCGCAGACTATCGTCGCGTCCTCGCCGTCCGACCTCAACGCACGCGGCCCGCCGGCCGGGTCAAGGGAGGGTCAGGGACGCGCGCACGGCCGGGCGGACGAGTCCGGGCCGCGCGTACGGGCCGCGCATCCGGGCCGGGCGCGGTCCCGCGCTCGCCTCAGCGGCGGGCCGCGGGAAGCGTCTGCTCGATCCAGATGATCTTGCCCTCCGCGGTGTACCGGGTCCCCCACCGCTCGCCGAGCTGGGCGACCAGGAACAGCCCGCGGCCGCCCTCGTCGGTGGTCGCCGCGTACCGCAGGTGCGGGGCGGTGCTGCTGGCGTCGGCCACCTCGCAGATCAGGGTGCGGTCGAGCAGCAGCCGGACCCGGATCGGGCCCGCGGCGTGCCGGATCGCGTTCGTCACCAGCTCGCTCAGCACCAGTTCGGTGGTGAACTCCAGGCCCTCCAGGCCCCAGCGCCCCAGCTGCTCGGCGGCCCGGGTGCGCACCGCGGACACCGCCGCCGGGTCCTGCGGCACGTCCCACTGCGCGATGTGGTCGTCGGGCAGCGCCCGGGTGCGGGCGATCAGCAGCGCCACGTCGTCCTGCGGCACCGCGGGCAGCAGCGCGTCGCACACCGCGTCGCACGTCGCGTCGGGACCGCGGTCCGGGCCGGACAACGCGTACCGCAGCCGGTCCAGGCCGTCGTCGATGTCGCGGGTGCGGTCCTCGACCAGCCCGTCGGTGTACAGCACGATCCGGCAGCCCTCGGGCAGCTTCACCCCCACCGACTCGAAGGGCAGGCCGCCCAGGCCCAGCGGCGGCCCGGCGGGCACGTCGAGGAAGGTGGCGGTTCCGTCGGGCAGCACCAGGGCGGGCGGCAGGTGCCCGGCCCTGGCCAGGTCGCAGGTCCGGCTGACCGGGTCGTAGATCGCGTACAGGCAGGTCGCGCCGGCGATGGTGGCACCGCCGCCGGGCCCGGCCTCGTCCTTGTCGATCCGGGCCACCAGGTCGTCCAGGTGCGCGAGCAGGTCGTCGGGCGGCAGGTCGAGCATCGAGAAGTTGTGCACCGCGGTGCGCAGCCGTCCCATGGTCGCGGCGGCGTGCAGCCCGTGGCCGACGATGTCGCCGACGACCAGCGCGACGCGCGCGCCGGACAGCGGGATCACGTCGAACCAGTCGCCGCCCACGCCGGCCTGCGCGGGCAGGTAGCGGTAGCCGACGTCCAGGGCGTCCTGCTCGGGCAGCCCGTGGGGCAGCAGGCTCTGCTGCAGGGTGACGGCCATCCGCTGGTTGCCGGTGACGGCCGAGTCGATCTGCTCCTGGGTGGTGTAGCGGTTGTCGAAGTCGCCGGTGTTGCGGCCGACCCGCAGCACCGCGATCCGGTCGGCGACCGCGCGGACCTCCTCCATCTCGTGGCTGACGAAGACCACGCTCGTGCCCTCGTCGCGCAGCCGGCGTATCAGGTCCAGCACCATGTCGGCCTGGCGCGGCCCGAGGGCGGCGGTGGGCTCGTCCAGCACCACCAGCTCCGGCCGGCCGATCAGCGCCCGCACGATGGCCACGCCCTGCCGCTGCGCGCCGGACAGCGAGGCGACCGGCACCCGCAGGCTCGGGATCTGCACCGACAGCGCCTCCAGCATGGCGCGGGCGCGCTTCTCCATCCCGACCTCGTCGAGCATGCCGAACCGGCGCAGCTCGCGGTTGAGGTAGAGGTTGTCGACGGTGTCGAGGTTGTCGCACAGCGACAGGTGCTGGTGCACGGTGGCGATGCCGAGGCGCTGGGCGTCGAGCGGGCGGCGCGGGTCGGCGTCGCGGCCCCGCCAGGCGACGGTCCCCACGTCGGGCACGGTCACCCCGGAGATCACCTTGACCAGGGTGGACTTGCCCGCGCCGTTGCTGCCGACCAGGCCCACGACCTCGCCCTCGTGCACGTCGAGATCCACGTCACGGAGCGCCTGCACCGCCCCGAACCGCTTGCCGACACCGCGCACGGTGAGCAGCGGAACCTCGCTCACGGCACCACCTCCGCCCCTGCCGGCACGGTTCCGGTTACCGAGTCTGCCCGTCTGGCCGCTCCTGCGCATCGGGATGAACGGAAAGGAGTGACCTGCCACGACTGAACCATTCCCCCCGAACAGCCATCTAACGGATGGATGCGGAGGCCGCCGACCCGCGGACCGCGTCCGGAGCCGACCCGCGGCCGCACACCCGTGCCGTGCGGCGGGTCCGACTCGTTATCGAGCCGCCAGGCGGCCCGCGATCCCAGGGAGCGTCATGAGTCTCACCGGCAGCGCACTCTTCGTGCTGAGCATCCTCGTGGTGCCGGTGGTCATGGTGGGGATGCTCGTCGCCTGGAACCGGCTGCCGGGACCGCCGGCCGTGCGGCTCGCCGGCCGGCTCGGCATGGTCCTGGTCAGTCAAGCCGCCGCCGTGCTGGCCGTCCTCATCTGGGTGAACAACACCTACGGCCTCTACGAGTCGTGGAGCGACCTGATGGGCGACAACGGGCAGGTCCAGCTGAACGCGGCCGGCCCCGGCGGTCACGGCGCGCCGGCCGACCCGGCCGTCGAGAAGCAGGCGGTGTTCACCACGGGCCAGGACGGCGTGCTCAGGACCACCGCGATCGGCGCCCGCTCGCACATCACCGGCACCGTCCTGGTGTGGCTGCCCCCGCAGTACTCGCAGCCCGCGTACCGGCACACCCGCTTCCCGGTGGTCGAGCTGTTGCCCGGCTACCCCGGCAGCCCGGGCGCCTGGTTCGGCGCGATGGGCGTCGGGCGGGAGATGGCGGCGCTGATCGCCGGCCACCAGGTGTCGCCGATGATCCTGGTCGCGCCGAAGATGAACGTGCTGGGCCGGGTCGACCCGGGCTGCGCCGACCTGCCGCACGGCGCCATGACCTCCACCTGGCTCGGCACCGACGTGCCCGACCTGGTCAGGCAGCACTTCAGGGCGGAGGCGGGCGCCCGCCACTGGGCGACGATGGGCTACTCCGCCGGCGCCTACTGCGCGGTCAACACCGCCCTGCACCACCCGGGGACCTTCCACGCCGTGGTCAGCCTGTCCGGCTACAACGCGCCCGAGGCGTCGCTGGTGACCCGCGACCCGGCCCTGGCCCGCGCCAACAACCCTTACCTGGAGCTGCACAACGCCAAGCACCAGCCGAACGTGGTGCTGCTGATGGCCGGCAGCTACCAGGACAGCGACACGGTGTACGCGGCGAAGGCCCTGCTGAGCGCGCTGCACCACCAGGGCACGAGCCGCCTGCTGACGATCCGGCGCGGCGGCCACAACACCCAGGTGTGGCGGGCGATGCTCCCCACCGCCCTGGGCTGGCTCTCCCAGCAGGTCGCCGGCACCCACATCTGACCGGCCGGCGGCCCGCCGGGCCGGCCCTTCGGGCGCGGCCCGGGCCGCGCGAGGCCGGGAGTGCCGTCCGCCGTGCCCGTCCCCGTACCGGTTCGTGCTGCGTCATCGCCTTGCCCCTTTCCGGGCGATCGACCCGGCCGCCCCCTGGCTGGCGCGCGGCGGGTGCCCTCCGGCCACCCTTGCCGACCGGACGCGGGCGCGCCAGCGTCCACGCACGGAGAACTGACTGCACGTCAGAACGGGATATGCCCCTGCACTCTGCCGGAGGGCAGGTCTAGACTCACCTGGCCCGGGCCGAACACGTGCTCGCCCGGCCTCATGCTGCTGCGCTCATGACGCAGCGCAGTTCAGAATCCCGTGGGGGGATCATGTTTTCTCACTCTTCTTCGGCGCGCCCTGCTGCGCGCCGCCACGGCCGCCTGGTGGCGGCCTGCACGGCCGGTGTGCTGGCCGCCGGCGCCTTCGCGCTCGGCCCCGCCGGAACCGCTTTCGCGGACGGCGGCTCCGCGCCGCACAAGGTCCAGCTCTCCGCGCCGCAGAACACCACCCACCCGACGTCCACGCTGAAGAAGCACAAGAAGACGTCGTTCTCGACCGCGGCGGGCAGCGCGCTGACGACGCCGCGCTACGACTACGACGGCGACGGGTACAGCGACCTGGTGGTCCAGGAGCTGGACCACTCGGTCGCCGTCCTGAGCAGCGCCAAGATCACCCAGGGCCAGCAGGGCTACACCACGCTGGGCACCTCGAACGTCCTGTACCGGGACATCCTCATGCCCGGCAAGGTGTCGAGCGGCTCGGCGGGCGGCGAGGTGCTGGGGCTGACCCAGTCCGGCCACCTGAGCCTGTTCGCCTCCGCGGACGCCCTGGTGAACGGCTACGCGAACTGGACCGGCAACGGCTGGCAGATCTACAACCAGGTCGTGGCCGTCGGCGACATCGACGGCAACGGCTACGGCGACCTGCTCGCCCGCACGCCGTCCGGCGACCTGTACCTGTACAAGGGCACCGGGAACGGTTCCGCCCCGTTCTCCGGCCGGGTCCAGGTCGGCTACGGCTACGACATCTACGACCAGCTGATCGGCGCCGGTGACATCACCGGCACCGGCTACGAGACGCTGGTCGCCCGCGACCTCAACGGCGACCTGTGGATGTACAAGCTGGACGGCACCGCCGCCAAGCCGGTCGCCTCCCGGGTGAAGATCGGCTACGGCTGGAGCAGCTACAACCAGCTGATCGGCTGGGGCGACGACAACGGCTCCACCGGCCAGATCATGGGCCGTACCGCCGACGGCACCCTGTACTGGTACACCGGCACGGGTACGGGCACCGGCACCGGCACGCTCACCCCGCGCGAGCGCTTCGGCCCGGACTGGAACTCGCCGGTGGTCTCCGGCCAGGGCCACACCGCGGTGTGGGGCAAGAGCGACCTGATCGCCGTGAGCACCGGCGGGACGCTCTACTACTACTTCAGCTACAACACGGGCGTGTACAGCGCCCGCCAGCAGCTCGGCACCGGCTGGAAGGGCACCAAGCTGATCCTCCCGGTGGCCCTGACCGACAGCGGCGACGTCCCGCTGCTGGAGATCTACAACGGCCAGCTGTGGAACGACCAGGGCTCCGCGCCGGTCTACATCAGCTCCGGCTGGGGCGGCTACAACAAGGTGTTCGGCCCCGGCGACCTGAACAACGACGGCCGCTCCGACCTGCTCGCCCGCGACACCAGCGGGGTGCTGTGGCTGCTGACCGGCCGCGGCGACAACTCGTTCTACAACCGCGTCAAGGTCGGTCCCGGCTGGGGCCAGTACAACCAGCTGACCGGCGCCGGCGACATCAACGGTGACGGCTACGCCGACATCGTGGCCCGCGCCGGCAACGGCCACCTGTACCTGTACCTGGGCACCGGCAACAGCAAGGCGCCGTTCAAGTCCCGCATCGACATCGGCGGCGGCTGGAACAGCTACACCAAGCTCGCCTCGTCGGGCGACATGGACGGCGACGGGCGCGCGGACCTGGTGGCCGTGACCCCGGGCGGCCAGCTCTACCGGTACAGCGGCACCGGCCACATCGGCACCAAGACGTTCAAGCCGAAGGCGAAGATCGGCACGGCGGGCTGGAACTCCTACGCCGCCCTGTACTGATCCTTCGGCCGGCCCCGCTGTGGGCCGTCCGATCCACGTGCCCGGTACGCCTCCCCGCGTACCGGGCACGTATCGCGTCATGCCCCTGCTCATCGGAACCTCCGGGTGGCAGTACCGGGACTGGCGCGGCGGGCTCTACCCGCAGCACCTGCCGCAGCGGCTGTGGCTGGAGGAGTACGCGGCCCACTTCGCCACCGTCGAGAACAACAACGCCTTCTACCGGCTGCCGACCGCCGAGACGTTCGCCGACTGGCGGCGGCGCACGCCCGACGGATTCGTGATGGCGGTCAAGGCCAGCCGCTACCTCACGCACATCAAGCGGCTGCGCACGCCGGAGGAACCGGTGCACCGGCTGATGGAGCACGCCGCCGCCCTCGGCGACCGGCTCGGCCCGGTGCTGCTCCAGCTGCCGCCGAATCTGAAGGCCGATCCCGGCACCCTCGACGCGTGCCTGCGCTGCTTCCCGCGCACCGTGCGGGTGGCCGTCGAGCCCCGGCACCCCTCGTGGTGGCAGCGCGAGCGCGAACTGCGCGCGGTACTGGAGCGCCGGGACAGCGCGCTGTGCTGGGCCGACCGGGACTCGCGCCCGGTGGCACCGCTGTGGCGCACCGCGTCCTGGGGCTATCTGCGCTTCCACGGCGGCCGCGCCACGCCGGCCCCCCGCTACGGCCGTACCGCGCTGCACTCCTGGGCCGAGCGGGTGCGGGAGGCGTGGCCCGACGAGGACGACGACGTCTACGCGTACTTCAACAACGACACCGGCGGCGCCGCCGTCACCGACGCCCGGGCCTTCGGGCGTCAGACCCTCCTGCGACGATGAGGGAGCTACAGCGCCGGGTCCCGCCGGCCCCGCCCCGACACCCGAAGGCCGGCCATTGATGCTCGATGCCGAGGACGTCCGCCGCATCGCCCTGTCCTTCCCCGCGACGGTGGAGAAGGAGCTGTGGAACCACCCCACGTTCCACGTCGCGGGCCGGATGTTCGTCACCGTCCCGGACGACGGCACGTCGTTCGCGGTCCGCTGCCCGCGGCACGAGCGCGCCGAGCTGATCGCCGCGGAACCCGGCAAGTTCTGGGTCCCGCCGCACGAGGCCCACTCCTCGTGGGTCCGCGCCCGCCTCGCCGCCCTCGACGACGAGGCGGAGCTGCACGACATCCTCCTCGACTCCTGGCGGCAGGCCGCCCCCGCGGACCTCGCGGACACCTTTCCCCCGCCGGCGTCCTGACCGGCCGATGACCGGCCCGATGATCGGCCGATGACCGGCCGGGTCGTCCGGACACCCCCGGAGCCGTGGGGGTGTCCACCCAACTGCTGGGCGGAAAAGGGCTGTTACGGGGGTCCGTAAACGTTGCCGGAACCCTTGACAGGGGTACGGGGAGCGACGACTCTCCTGAGAGCGCTCTCACAGTTCCCTGACGCCCACGGCGCCCGCGTCCTGACCAGTCGCGGTCGCCAACCCCCCACAACAGGTGAAGAGGAGTACGCATGTCCCTCAGAGACACGCGGCTGCGGGCACGCCGGCGGTGGTCTGCCGGCCGGGCCGCGGTCGGGGCGGTGGCCCTGGCCGCCATCGCCACGGCCACGCTGGCCGGTACGCCGTCCCAGGCGGCCCAACCCCCCACCACGGCCGCGGCGCGGCCCGCCGCGGTCCAGCCGTCCGCGGTACCGGCCGCACCGGCCGGGTTCACCACGACCTGGAGCGACGACTTCAACGGCGCCGCCAACACCGGCCTGGACACCGGGACCTGGCGGTACGACGCCGGGCCCGGCAGCAGTTTCGGCACCGGCGAGATCGAGACCACGACCACCAGCACCTCCAACGTCTACCAGGACGGCAACGGCCACCTGGTGCTCAAGGCCCTGCACTCGGGCACCGACCCCAACTCCGGCTGGACGTCTGGCCGGGTGGAGACGCAGGCCGACGGGTTCGGCGCGGTGCCCGGCGGCGTCGTGCGGATGCAGGCCTCCATCCAGCAGCCGGACGTGACCACGGCCAACGGGGCCGGCTACTGGCCGGCGTTCTGGATGCTGGGCTCGCCGCTGCGGATCGGCGTCGGCTGGCCCGGCTCCGGCGAGGTGGACATCCTCGAGGACATCAACGGCCGCAGTTCGGTGTTCGGCACCCTGCACTGCGGGGTGGGCTCCGGCGGCCCGTGCAACGAGACGACCGGCATCGGCTCGGGTGAACGGGCCTGCTCCGGCTGCCAGACCGGGTACCACACCTACGCGGTGGAGATCGACCGCTCCACCTCGCCCGAGCAGATCCGCTACTACCTCGACGGCGCCAACTACTTCACCATCAACTCCAGCCAGGTGGACGCCGCCACCTGGGCCAACGCCGTCGACCACAGCTACTTCATCATCTTCGACCTGGCCATCGGCGGCGGCTTCCCCGCGGCCTTCGGCGGCGGCCCCAACGCGAACACCGTCTCCGGCGGGCAGTTGAACGTCGACTACGTCGCGGTCTACAACAAGCCGCCGGCCGGCAGCCTGGGCACGAACATCGCCCAGGGCAAGCCGACCACCGCCTCGTCGGCGGAGAGCGCGTCGTTCCCTGCGTCCAACGCCACCGACGGCGATCTGACCACCCGCTGGTCCAGCGGCTTCTCCGACCCGCAGTGGCTGCAGGTCGACCTCGGCCAGAGCTACAACCTGACGCACGCGACGCTCACCTGGGAGGCGGCCGCGGCAGCGGCCTACCAGCTACAGACGTCCAGCGACGGCACCAACTGGACCACCGTCTACTCCAATGCCAACAACCCGCAGGACATCCAGGACACCGCGCTGAACGCCACCGGACGCTACGTGCGGATCTACGCGACCAGCAGGGCCTCCCAATGGGGCGACTCCCTCTACGAGTTGGCGCTCTACGGGACACCGGGGTCCGGCGGCGGAACCGGCGGCACCACCCTGCTCTCGCAGGGCCGCACGGCCACCGCCTCCTCCACCGAGAACGGCAGCTTCACCGCGCCGAACGCGGTGGACGGCAACACCGGCACCCGCTGGTCCAGCGCGTTCTCCGACCCGCAGTGGCTGCAGGTCGACCTGGGCGCGACCCACACCATCAGCCAGGTGGTGCTCAACTGGGAGGCGGCGTACGCCACCGCCTACCAGATCCAGACGTCGAACGACGGCACCAACTGGACGACGGTCTACTCCACCACGACCGGCACCGGGGGCACCCAGACACTCAACGTCTCCGGCAGCGGCCGCTACGTGCGGATGAACGGCACCGCACGGGCCACGCAGTACGGCTACTCGCTCTGGGAGTTCCAGGTCTACGGCAGCTGAGCCGGGTCTCACGGGCCGGCTTCCCCGGCTCTCCCCGCCCCGCGCCGGGCCCGTTCGGGCCCGCGGCGCGGGGCGGTCCGCGTGCGCCCGGCCCACCCGCACCTGAGGCTCCGTCAGAACACCCCCCGGGTGGCCCCGCGAACGTACTCCGAACGCCGCCAATCGACTGATGCGGACGCCCGCTGACGGTGTGTCGTGATCATCAGACCTCATGATCGTCGGACGTTGGGACGGCTTTCACCTGCGTGATGCGCTTCACGCGGGTCGTCGCTGTCCCCTACGGAGTTCCACGGAGACCACAGATGCGCATGCTCGCACGCGGCCTCACGGCCGCGGTCACGCTGATCGCCTCGGCGGCAGCCCTCCCTGCGGCCACGGCCCAGACCACGCAACCCACCCCCCGGCCGGAGCGCAGCACCCTCGCGCCCCTGCACCGCGCGATCGACGCGGTGCCCGACCAGTACATCGTGACCCTCGACAACGGCATGGACCCGTCGGCCTTCGCCCACCAGTTCGGGGTCGCGCCGATGTTCCACTACACCAAGGTCTTCTCGGGCTTCGCCTCGACGTTCAGCGCCTCGCAGCTGGACGCCGTGCGCCGCACGCCCGGCGTGGCGGCGGTCGAGCAGAACGCGACGGTGACCGCGGACGACCTGGGCGGCACCACCGACCGCGACGCCACCGCCACCCGCACGCCCACCACCCGGCACCCGGGCGCGGGCCTGCGCGGCAGCCGGGCCGCCGCCGCCTCGTGGGGCCTGGACCGGATCGACCAGCGCAACCTGCCGCTGGACAACCAGTTCACCACCATCGGCGAGGGCCAGGGCGCCACCGCGTACGTGCTGGACACCGGGATCGACTACGGCCACAGCGAGTTCGGCGGCCGCGCGGTGCCGGGCTACGACGCGATCGGCGACGGCCGCAACGGCGCGGACTGCGAGGGCCACGGCACCCACGTGGCCGGCACCATCGGCGGCGCGACCTACGGGATCGCCCGCAAGGCGACGCTGGTCAGCGTGCGCGTGCTGGACTGCCAGGGCGAGGGCACCCTCGCCGGCATCATCGCCGGCATGGACTGGGTGGCCCAGAACGCCCACCAGCCGGCCGTGGCCAACGCCTCGCTCGGCGGCAGCTACTCGCCCGCGCTCAACGACGCGGCCGACGCGCTGTCCGACAGCGGTGTGCTGCCGGTGGTCGCGGCCGGCAACGACAGCGCCGACGCCTGCAACGTCTCCCCGGCCAGCGCGCCGCGCGTGCTGACCATCGGCGCGACCGACCGCACCGACCACGAGGCGAGCTACAGCAACTCCGGCTCGTGCGTGTCGATGTTCGCGCCCGGCACCTCGATCGTCTCGGCCAAGCTCGGCGGCGGCAGCGTCGCCCTCAGCGGCACCTCGATGGCCAGCCCGCACGCGGCCGGCACGGCCCTGCTCTACAAGGCCGAGCACCCCGACGCGGACGCCCTGTCGGTCGCGGACGCGCTGAGCGCCAACGCCACCCAGAACGTCCTGACCGTCAACGGCGGCTCCCCGAACCTGCTGGTCTACACCGGCGGCCTGTGACGGGTCCCGACCCCCTCGCACCACACTCCCGAGGACCTCTGAGGCCACTTCCCCGGTCTCAGAGGTCCTCTCCTGTTCCCGCCGCTCCTGTTGCCGCGCCCGCTCAGTGGCGGTGGCGGCGGTCCTCGCGCGGCTGCTCGCTGATCCGCACCAGCCGGTCGAAGTCGACGGCCACACCGCGCAGCAGCAGGTCGACCAGCCGCCGGGCCGACTCGCGGTCGACGGGGGCGCCGCCGAACAGCGCCCGCTGGTAGACCACCGAGGCCAGCAGGTCCACGAAGAGGTCCGGGTCGACGTCCGGTCGCAGGTCGCCGCGGGCGACCGCGCGCCGGACCGCGACGGCCGCCGCGCCGCGGCTCGGCTGCACGAGCGTCTCGACGAGTGCGCGGTGCAGCTCGGGGTCGGCGGCGCAGTCCGCCACCAGCGGTGCCAGCACGCCGCGCGGCAGCCGCCCGTCGAGCGCCTCCGCCAGCAGCCGCACGCTCTGGTGCAGGTCGCAGCGGGTGCAGTCGTTGTCCGGCACCGGCGGGGTGACCAGCACGGTGGCGAGCGCGTCGATCACCAGCCGCTGGCGGACCGGCCAGCGGCGGCGGATGGCGGCCTTGGTGGTGCCGGCCCGCGCGGCGGCCTTCTCCAGCGCGAAGCCGGCGTACCCGCCCTCGCGCAGCAGCCCGACGGTCGCGGTCAGCACCGCCGCGTCGATCGCGGGGTCGCGGGGCCGCCCCACCACGGCGCTCACGCCCGGACGTCCTGCGGGTACCAGCGCAGCTCGACGGTGTTGCCGTCCGGGTCGCGCACGTAGACCGAGGTCGCCCAGCCGCGGGCGCCCCAGCGCCTGACCGGGCCCTCCAGCACGGTGAACTCGCCGGAGTCCAGCACGTCCTGCCAGTCCAGCGGCTCCACCACCAGGCACAGGTGGTCGACGTTGGACTCGCCGCGCGGGCCGTGGACCAGGTCGATGACCGTGCCCTCGGTGACCCGCACCGAGGGGAAGGGGGCGGATCCCGCCCGCCACTCGTCGACCCGCTCGGCCGCCAGGCCGAGCCGCCCGCCGTAGAAGTCCAGGGAGCGCTCGACGTCGGTGACGTTGAGCACCAGATGATCGAAGGCCGTCACGTGCATGGGGTTCCCCCAACCGTCGTCGTGTCCGTGCGGTCGTCCCGGACCGGCCCGATTTACGATCCGATCCGGTTCGGATCGTAATAGCCGCGGGCGGCAGCGTCAACGGGAGGGGCCGCGGTGGGAGACTGGAGGGGGACGTCACCGGAGGTAGCTCATGGGTGTCTACACCGAGCAGGTCGTGCCGCGGGTGATCAACGTCGCCTGCGGGGTCGCCGAGGCGGGCCGGCTGCGCGGCCGGGTGTGCCGGGACCTGACCGGCGAGGTCGTGGAGATCGGCTTCGGATCCGGCCACAACGTCCCCTACTACCCGCCCGCGGTGACGGGCGTGGACGCGGTGGAGCCGTCCGACGTCGGATGGCGGCTGGCCGCCCGCAGGGTGGAGGGCGCCAGGGTCCCGGTGCGGCGCTCCGGGCTGGACGGCCAGAAGCTGCCGTTCCCCGACGCCAGCTTCGACACGGCGCTGTCCACCTGGACGCTGTGCACCATCCCCGACGCGGACGCGGCCCTGCGCGAGCTGCGGCGGGTCCTCAAGCCCGGCGGCACCCTGCACTTCGTCGAGCACGGCCTCGCCCCCGACGCGCGCGTCCGCCGCTGGCAGTACCGCCTGGAGCCGCTGCAGAAGCGGCTGCTCGGCGGCTGCCACCTCACCCGGCCGATCGCCGACCTGCTGCGGACGGCCGGCTTCACCATCGGCGAGCTGGACGTCTTCTACGAGAAGGGCGCACCGAAGACGATGGGCGCGGCCTCGCTCGGCGTCGCGGTCCCCGCGCCCTGATCCCGCTCCCGGCTCAGACGTCGCTGAGCGCCTGCACCGCGTCGTACCCCGGCACCGGTCCCGCCGGACGCCGGCCCGCGCGGACGTCGGCGGCAGCCGCGACGGCGGCGCCCAGGGCGCGGCGGAAGAGCAGCGAGCCGAGGCTGACCCGGGCGACGCCCAGCGCGCCGAGTTCCGCGACGGTCGGGCCGTCCGGCGCGTAGAGCACGTTCAGCGGCACGCCGAGGGTGCGGACCAGCGCGGCGATCCGCTCGGGGTCGCTCAGCCCGGGCACGAACACCCCGTCCGCGCCCGCCTGTTGATAGGCGGTGAGCCGCCGCCCCGTCTCGTCGGGGCCGGCGGGCCGGAGCCAGTGCGTGTCGGTACGGGCGTTCACGAACACGCCGGGGACGGCCGCCTTCACCGCGGCGACCTTCGCGGCGTGCACGTCCGCCGGAGTCAGCGTGCCGTCGGCCCGACCGTCCTCCAGGTTCACCCCGACCGCACCGGCCCCCGCCAACTCGCCTACGAAAGACGCCACTTCGTCCGGGTCGTCGCTGAACCCGCCTTCGGCGTCGACCGACAGCAGCCATGCGCCGCCGCCGAGCCGCCGGGCCACGGCCAGGGTCTCCTCGCGCGCCGCGCCCGCTCCGTCCGGCAGCCCGGCGGCCGCGGCCACACCCAGGCTGGTGGTGCCGACCGCCGCGAACCCCTCCGCGGCGAGCGCGGCGGCCGACGCGTGGTCCCAGGCGTTCGGCAGCAGCAGCGGGGCGCCGGCACGGTGGTGCAGGGCTGCGAACTCCCGTGCGCCGTCGCGGGTTTCGCCGCCGTGCGCGCCTGCCGTCGCGCCTCCGCCGGTCATGACGCGTCCCGCGGCAGCCGGCCCACGGCGTCGGCGTAGTACGTCGACCCCTCCAGGTGGAAGGCGAGTTGGCGGAACGTCCAGCCGCGGCCCGGCGAGTGGTCGAGTTGCTCGGGCGTCAGCGCGCCCAGCCGCTGCGACCACATCCGGGCCAGCCGCGTCAGCCGGCTGCGCGCCTCGTCGAGGTCCTCGGGCGTGAACGGCGCCAGGTCGCCCGGGGTGGTCGTCGCCGAGGCGTGCCAGTGGTCGGGCTCCGGCTCCTCCCCGGCGAGCCGCGCCTCCAACTCCGCGAGGTGGTCCAGCAGATGGTCGGCGGTCCGGCGCACGGCCTTGTGCGGCGTGTAGACGCGGTCCTCGCTCGGCACCGGCCGCCCGTCCCACCGCGTCCAGGTCTCCGCGACGTCCAGGAGGTGCGCCACCATCGCGGACACCACCTGCGCCGGGTCCCGCCCGTCGGTCCCCGGCACCTCGTCGGGGTCCTCCGCCTCCAGGACGCCCGCGGCCAGGGCGAGCGCGTGCGCGGCGCCCGGGCAGCGGCGGGGCTCGGCGCCGAAGGTGAGGACCGGGTGGCCGGCGGGGTCGCGGTTCGCGGCGGGGTCCCGGTTGGCGGCGGCGACGTCCAGCAGGACCAGGTCGCCCGCGGCGATCCGGGTACCGCCGATCCTGGTGTCGCGCACCGCGAGCCGGCGCATCGCGAGCACCGGCGGGTCGTGCCGCAACGTCGCCTCCAGCACGTCCTCGACGGACGCGGTCGCCGCGTGCGGGTGCCGGCGGGCCCTGGCGACGAGCGCGGCGGTGGCGTCGCACGCCTGCACGAGCAGGCCGATGCGGTTCGCCGCCGCCTCGTCGCCCTCGGTGCCGATGCGCGGCACCAGCCAGGCCACGGCGGCGTCCGCCTCGGCGGCGGTCTTCTCGTCGGCCGCGCCGAAGTACGCCCGGGCCGCGGTGGCCACGGCCTCCGCGACGCGGTCCGGCTCCGCCAGGCCCAGGGCCCCGGCCAGCACACGGACGACCAGCAGCCGGTCGTCCCCCGCCGGCTCCGCGGCCGCCTCCCGGGCGGCGGCAGCCCGCAGCACCCGTGGTTCCAGCCGGGCCAGTTCGTCCTCCACCAGGCCCCTGCGCCGGGTGTGCTCGTCCCCGGCGCAGAACCGGGCCACGCTGCCGCGCAGCCACTCGATCCCGTAGGGCCGGCCGCCCTCAGCGGGAACCGGCACGAGGTGCGGGTCGCTCAGCGCGGCCGCCACCTCCTGATACCCCTCGACCACATGCTCGCTCGCCATGCCTCCACGCTAGGCGCGGGACGTTTCGGCCCTCACCGAACGGACGGCCGCGGGCGGCGGCCGGTCATGGCCAGGCACCAGGGCCAGGGCTAGGGCTAGGGCTAGGGCGTGATGGTGATGGTCACGCCGAGGGACAGGGGTGTGGCGGTCGTCGGGTGGGCGGTGAGGGCCTGGCAGTAGGCGTGGACATGGGTGGGGCCGCCGGCCTGCTTGGTGAGGCGGGCCAGGTCCGCGGGGTCGAGCGGATGGCCGCCGGGCGCGTTCGCCTCCTGCTTGAGGTAGGCCACGCACAGGCCCTTCAGGCTGCGCGGCCGGGCGCTGGGCGTGGGCGACGTCGCCTTCGGCGGGTGCGTCATGGTCGGCGCATGGCCGGGCGTGCTCGGCGGTGCGGCCGGCGCGGTCGTGGGCGCGGGCAGGACCGGCGCGGGGGAGGTGGCCGGGGGTGACGCCGGTGGCGTCGTCGGCCGCGGGGTGTCCGGGTGCGAGTGGTGGAAGGGCCGCGGCAGGTCGCCGCCCTGCGCGGCGATCGCGACGCCGCCGAGCGCGAGGGCGGCCGCCGCGCCGCCGAGCAGCGCCTTGACGGTGAACGAACGCGGGCCGCTGCTGCGCCGCACCCCGGCCCGCCCGGCCACCGCCCGCTCGGCCCGTACCGCCGTCCCGGCCCGTCCGGCCTTGGCGGCGTGCGCCTCGCGGAACGCGGCCAGCGCCGCGGCCTCGCCCTCGGGCCGCCCCTCCAGCGGACGCGCGGCCGCGGCGAGCAGCCGTGCGATGTCGCTCTCGGCGTCCCGCCCGTCCAGGACGCGTTCCGCCGCCGCGGGGTCGGGCCACCCCTCACCGCGCCGCCTGCGCTGCCTCATTCCTCTCCCCTCCCCACCGCGAGCTGCTCCGACAGCCGCTTCAGGCCGCGGTAGGCGGCCGTCCGCACCGCCCCGGGCCGCTTGCCCAGCACCTTCGCCGCCATCGGGGCGTTGAGCCCCAGCACCACGCGCAGCAGCACGGCCTCCGCCTGGTCCTGCGGCAGTTCGGCGATGAGCCCCAGGGCCGTCTGCGTGGACAGGTTGTCCAGCGCCTCCCCCGCCGAGTCCTGCAGCGTCACCGGCTCGCTGGTGCGCTCGTCGAACGCGGCCGTCCGCGGACGGGACTTGATCCGCCGCAGGTGGTCCATCGCCCGGTGCCGCGCGATGGCCGCCGCCCAGCCGCGGAAGCCCTGGCCGTCGCCGCGGAACCCGTCCAGGTCCCGGACCACGTCGTGCCACGTCTCGGACGCCACGTCGTCGGCGTCGTCGCCGACCAGGCCGCGCAGGTAACCCAGCAGCATCGGATGGACCTCGCGGTAGACGGTGCCGAACGCGGCCTCGTCACCGTCCCGGGCCCGCGCGACCGCGTCGCCCAGTTCCCCGTCGTCCATCCTCGCGCGCCGGCGCACCTCCGCCTTGCCCACTGCACCTCTTCGCGCTCACCGTCACGTGCGACCTTGCCCCGTCCGGGCCCGTGGACCGGCGGGCCTCACGACCGCGCCCAGTCCGTCACCTCCAGGCAGTACCGCTGCAGGCTGTCCTGCGGTCCGTTCTCGTACCGCAGCACGGCTCTGCCGAGCGGGTCCCACATCCGCCCGTCGGGCGTCCGCAGGCCGAACGGCTGCCCGAATCTATCGCGCTCGTGCTCATCGATGACCACCCAGGTCGCGCCCGCGGTCCTGACCAGCACCTGTCCCGCGTACGCGCCGAATCCGCGCAGCGCGGGCAGCACCGCCTCCAGGGGCGGCTGCTCGCGGCGGATGCCCCCGATGAGCCGGTCGACGGTGGCCAGGCTGGCCGGCGTGTAGTCGAGCCGGATGCCGGAGCCCTCCCGTACGACGGCGACGATGTCCGCCGCCAGCCGGGGCGCGCTCGCGGCCGGCGGCAAGGTGGTCACCGCGTGTTCCATCAAGTCCCTCCGCCCGCTGGTCCGTCCGCACGTTCCGTCCGTCATGCCACCGCGCGGAACCGCACGGCACACAACTGGGGCGCAGAGCGGCGGCAAAACGTCACACCACCGGCCCGGCAACCGGCGTCAGCGGTGCCGGACCGCGTAGGTGAGGTACGCGAACGGCCCGGCGCGCTCCACATCGGTGAGTTCGAGGGCGTCGGACGTCAGCCTCCGGGGCAGCACCGGCGCGCCCCGGCCGAGGAAGACCGGCGCGACCCCGAGCACCACCTCGTCCAGCAGGCCCTGGTCGGCGAACAGGCCGACCAGTTCGCCCCCTCCGACCAGCCAGACCACCCCGTCGCCGGCGGCCGCGGCCATCGACGCGTGGACCGGCCGCACGTCGCCGCGCACGAAGGTGATGTCGGCCCCCGGGATCGCCGGCAGGTCCCGGTGCGTGAACACCCAGCAGGGCCTGTCGCCGTACCACTCGGGCCACTTCCCGGGCTGCTCGAGGAGCCCCTCCTGGGCCAGGACCCACTCGTAGGTGGTCGCGCCCATCGCGAAGGCGCCCACCCGCGCGAAGAACGGGGTGAACCGGTCGCTGCGGCTCTCGATCCCCAGCAGCCAGTCCAGCGAGTTGTCCGGGTCCGCGATGAACCCGTCGACGGAGGTGGCCGTGTAGTACGTGGTCTTCGCCATCGCCCCACGGTAGGCGGGGCCACCGACAGCCGCGGGTGCCGCGGGCGGGCAGCGGCGCCCGGTGACGCGGGAGTACCCCGGAAAAAGCGGAACGGGCCGCCGGCCGAGATCGGCCGGCGGCCCGCTGCGGGGCGGGGTGCCTCAGTGGTTGGCCTCGCCGTTGCCGGACAGGACCGGGATGTTGCTGAGGACGTGCGACAGCGGCTCGTCGCCCTTGATCTGGCTGCTGTTCTCGGTGCACTGCTGGTTCTGCGGGGAGGACAGGACGTTGATGTCCTGGGCGGTGATCGGGATGAAACCGATCAGCGAGCCGACGTTCGCCTTCAGCGGCAGGCCGACGCACGGCTTGTTCAGGGTGCCCTGGACCAGACCGATCTGGGGGCTCTCGGTGCCGCCGGTCGCGGTGTTGCCGTAGGCCTGCTCGGCGCCGTTGCCGTTCACCGTGGTGGTGCCCTCGTCGTTGCCGATGGCCATCGCCGGGGAGGCGGTGGCGCCGACGGCGACGACCGAAGCGGCGAGAGCAGCACCGGCGAGCATCTTCTTGATCATTGTTGTCCCTTATTTGGTGCTTGGATGCACGGTTCGGAAAGGTCTGGTGGAGCGGTCTGATCAACCGCCCACACGGGGATTGGTTCCGGCGTTTCACTCCGACGGGCGAGAGCCGGACCTGCGATGACGTCCGATCGCCGCAGGCCGCCGGTGGGGCCGGAGCCGGGGCCGGCTGGCGGCCTCAGCCGCCGAGCGGAAGGCCGCCCAGCGGCAGCCCGCCGAGCGGGAGACCGCCCAGGGGCAGCCCTCCGAGCAGGGAGGAGGCGGGCAGAGCTCCGCTCAGTCCGGGCACGGAGGCGCCGTGGGCCGTGTCCGTGACCTGGCCGAGGAGGCCGCCGGCCGCGACCGGGCCCTGCAGGTCGCCCGTGGTCCGGTCCGCCGTCTGCAGCGTCTGGCCGAGGGGCGTGCCCTCGACCACCTTCTGCACCGGCTGGGCGGCCAGGAGCTCGTCGACGCCGCCGTTGATGCTCGTCGGCATCCCGGGCGTGGCCGCCGCGCCGCTGTCCGCGAAGGCGGGAGCCCCCACGCCGACCGCGATCACGGAGCCGGCCACGGCCGCTGCAATCTTCGAGTACTTCACTTGCCGCCCTTTCGGTAGCTGACGCCGTATTTCGTCGTCTGTCGTTCTCCGTGGACAACGACGAGGGATTGCTGCGGAAACGTCGAGTAAACGGCGAACCGGACAATCACCCGAACGGTGTTGATCGGCGCGCTATTGCTCGTATCTAATGCCGGGCGCGCGCCGGTCTAATGCCGGGCGTGCGCCGGGCGCGCCTGGCGGCGGCCGGCGAGGGCCTGCGCCGGGCGCACGCCGCGCCGGTAGAGCACCGCGCCGCCCAGCAGCAGGGCGGCGCCGGCCCCGGCGGCCAGCCCGAGCTGCTCGCCGCCGGACCCGGTCTCGGCCATCCGCGGCACGTCGGCCTGCGGCTGCGGCGTGGCGGGCGGGGCGGTGGCCGGCGCCGGGGGAGGCGTGGTGGTGGGCGTCGGGGTGGGCGTGGCCGGCGCGTCGGCGCAGGAGCTGCCCAGCGCCGGGTTGAGGGCGGCCACGGCGTTCACGCTGTCGCCGCAGACGTTCACCGGCACGTCCACCGGCGCCGAGATGCTGTTCCCGGACAGGAGGCCGGGCGAGCCGGCGGCGGTGCCACTGGCGTCGGAGTCCGCGCTGGCCAGGCCGCCCGTGGCCGCCAGGACGCTGCCCGCGGCGGCGACGGTGAGCAGGCCGCGGCTCAGGATGTGTCGCATCGGTCGATCTCTCTCCGCTGTGAGGGGTGGTGCCGGTGGATGCCGACACGCACCGCCCCGGGGCGCGGGTACGCGCTCCGGGGCGGTACCTGTGCGGGCCGCGGGGCCCGGCAGGTCGACGTCGTCAGTTGCCGCTCACGTCGGCGCAGGTGCCGCCGAACGCCGGGTTGAGCAGCCCGATGACGTCCACGGTGTCGCCGCACAGGTTGACCGGGACGTCCACGGGGACCTCGACGGCGTTGCCGGACAGCACGCCGGGCGAGTGCGCCGCGCCACCGATCGCGCCGGAATCGGCGAAAGCGGGGGCAGCGGCACCGCCGAGGGCGATCATCGTGCCCGCGGCGAGGGCCGCGACCTTCGTGTACTTCACTGTGACTCCTTTTCCGAGAGCGGTGCGATGGTCCGTCACGGATTTCATGACGGCCGTCCCCGGAATTCCGGGACCGGCTGTACCGCTACCGACGGGGCTAACGAGGGCCGGCGGCAAGAGGCAACTCCCCGGCCGGCATGCCGATCACTATCCACTCGAATGGTGGGTGTACGCGATCGGAATGACGGGGTGGGGAATTACGGTGCCGGAGGAATTCCCGCCCGTGCCCGACGGGCGGGGAACGCCGGACGGCCCCGGCCGGCCGACGGGGGTCGGCGGCCGGGGCCGCGCGGGGCCGGGGCGATGGCCGGCGTGGGCCGGCGCCGGGCCCTCAGCCGTTGTGCGTGCCGTTGCCGGACAGCACCGGGATGTCGTCCAGGATGTGCGAGAGCGGCTCGTCGCCCTTCGACTGCGTCGAGTTCTCGGTGCACTGCTGGTTCTGCGGCGAGGACAGCACGTTGAGGTCCTGCACGCTGATCGGGACGACGCCCACCAGCGAACCGAGGTTGGCCTTGGCCGGCAGCGCGATGCACGGCTTGTTCAGCGAGCCCTGGATGAGCGCGAAGGACGGGCTCATGTAGCCGCTGGTGTACGTGTTGCCGTACGCCTGCGTGGAACCGTTGCCGTCGGCGGTGGTGGTTCCGTGGTCGTCGCCGATGGCCATCGCCTGCGGGGCGACCGTCGCGGCGACGCCCGCGAAGGAAGCGGCGACAGCGGCCGTCGCGAGGATCTTCTTGATCACGGTTGGTCCTTCTGAGAGAGGTTGCCCCGGTACCAGGGCCGATATGACCAACACCGCGGACCACGGTTGGTAATGATCCTTCACTCGAATGGATAAAACGGGCACGGAGGGTGGGTTTCACCCTCGCGCAAGGGTGCGGAGACATGCCCGCCCTTGACTATTTGTCCACCCCGATCATGCGATCGTCATACGAAATCAAGAGCAGTGAAGTGCCGCGCGTCGTACCCGATTTCCTCGAGGAACGTGCATTCCTGTTCTGGGGGGATTACCTGACAGGCACGGTAATCGTTGACCGCTACGCGACCCCGCCGCTCGCCGGAGGGTGAACGGGCCGCGGACGAACTGGACTTGGGCTTCTCCGGAGCCTCCCGGAGGAGCCCCGGAGAGAGGGAACGGCGCCGCGATGCCGCAACACCCCTACGGACTCGCCGGGTTGGCGGTGCTCCATATGACGCAGCCGGTCGAGGGCGGCGTGGCACGCGTCGTCACCGACCTGGCCGCCGCACAGGTGCGGGCCGGCGCCCGCGTCGTCGTCGCCTGCCCGTCCGGCGGCCCGCTCGCGCACGCGGTCACGGCCGTGGGCGCCGAGGCCGTCCGCTGGCCGGCCCGCCGCGCACCCGGGCCCGGGCTGCCCGTCGAGGTCACCGCCGCGGCCCGCATCCTCGGCGACGTCGACCCCGACCTGCTGCACCTGCACAGCGCCAAGGCGGGGCTGGCCGGCCGGCTCGCCGCCCACGGCACCGTCCCCACCGTCTTCCAGCCGCACGCCTGGTCCTACGAGGCCGCCCGCGGACCCGTCGCCGCTGCCGCCGTGCGCTGGGAACGGCACGCCACCCGGTGGACCGAGCGCGTGGTGTGCGTCAGCGAGGCCGAACGCGCGTCCGGCCGGGCGCACGGCATCCGGGCCGCGTGGTCGGTGATCCCCAACGGCGTCGACACCGGGCACTTCACCCCCGCCGCGGACCCGGCCGCGGTCCGGGCGACCCTCCCCGCCCTGTCGGGCCTGGACCCCGACGCCCCGCTCGTCGTCTGTGTCGGCAGGCTGTGCCCGCAGAAGGGGCAGGACGTGCTGCTGCGCGCCTGGCCCGCGGTCGCCGCGCGGCTCCCCGGGGCCCGCCTGGTGCTGGTCGGCGACGGGCCCGACGCCCCGCGCCTGCTCGCCGACGCCCCCGACGGTGTGCTGCTCGCCGGCCCGGTCGCCGACGCCCGCCCCTGGTACCAGGCCGCGGACGTCGTCGTGCAGCCCTCCCGCTGGGAAGGCATGGCGCTGGCCCCCCTCGAAGCGATGGCCTGCGGCCGGCCGGCCGTCCTCACCGACGTGGCGGGCGCCAGGGAGAGCCTGCCGTACGGCGACGCCGCCCACTGCGTGGTGCCCGTCGGCGACGAACCCGCCCTGGCCCGCGCCCTGCTGCGGCTCCTCACGGACCCCGCCCTGCGCCGCGCCACCGCCCTGCGCGCCCTCGCCCACGTCCGCGACCGCCACGACGTCGACACCGCGACCTCCGCCGTCGCCACCCTCTACGCCGACCTCCTCACCCTCCCCGCCCCCCAGCTGGGAGCCCCCCGATGACCCACCCCGACACACCACCCCCCGACTTCCCCCCGGAGGACCGCGGAGACCCCCGCGAGCGTCCCCCCACCAGCCCGCAATCGAACCACCCCCACCAGCCCCCACCAGGGTCGCGAGGAACTGCGCGCCCAACCGAGGCGGACCCGGACCCGGCAACGCACCCCGCTCGGGCAGACGCAGCCCCGCAAGGGGCGCGGGGAACTGCGCGCCCAACCGAAGCCGACCGTACGACGGCAACGCACCCCACCCCGGCAGACGCAGCCCCACCAGGGCCGCGAGGAACTGCGCGCCCCACCCAAGCCGACCGTACGACGGCAACGCACCCCACCCCGGCAGACGCAGCCCCGCAAGGGGCGCGAGGAACTGCGCGCCCCACCCAAGCCGACCGTACGACGGCAACGCACCCCACCCCGGCAGACGCGGCCCCGCAAGGGGCGCGAGGAACTGCGCGCCCCACCGAAGCCGACCGTACGACGGCAACGCACCCCGCAGGACGGCCTCCGCTCCCAGAGCGGCCTACTCCGGCGGAGCCGAACGCAAGCCAGGCCGCAGGCCACATCGTTCCGCTCGTCCCCCAGGCGACCCCGACGCCTGGTCCGGCCATCGGCCAACTGGCCCCGCAGGCCCCGCAGGCCCCGCACGTGACGCACCTCGGCGGCCCTCAGTGCCTGACCGGCCCGCAGGACCTCCCCCACATCCCCCACCTCATCGAACTCGGCGAACTCGGCGAACTCGGCGACGGCGCCGACCACGGGAACGTCACCCCGTTCGCCCCCCGCGCAGGGACCCTGGCGACCTGCGACTCGCCCACGTTGAATCTGTGGTGGCGCGGCCCCGGGCCCACCGGCTCCCCCACGGTGACCGTGGAACTCGCCAGGGAAGCGGCCGTGGACACCGCCGGCCCCCCGCACCGCGGCACGGTCGTCGCCCTGCGCCACCCCGGCGACCCCGTGGACGCCGCCGCCGTTCCCGGCACCCCGGCCGTCCAGGCCGCAGAGCCCGCACCGCCCGCACGAGCCGATCGCACCGCACAGGCCGCCCATCCCGCCGCGGCGCAGCCGCAGCCGCACCCGCACCCGCCCGCACCGACCCGCACGCCGCAGGCGAACCCGCAGGCGAACCCCCCGGCGAACCCCGCCCCCCGCGCCCGCCCCCGCGGGCTCCGCCCGCACGGCGGAACCCTGCTGATGTGCGCGGACGCCGCCGGCGTGCTCACCGGCGCGCTGGCCGCCCAGGCCACCCTCGCGGCCACCGCCGTCGCCGCCGCCGTCCTGCTCGTCGCCCTGTACCGGCGCAACCTGTACCGCCCCGGCTTCGCCCCCGCGGCCCTCGCGGAGGTGCCGGCGATCGCCGCGCGGGCAGCGCTCGGCTGGGGTGCGGCCGCCCTCGCGGTCAGCGCGATGGACCTGCCGGGGCTGCTCGGCGCGGTCGCCGCCACCACCGCGACCGCCTGCGCCCTGCGCGCCGCCGTGCACGGCCTGCGGCGCCGCGCCGCCCGCCGCGCACCGGGCTCCACGCTGATCGTGGGCGCGGGACCCGGCGTCCGGCAGGTCACGTCCGCGCTGCACGCCCACCCTGAGTACGGCATGCGCCCGGTGGGCGTCGTCACGCCGGGGCCCGGCGCGGGCGCGACCGACCCGGCCGTGCGGCTGCTGGCCGCCGCGCTGCACGCGCAGGCCCCGGACGACCCGCCGGACGTCCCGCTGCCGGTGCTTGCCGGGCACGCCGAGATCACCCGCGCGGTGATCCAGAACTCGGTGCGGCACGCCGTCGTCCTCGGCCCGCCGACGCTCGACGCGCGCACCACCGCGACGGTGCGGCTGCTGGCCGCGCAGGGCTGCTGCGTCTGGCACGCGGAGGAGGGCGGGCGCGCCCGCCGCGGACCGGCGTCCACCGCCCACCTGTGGGGCTTCTCGTGCCGGCGGCTGGAGGTCGAGCCCTACCCGGTGCCGCTCCCGGGCCGGTGGGCCAAGCGGACCATGGACACCGCAGCGGCCGGCCTCGCGCTGCTGCTCCTCGCCCCGCTGCTCGGCGCGTGCGCGCTCGCCGTCCGCCTCGCCGACGGACCCGGCGTGCTGTTCCGGCAGGAGCGGATCGGCCTGGGCGGACGGCCGTTCACGCTGCTGAAGTTCCGCACGCTGCGGCCGCGCAGCGCCGACGAGTCGGCGACCCGTTGGAACGTCGCGGGCGACCACCGGATGAGCGCGGTCGGCCGCCTGCTGCGCCGCACCTCGCTCGACGAGCTGCCCCAGCTGTGGAACATCCTGCGCGGCGACATGAGCCTGGTCGGGCCGCGGCCCGAACGCCCGTACTTCGTCGAGCAGTTCAGCACCGCCTACCCCGGCTACGAGGACCGGCACCGGATGCCCGCGGGCCTGACCGGCCTGGCCCAGGTGCACGGGCTGCGCGGCGACACCTCGATCGCCGACCGCGCGCGGTTCGACAACCACTACATCGACAGCTGGTCGCTGTGGCAGGACGTGGCGATCATCCTGCGCACCGTCCGCGCGGTGTTCCGGATGGGCGGCAGCTGATGGCCCACGCATCCCGGCCCGCCCGGCGACCGGCGTCCGGTCCCGCCCCGCACCCGGCCTCCGGCCCGCACCGGCAGCCGGCGGCCCGGCCCGCCCCGCGCAAGGGACCGTCGCCCACCGCGCCGGATGCCCCGCACGCCCCGCGTGCCCGGGGCGCCCGCCGGTCCCGCGGCCCGCTGCCGGCCCGGTTCGCGCCCCTCGCACCCCTCGCGCCCGCCGTCGCCACGATCCTGCTGCTGGCCGTCCCCGTCGCTACCGGCGACGTCAGCACGTCCGGCAAGGTCACCCCGGCCGACGCGGCCTCCGCGGTGCTCGTGCTGATGTGCGCGGCGCGGCTGGTGCGGGAGCGGCGGCGGCCGCTGGGACGGCTCGCGGCGCTGGTGCTCGGCGCGCCCGTCGCGGGTTTCGCGGTGGCCGCCGTCACCTCGCTCGACCCGGGCGCGGGCGTGGCCGGGTTCCTGCGCTACGCCCAGGTGTTCGTCGTGGTGCCCGCCGCGGTGGTTCTGCTGCTGCGCGACCGGCGGGACTTCGCCGTGGTCGCCGGCGCGATCGTCCTGCTCGCACTCGTCCAAGGCGGCGTCGGGGTCTGGCAGTTCGCGACGCACACCGGCGCCTCGTACGCGGGGCAGGACGTGCGCGCGGTCGGCACGTTCGGCCCGTCGGACGTGATGGGCATGGCCACGGTCGTCGCGTACGGGGTGGTGATCGCGGCCGGGTACGCCCTCGCGCCGGGCAACCCGCGCCGGCTGCGGCTGGCCGCGCTCGCCTGCACGGCCGCGCTCGCGGTGCCGTTGGTGGTGTCCTTCAGCCGCGGCACGTGGATCGCCACGGCCGCGGCGTGCGCGGCGATGACGGTGCTGGCCGGGGGGCGGCAGGCGGTGCGGGTGTTCGCGGCGACCGCCGCGGGCGCGGTCCTGCTGGTGGGCGGGGTGGGTGTCGGGTCGCAGATGATCGGCCAGCGCCTCGCCAGCATCACCCAGGTCACCAGCGCCCCCGACTCCTCGGTCACCGACCGGTACGCGCTGTGGTCCGCCGCGGTGTCGATGTGGCGCGAGCACCCCGTGACCGGCGTCGGCCTCAAGCGGTTCCCCGACGAGCGCGACTCGCACGCCTCCCTCGCGCTGTCCTCGGGCAGCGACACCGCCGGGGCCGGGCAGGCGTTCACCCGCGAACCCCTGCTCTCCCCGCACAACATGTACCTGCTGGTGCTCAGCGAGCAGGGCCTGCTGGGCTGCGCGCTGCTCACCGGCTCGTGGGCCGCGCTGCTGGTCCGCGGCACCGCCCGCCTCACCCGGCGGCCCCGCCCGCCCGGCCGCCGCGCCGCACCTCCGGCCTGCGGGCTGGCCGCGCTCGGCCTGCTGCTGTGGACCTGCGTCGACTTCCTCTACGCCGACATCGGCGGCCCGGCCACCGTCCTGACGGCCCTGGTCCTGGGCCTGTGCGCCTGGTGGCCGCTGCACACCGCGACGCCGACGACGCCCGCCCTGACGCCGGGGCCGGGGCCGGGGCCGGCGACGACACCGAGCCCCACCCTGGACCCGGCCTCCCCCGCTCCCGGCGCCTCCCACCGCGCGCCGGCCCGCCGCCCGAAGTGGGCCGTCGACCCCGACGACGAGCCGGCGCCCGCCCGGGCCGCGCGCACGGCCCCGCGTCACACGGGCCGCCGCACCGCCGACGCGCCGGGCCTCCCCGGACAGGACCGCCCCGCCTCGGACCTCAGGCCCTCCGACCTCAGGCCCTCCGACCTCACGCCCTCCGACCGGGCGGCCTCCGAGCTCCCCGCGTCCGGACTCCCGGCCCCGGAATTCCTGGCCCGCCCCGGCGGTGCGCCATGACCCGCCCGGCGCCCCGCGGACGCCACCGGCAGCCGCGCTCGACATCCCCGATGCCCTCGACGAACCCGACGCCCCCGGTCCTGGGAGCGCCCCCCCGGAGGCTCCCCGCGCCGCCCGCGCCACCCGCACCGGACCCGCAGCCCGAGCCGGCACGGACCGCCCCGCCCCGGAACGTCCGCGCACAGCCCGCCGGCCTGCCGCCCGCCGGACCGCAACCCGTCCAGGCGGAGCCGGTCGCCCGGAAGCGCGTCCCCGCCCGGTCCACGGCCTCGCGGCCCTTCATCGTGGACGCCGATCTCGCCATCACGGGTCACGCGAACCTCATCCCCGCGGCCTCCGGTCACCCGGCCCCTCCCACCGAGCACAACGGCCCCGCGAGGCGGGCCTCCGGCCCCGCCCTCCCGGTCGAGCCGGAGCGGACGGCGGCCGAGGGCGGCGGGGAGCGGGGGCTGGCCCGGGCCGCGGGCGTCACCGCGGCGCTGACCGTCGCGGGCTCGCTGCTCGGTCTGGTGCGCGACCAGGCCGTGGCCCATCTGTTCGGTGCGGGCGCGGAGAGCGACGCGTTCCTGGTCGCGTGGACGGTGCCGGAGATCGCCGCGACCGTGCTGATCGAGGACGCGATGGCGCTGCTGATGGTGCCCGCGTTCAGCGCGGTGCTGGCGCGCGGCGCCGGGACGCGCTCGCTGGTGCGCGGCACGCTGCCGCGGCTGCTGGCGTTGCTCGCCGTGCTGACCGCGGGCCTGGCCGCCGGCGCCCCGCTGCTCGTGGAGCTGCTCGCGCCGGGGCTCGCCGATCCGCGGACGGCGGTGGCCTGCACCCGCCTGACCGCCCTCACCGTCTTCACCTTCGGCCTCGCCGGCTACGTGAGCGCCGCCCTGCGCGCGCAGCGCCGTTTCGTGCCGCCGGCCGCGATCTACGTCGCGTACAACGTCGGCATCGTCGCCGTCCTGCTCGCCCTGCACGGCCGTTACGGGGTGCGGGCGGCGGCAGCCGGCGTGGCCGTCGGGGGAGCACTGATGGTGCTCGTCCAACTCCCGGCATTCCTGGCGGCGTTGAGGCAGGAACCGAAGCAGGGGCCGGAGCAGGCACCCCGGCAGGGCCGGCGGCAGGGCGGCCGGCAAGGGCGAACAGGCCCCCGTGACAAGCCCGTTCACCGTGACGCGCTGGGCGCCGCCCTCCTCGTCCCGGTCGTCTTCTTCACCGTCGGGCGCCAGGCCCAGGTGCTGCTGGAGCGCTTCTTCGCCGCGCCGCTGCCCGCGGGCGCCATCTCGCATCTCAACTACGCCCAGAAAGTGGCGCAGTTGCCGATGGTGCTGTCGCTGATGATCTGCACGGTCACCTTCCCCGCGGTCTCCCGCGCCCTGGCGCTGGGCGACCGGGAGCGGGCCAGGCAGCGCGTCGAACGGGATCTCACGCTCGCCGGCGTGGTGGTCCTGGTCGGCGCCGCGTACGTCGTCGCCTGCGCCCCGGCGATCGTCCATGTGCTGTTCCAGCGGGGCGAGTTCGGGCCGTCCGACACCACGGCGACCGCCGCGGTGATGCGGGTGTACGCGCTCGGGCTGCTGGGGCAGACGATGGTCGGCGCGCTGATCCGGCCCTACTTCTCCGCCGCCCGCCCGACCTGGTACCCGGCGCTGGCGATGGCCGCCGGGCTGCTGGTCACCGCCGCCGGCGACGCCGCGGCCGTGCGGCCGTGGGGCGCCTGCGGCATCGCGGCGGGTAACGCCGCCGGCATCACCGTCACCGCCGTCCTGCTGCTGCACGGCATCGGCGCGCACAGCGTCGCCGTCCGCGCCCGCAGCCTGGCCCCGGGGCTCGCCAGGATCGCGCTGGCCGCCCTCGCCGCGACCGCCGCCGGCTGGGCGCTGACCGCGGCCGTGCCCGGCGCGCTCACCGCCGCGCTGCTCGGCGGTCTCGCCGTGCCGGCGGTGTTCGCCGCCGCCGCGCTGGCCGTGCGCGCCCCGGGGGTCCCGTATCTGCTCGCCACCGTGACACGTAAGGCCCGCTCATGACCCCTGAACTCGTCGGACCCGCACGGCGGTCCGTGACCGCCAGGCGCGCGCCCTGGGCGCTGATGTACCACGCGGTGGGGGACCCCCGCGACGACCCCTACCTGGTCACCGTCGGCCCCGACCGGCTGGCGCGGCAGCTGCGCTGGCTCTGCCGGCACGGGCTGACCGGCGTCAGCATGCGCGAGCTGCTGGCGGCCCGCGCGCAGGGCCGCGCGGACCGGCTGGTCGCCCTGACCTTCGACGACGGCTACGCCGACTTCCTCACCACGGCGGTGCCGCTGCTGCGCGAACACGGTCACACCGCCACGGTGTTCGTGCTGCCCGGCCGGCTCGGCGGCCTCAACGACTGGGACGTGCAGGGGCCGCGCCGGCCGCTGCTGGACGCGGCCGGCATCCGGGCGGCCGAGGCCGAGGGCATGGAGATCGGCTCGCACGGCCTGATCCACCAGGACCTCACCGGCACCGACGACGCGACGCTCGCCGCCGAGACCACCGAGAGCCGGCGGCTGATCGGCGAGATCACCGGGACCGCGCCCGTCGGGTTCTGCCACCCGTACGGCGCGCTGGACACCCGCACCCTGCTCGCGGTGCGCCGGGCCGGCTACGCCTACGCGTGCGCCGTCGACCCCGGTCCGCTCGCCGGCATGTACGCGATGCCGCGCACGTACATCGGCAACCGCGACAACTCCCCGCGCCTGCACGCCAAGCGCCTGCTGCACCGGCTGCGCGGCGCGCACCTGATCGAACCGGCCCCGCATGCGGACCGCGCCCCACGCCCGGAGCCGACCGCACTCCCGAGGGAGGACTCATGAAGGTCCTGCACGTCATCACCGGCCTGGGCATCGGCGGCGCCGAGCAGCAACTGCGGCTGCTGGTACGGCATCTGCCCGCCGAGAGCGAGGTCGTCACCCTCACCAACCCCGGCCCGGTCGCCGACGCGCTCATCGCCGACGGCGTCACCGTCACCCACCTGGGCATGGCCGGCAACCGCGACCTGACCGTGCTGCCCCGGCTGGCGAGGGTGATCCGCGCCGGGCGCTACGACATCGTGCACACCCACCTGTACCGGGCCGCCGTGTACGGCAGGGTCGCGGCGCGGCTGGCCAGGGCGCGGGCGGTGGTGGCCACCGAGCACTCCCTGGGCGCCACCCAGATCGAGGGCCGTCCGCTGACCCCGGCCAACCGCGCCCTGTACCGGGCGACCGAGCGGCTGGGTGGCGGCACCCTCGCGGTGTCCGGCACGGTCGCCCGGCGGCTCGTCGAATGGGGCGTCCCAGAGCACCGGATCCACCTGGCGCCCAACGGCATCGACCCGGCCGCGTTCACCTTCTCCGCGCCCGCTCGCCTGGCCGCCCGCACCCGGCTGGGCATCCCGCTGCACGCCTACGTGGTCGGCGGGGTGGGCCGCCAGGTGCGCGAGAAGAACTTCGACGGCCTGATCCGCGCGGTCGCCGCCGTCCCCGACACCCACCTGCTGCTGGCCGGCGACGGGCCGGAGCACGTGATGCTGCTGCGGCTGGTGCACCAGCTCGGTGTGGCCGACCGGGTGCGGTTCGCCGGCCCGGCAGAGGACCCGAGCGCCGACAACCCGACCGTGCCCGAACTCCTCGCCGCCATGGACCTGTTCGTGTCGCCGTCGCCCGAGGAGGCGTTCGGGGTCGCGGTGGTCGAGGCGCTGGCGTCCGGGCTGCCCGCCCTCTACGTGGCCTGCCCGGCCGTCGAGGACCTGCCGCCGCACGACGCGCCGGGCGCCCGCCACGTCGAGGCGTACCAGCTGGCCGCCGCGGTCCGTGAGGAGCGGCTCACCGGGCCGCGCCGCCTGCCGGTACCCGCGGCCGTCGAGCACTACGCCATCGCCCGCACCGCCGAACGCGTCATGGCCGTCTACGAGGCGGTGCTCGACCCCGGTGCCGCCGCCGCACCCGCGCCGGCGCCCGAGACCGCCGCGGTCTCCGTCCCCGAACCGGCCTCCCCGCCCGCCGTGGCCCCGGAGCCGACCGCCGCACCCGCCGAGAAATGAGCCCGACGATGAACGACGTCCGCGAACCGCGCTCCCGCAGGACGCGCGGCACCTCGTGGTGGCGCGCGCTGCCCCGCTGGATCCCGCTGCCGGTGGGCGCCGGCCTCGGCCTCGTCTGCGGCCTCGGCTACGGGCTGGCCGCCACGCCGCAGTACACGGCCACCGCCTACGTGCTGGTCGTCCCCCAGCACGGCGCGGACCCGCAGACCGCGCTCGGCTTCGCCCAGGCGTACGGCCGGATCGCCGCCGGCCCCGAGGTGCTGGCGGGCGCGCAGACCGCGGCCGGCACCCCGGCCGCCTCCCTGCGCGGGCACGTGGCGGCGGCGACCTCGCCCGACGCGCCGATGATCTCGGTGACCGGCACGTCGGACACCGGGGGACAGGCCGCCAGGATCGCCGACGCCGTCGCGAACTCCCTGACGGCGACGGGGAACCGCACGTCGGAGGCGACCGGGGTACGGCTGCTGCTGTTCTCCCCCGCGGCCGCCCCGGCCGGCCCGTCGTCCCCCTCGGCCACGCTGTCCGCCGCGGTGGGCGCCAGCGCGGGCGGCCTGCTCGGCGGCCTCGCGCTCCTCGCCCGCCGCCGCCCCGAGGACGGCTACGACGGGCACGACCCGTACGACCCGCGCAGCGCCGCCGTCCCGTCCCCCTCCCCGTCCCACGAGCACCCCCGGGCCGCCGTATGACCGCCCTGACCCCCGGCACCGTTCACACGCCCGGCGCCGGGGCCGCGGTCGCCGGCACCGCCCCCGCCGCCGGGGAGCTGACCGTGCAGATCTGCCGTGACGCCGACGCGTTCGGCGGGCTCGCGCAGGCGTGGGGGCGGCTGTACCGGCGGTGCGGGCCGGCCACCGCGTTCCAGAGCCACGCCTGGCTGTGGTCGTGGTGGCTGTCATACGGCGGCCGCCGCGGCCTGCGGGTGGTGCTGGTGCGGCGAGGCAGCGAACTCGTCGCCGCGGCACCGCTGATGCGCGTGCACCGCCCCCTGCCGGTGCTGGTGCCGCTGGGCGGCGCGATCACCGACTACACCGACGTGCTGCTCGCCGACGACGAGCCGGACGCGCCGGCGGCGCTGGCCCGCGGCATCAGGCGGGCGGCCCGCGGGGCCGTGGTGGACCTGCGCGAGGTGCGGGCCGGTGCGGCCGCCGAGCGGCTGTTCGCGTGCTGGTCCGGGCCCCGGCGGCGGATGCCGGACTCGATGTGCCTGGAGTTGCCCGGGCTACCGATGGACGGGCTGATCGCGCGGGTCGGCAGTTCCCGCGGCCAGCGGATCCGCTCGTCGCTGCGCAAGCTCGACGCGGCCGGGATCGAGGAGCGCGACGTGCCCGCGCAGGACGTGCCGGCGGCCGTCGGCACGATGGTGCGGCTGCACCTGGTGCAGTGGCGCGGCCGCAAGGTGACGCCCGAGCACGCCCGGCCGCGGTTCGCCGCGCATCTGGCCAGGGCCGCCGCGCTGATGGTGGCCGCCGGGGACGCGACCGTCACCGAGTTCCGGATCGGCGGACAGGTCATGGCCGCCAACCTGACCGTGCTGTCACCGCAGTTGGCCGGCGGCTACCTGGTCGGCGCGCACCCGGCACTGCGGGACGAGAAGGTCGACGTCACCACACTGCTGATGCGGCACGGCGTCCGGCAGGCCGCGGGCGGCGGCCGGGAGACGCTGAGCCTGCTGCGCGGCGCGGAACCGCACAAGTCCCACTGGCGGCCCGAACAGCGCGCCAACCAGCGGCTGCTGCTGTCCGGCCGCGGCTCGGCCCTCGCCCTGCTGGCCCGCTACGGCCTGGCCAGGGCGCGGGCGGCCGCGGCCGGCTCGTCGCGGCTGCGCCGGCTGCTCAGGAGGCCTGCGCGGCCTTCGGGCGAAGCCTGACGCACACCCCGCCGCCGGCGTGCCGCTGCCCCGTCTGCGGGCTCATCTCCACCGGCGAGCACGTCTCCACCGTGCGGCGGCCTCTGCCGCCGCCCTGCGCCGGCACCGCGGGCGCGGGCGAGGCGGCCTGGCCCGTCGGGGCCGCGGGCGGCTCCGTCTTCTTGCCGTACATCAGCGCCCGGTACACCGCCGACGCCTTCGGGTTCTTTGCGCACCGCCACACGCCGTGCGGGCAGTAGTCGGTGATCGTCTGGTACAGCGGGTGGTGGGAGCCGATCCAGGACAGCATCTGGGCCATGTAGTCCGGGTTGTCGCCGTTCCTGAACAGGCCCCACTCCGGGTACGAGACGGCCTTCTTGTGCGCGGCGGCGAAGTCGACCTGCGCCTGCAGGCCGTACGGCTCGGTGACCTGGTCGGAGAAGCTCTCGCCGCCGGGCTGGTCGTAGGAGTCCATGCCGATGATGTCGACGGTGGAGTCGCCGGGGTAGCACGCGGTCCAGGCGATGGCGTCCCGCCCGCGGTTGGGCGCGAAGTCGAAGCGGAAGTGCTGGCCGGGCACCGCGCGCATCGCGTCGACGATCCGGTTCCAGTACGCCTTCCAGCCCTCCGGGTCGGGACCGCAGCGGTGGCTGTACGTGGCGCCGTTCATCTCCCAGCCGAGCACGATCACCGTGTCGGGGACGCCGAGTCGCACCAGGCGCTGGGCGAGGCGGGTGAAGTGCGCGTCGTCGTCTCCCCGCGCGCCGGCCTGGATGAGGTCGCGGACCTCGCCGTCCGGCAGGCTGTCCTCGTTGCGCTCCTGCATGGGGACGTTGAGCACGAACATCCGGCCGGGCTCGGCGCGCTGCCACCGCGCCCACGGCTCCAGCAGGTCCCCGGCGCCCTCGATGGAGTCCCAGCTGTCGCCGGGCAGGTAGGTGTGGCCGACCCGCACGGTGGTGCCGCCCAGCCAGCTCTGCAGGGCCGACAGGTTCTGCACGCCGTCCTCGCCGGAGTCGGTGAACGCCCCCATCGGGGCGAGCGAGCCGCCCTTGCTGCCGGTCCTGGCGGCCGCCAGGGCGCCCAGCAGGGCGTTCCCCGGCCTGCCGGCCGGCGCTCCCGCCGCCGGCTGCGACGCGCCCTCGGGCCGGCCGCTCGTACCGCCAGAACCGCCGGTGGACGCCGCGCCCGCGGAACCGGCCGCGGTGCGGTCGGCTGCCGGGGCCGGCAGCGGACGCGGCCTGGCCGGCGACTCGCCGCCGAGCGCCGATGCCGCCAGCCCCGCAAGCAGCAGGGCGGCCGCGGCCGCCCCGATTCCGGTTCTCGCCACCCAATGACGTCGGACGGCCATGGTCACTCCCTCGTCGTCGGCGGACGGCGCCCCGAGTCGCACCGCCTACTGACGATCAGTCATAACGTACGAAGAACAAATGCGCGCCGCCGATTCGGCCGAACGTGCGGCAGCCGCATTCCCGTACCGGGAACCGGTACCGGCACTCTGCCGTCGATCCCTCCCGAAAGGACTCTCCGCCACCCCGCCAATACCGCCGCGAAGGAATTCCCGACATCACTCGGCCGGATGAATTTCCCTTGCCCGCTTGCCGATTATCCGCAGTTTCCCACTCGTTCGGGGAGAGGATGAGCCCCGCTCGGGCGCGGCAGAAGGGCCGATCCGGGCGGCCGGGCGAACAGCGGAACGCCCAACACGAGAGGAGCCGGCCATGGTGACGCGCAGAAGGGTGATCAGAACCGGCCTTACGACGGTGGCCGCCGTGTCCGGTACCGCGGCGGCGATGCGGCCCATGCTGGCCGCGGGAAAGCCCGCGGCGCACGGCACGGCGACGGCCGGGGGATCGCCGGCGGACGCGGTGCCGGCCGTCCCCGCCGGCACCCCGCTGTTCGACGAGGTCTACCGGGGCCGGCGCATCCAGGGCTTCACGACCGCCGACGACGACCGCATGGGCATCCTCGTCGACGGCCGGCCCCTGCACGTCATGCGGCGGGTCGACGGCACCTGGATCAGCATGGCCAACCACTACCAGCCCTACCCGACGCCGCTGGCCACCGCCCGTGGCGCGGTCGACGTCATGGGGCGCGCCTCCCTGGCCGCCGCACCCGTCCACCTCCCGTTCCTCCAACCCTGACCGCGGGAGGCCGACCGTGTACACGCGCATGAACCAGCGGCATCTGACGAGCAGCCAGCGCACCCAGTTCGTGCAGGCCGTGCTGGAGCTCAAGGAGGCCGGCCGCTACGACAAGTACGTCAGGCTGCACGCCGAGTACTTCGCGTCCGACGGCGAGACCGGGCTGCGGGTCGCGCACATGGCGCCGACGTTCTTCCCCTGGCACCGGCAGTTCCTGCTGACGTTCGAGCGGGAACTGCAGACGATCGACCCCGGCGTCAGCATCCCGTACTGGGACTGGACCGTCGACCGTTCGGCGACCTCGCCGCTGTGGGGTCCGGACTTCATGGGCGGCAACGGCCGCGACAGCGACGGGCAGGTGATGACGGGCCCGTTCGCGTACCGGACCGGCGACTGGCCGATCACCTTCGGCGTCACGCGGGAGCCCTACCTCACCCGCAACATCGGCCGCCCGGACCGCCCGATCGTGCTGCCCACCAAGGCCGAACTGGACAACGCGCTCGCCATGGGCACCTACGACACCGCGCCGTGGAACTCCGCGCCCTCCACCATGGGCTTCCGCAACAAGATCGAGGGCTGGACGGTCAGCGAGACCAAGGGCGGCTACCTGCACAACCGGGTGCACCAGTGGATCGGCGGCCACATGATCGGCGGCGCCTCGCCGAACGACCCGGTCTTCTGGCTGCACCACGCCTTCATCGACCTGATCTGGATCCGCTGGCAGCGCAAGCACCCCGGGTCGGGCTACCTGCCGGCCAAGCCGCTGGCCGCGCACGACCCGGAGCACGGCCGGGTGATCAGCGCCGGCGAGCCGATGCCGCCGTTCGGCGTGAAGCCGTCCGCAGTCCTCGACCACCGGAGGTTCTACCGTTACGAAGAGTAGGTGCGGGGGCGGGCAGGTCCACGACGAGCGACCGGGGCCGCGCCCCCCGGCATGCCTGCGGCCCCACGCCGCCCTGATGGGGGTTCAGGGGGCGGGAGGCCGCGGGAGCGCCTGCGGACTACCAGCTGCCGTTGCCGCCCTTGCCACCGTCGTCGCCGCCGCCGTGGGCGGAGACGTTGTAGCACTGGGCGCCGAAGCCCGGGTTGAGCAGCCCGATCACGTCGACGGTGTCGCCGCACGCGTCGACCGGAACGTTCACGGGCGCCTCGACGAGGTTGCCGGACAGCACGCCCGGCGAACCGGCCGCGGCACCCTGGGCGTCGGCGTCGGCAGCCGCCACACCGGCGCCGCCGGCCAGCACGGCACCCGCGGCAATGGTGAGGGCCGCAGCCTTTGCGATACGCGACATCAAGATCTCCCTGAGACGAGAATCAGCCGCAGACCCTGCGGCTTTTGACGCTCTGCGCAACTGGGCGAGATCACGCGTGGTCACGCATGTTGAGCTGAACCGGTGACGCACGGATTCCTCCAGGAGCCGCCGGCCGTACTGTTCGGCCGAGCAGTTCGGCCGAGCAGCACGGCCGAGCCGATCAGGGGTGGCCGAGAATGCGCGCGCCCCGTTCGGGTAAACGCAGGCACGCGGAATTCCCCGAACGGGCGAATCCTGGCGCTCGGGGTCGCCCGCAGGAGTGCCAATGAGGGCGGGTGCCGCCGGTGCGCGATTAGGGTCCGGACGCATGAGCCAGACGAATGCCGCGGCCGCCTCGCGGACCTCGCCCACCCGTCCCGGCGGCAACGCCGCGTCCGCCGCCCCCCTCCCGAGCCGGCTCGGCACCCTCGTGGTGATCCCGTGGGCCGGCGCGAGCGAGGAGGACGGCGAGGACATGTCGTTCCTGATGGCCTACTCCCTCGGCGACGGGGTGGACGGGCCGGAGGGCACCGAGCGGGCGGTGCTGGAGGCCGCCGAGGAGATCGGCCTGCCCGTCGGCGGCGCCATCCTCGACGTGGCCAGCGCCCAGCGGCCCCCGGTCAAGGTGCTGGTGGAGGGTGGCAAGGCGATGGTCACCATGCCGTACCTGCGCGCCAACTGCCCCGTCCCCGACCAGTGGACGGCCGCCGCCCGGGCCCGCCGCTCGGTGTACCTGATCCTCGCCAGCCGGCCGTGGCCGCAGGCCGTGCCGGGTGCCGTCCTCACCGAGGCGGACCTGCGGGCGTTCGCCGGCGACCCGGAGGTGCTGGGCACGGCCGCGCACGCCCTGGTCCCGGTCGGCTCGCTGCAGTAGCCGTACCCCGGGCCCGTTCCGCCCCCGCACGCCCGAAGGGGCGCCCCCGCGACGGGGGCGCCCCTTCGGTCGTGAACGGGCCTGCGCGGGTCAGCCGTTGACCAGCTGGTTCCCGGCGTTGACGGCGTCCGTCCCGGCCTGCACCGCGTTCTTCACCGCGGTGACCTTCTGCCCGACCCCGGACTCGTCGAGCACGCCGGAGGTGGCCGCGCCGGCCGACGTGCCCGCGGCCTGAGCGGTCATCGCCGTGCTGGTCAGGGTGCCGCCCAGGTCAGCGGCGAGGGCGGCGGGTGCGGCGGCGGCCAGCAGGAAGGACCCGGCCGCGGCGGTGGTGAGGATTCGGCATACGTTCATGGTCCCTACAACGCCGGGCCCCCGCGCCAGGGCACGCCCCCGGCGCCCAGCCGTCACCTCCCGTCCGCCGACTTCACCCGGACAGGCCGCACGCCCTGTTGCGGGCCCGTGACAACCAGCGCACAGCGCAAGGACGTTGCGTGGGCACCATCTACTCAGCGCAGCACGCGCCGACCACGCATGAACGTCCTGGGGGAAATCGTCATGTCCGCTCCTTCCCGCCGCCGCACATCCGCCGCCATCGCGCTGACTGCGGGCATCACCGCCGGCGCCGCCCTGATGCTCACCGCGTGCGGGCCGGACGACCCGACGAGCGCCGGGTCCACCGCGCCCAGCGCCACCGCCACCGCCACCGCCACCGGCGCCGGATCCGGCAGCGGCTCGGGCAAGGGCGCGGGCAAGGGCTCCGGTGCCAAGCCGGTGGTCTCCACCTCGCCGGTGCTCAACGGCACCGGGCACAACGGCCTGACGATCAGCGACGGTTCGCGGTACGTGGTGATGAACGGCACCCGGGTGGACTTCGGCACCGCGGTCCGCGACCTGTCCTGGTCCCCCGACGGCCGCAAGGCCGTGTTCATCGACGGCGACGGCGACCTGGCGACCAGCAACCCGGACGGCAGCGGCCGGGTGGTCGTCGCCCGCAACCCCGGCAAGCAGAACTGGTCGCACCCCACCTGGATGGTGCGCACCGCCGACAAGCAGAGCGGCCTGCCCGCCGCCGACAACCTGTTCTTCGCGGTCCGCACCGCGAACGGCGTCTCGAAGCTCTACGGCGTCCCGGCCACCGGGCACGACGCGACACCCGAGGTGCTGAGCCTGAACAGCGAGTCGGGCGAGGACATCAAACCGCTGCCGCAGTCCGGCAACGCCTGGCCCAGCGCGGCCGGCACGTACGGCACCGCCGTCTACGCCAACCCCGGCACCGGCCAGGTGTACATCCGCGACGACAACCTGCGCCAGCAGGGTGCCGCGCTCACCCACGGCTCGGAGCCCACGCTCGCCCCGACGCAGGACCAGGACATCGTCTTCGTCCGGTCCGTCGGCGGCCACGACCACCTGTTCCTGGAGCACTCCACGGACAAGGGCCCCACCTTCCGGGACCTCACGCCGAACGCCACCACCGACTACACCGAGCCGGCCTGGTCGCCCGACGGCCGCACCATCGCCGCCCGCACCCCGGACGGCATCGCGACGCTGCCCTCCGACGGCTCGCACGCCCCGGTGACGGTCTCCGGCTACCACGGCCTGCCCGCCTACCGCGCCTGACGCCTGAACTACCCTTTGCTGCGAGCGAGTTCGGCCCTCAGCTCGGCCAGGTGCGCGTCCGCCGTGTCGTGCGGGAGGAACTCCACGACGTCGACGAACCGGAACAGCACCTGGGTGGGCGTGACCGCGAACTCGTAGTCGGCGAAGCCCACCACCGCGCCCAACTCCCCGCGCACCGCGCCCCGGACGACATGCTCGGTCATGGCGTCCGGGGCCTGCGCGTCCAGGCCGCGGCGCGCGTTCGGCCGCGCCAGGTAGGGGCACACCATCGAGGCGTAGAGCATGCACGCCCGGTGCCCCGGGCCCTCAAGCGTTGCCGCGAGATTGCGGTACGGCCGCCCGGCCGCCCGTGCCTCGCCGATCGCCCGGCTCTCCGCGGCGCCCACCACGCGCCACACCGGGCCGCGCGGCATCAGCACGTTGCACACCGAACACAGCCGCTCCCGGGCGCAGTTCGCACTGCGCTCGTAGTCGGTCAGCGCGAACTGCGGCTGCTCGCCCTCCCACGGGGTGATCGCCGGCACGGGATAGCCGCGCACGTCACGCGGCCTGGCACCGACCGACGGCGGCATGGGGACGGAGTCGAAGCGCACCGCCCATGCCTATCAGGTGCGGCCCGCGGTCAGGAAGAACTCTCCCTGCTCCGGCGCCAGTCGGCGACCGCCTGCTCGACGTCGTACGGCAACAGGTTCAGCGGCGGGCCCTCCGGCGGTACCCGGATCGCCGCCTCGATCTTGGCGTTGACCTCGGTCAGGATCCGCCGCACCTGCTGCTCCGAGGGCGCCTCGGCCGCCGCGGCCAGCGCGTCCTCCGCCTCCTTGCGCAGCACCAGGCTCGGCGGCAGGAACGACAGGCCCTCGCGCCGCATCTTCCCCCTGATCCACCACATCTCGTCGTAGGGGGTGTTCAGCGACGGCAGCGGCTTGCCCGCGCCCGGCAGGTCGGCGAACGCGCCGCGCTCCTCCGCCTCGCGGATCTGCTTGTCGGCCCAGGTCTCGAAGGACACCCCGGGCGGCTTGCGTTCGGTCATCTCGCACCCCTTCGCGCCGGTCGGCGGGTTCGCGTGTGCCGTGCGCCTTCGAGCGTACGTCAGCCGGCGAACGGGCCGGCCGGACCGGCGGCACCCGCGGCGCGCGCGGCCAGCACCGCCACGTCGTCCTCGGCCGCCTCCGGCGCGAGGCGGTGCACGATGCGCGCCAGCAGCGCGTCCAGCGGACCCGCCGCCTGCGGCAGGCTCAGCCCCGCCAGCCGGTCCAGCGAGTCGTCGATGTCCTCGGTGCGCCGCTCGACCAGCCCGTCGGTGTACAGCAGCAGGACGTGCCCGTCCGGCCACGCCACGTGCACCGTCTCGTACACCCCGCGCAGGTCCGCGCCCAGCGGCGGCCCGGGCGGCACCGGAAGCAGGCCCACCGTCCCGTCCGGGCTGATCACCGCGGGCGGCAGGTGCCCGGCGTTGGCGAACCAGGCGTCGCCGCGCACCGGGTCGGCCAGCCCCAGCAGGCAGGTGCCCGGGCGCTCGGCGCCGGCCGCGGTCAGCAGCTCGTCGAGGCGGCGCAGGATGCGGTCGGGCGTGCGGTGGCCGTCCTCGCCCTCGTACTCCCCGGCCACCACCCGCAGCATCGACCGGTAGTGGCTCATCTCCACCGCCGCGTCCACGCCGTGCCCCATCACATCGCCCATGGCCAGCAGCGTCAGCCCGCTCGGCAGGGCCAGCGTGTCGAACCAGTCGCCGCCCACCAGATCGGTGGCCCCCGCGGGCAGGTAGTGCGTGGCCACGTCCACCCGCGGATGCGGGACGCCGGGCGCCGCCAGCAGGGCGCGCTGCAGCTCCACCGCGATGCCGTGCTCGCGGCTGTAGCGCCGCGCGTTGTCCAGGCTGATCGCCGCCCGGTCGGCCAGTGCCCTGGCGACCGCCGCGTCGTCCTCGGTGAACGCCGGCGAGTCGCCCGCCCGGACCATCGACACGGTGCCGATCCGCGCGCCGCGCGCGGACAGCGGCACCACCATCCCCGAGTGGATACCGGCCGCCCGGTACGCCGCCACCCGCTCCGGGTTCGGCGCGGACCGGCTCAGGCTCTCGTCCGACCCGAAGTTCGACACCACCGGCCGCCCGGTCTCCAGGCACCGGGGGATCGCCGCGCTCGGCTGGTAGTCGACGTACTCGCCCGGGACGCCGAACTGCCGCACCTTCGCCGCCAGCGGCGCGCGCGCCGCCATCGCGGCCCGGCGCAGCCGCAGCATCCCGTCCGGCGCGGGGCGGTGGCCGTCGCCGGTCAGCGACAGCACCTCCACCGTCGCCACGTCCGCGATCACCTCGACCAGCAGGTCGCACAGCTCCTGGCAGGTCCGCTCGGTCTCCAGCGTCGAGCCGATCCGCACGGCCGCCGCGTCGAGCAGCAGCAGCCGCTCCCGGGCCCGCTCCACCTCGCGCTGCGTCTCCCGGTCCGCGCTCACCTCCTGCACGACCGCGCCCAGGCCGTACACCCCGCCGTGCCCGTCCTCGATCCGGTGGTAGCTGCCCTGCCAGTAGCGGCGGGCGTGCAGCGAGTCCGCCCGGGTCTGGCCGCTGGTCATCGTCTCCCGGCTCAGGCCGTCCGCCAGCACCTGGCGCAGCACGTCCTCGCGGGCGTCGACGCCCGGCACCACCTCGCCGAACGTGCGCCCCACGTGCGCGGCCGCCGGAACCCCGTTCATCCTGGCCAGCGCCGGATTGACGTACCGGAAGCGCAGCGACGTGTCGAGCAGGGCGACGCCGGCCTGCGTGCCCTCCAGCAGGGCGCGCCACAGCCACTGGCCCGACGGGAGGTCGTGCATCGTCCCTCCTGCTCCGCATACTGCGTACTGCGTACGGCGTTCCGGGCTCCGGCGCGGCGCTGCGCGCGCCGGGTGGGCCCGGCGCCGTGGTGGTCCCGCCTTCCACAGTGCCGGGCGCCGCGCGGATCGGCGATTCAGAGGGGCTCGGGGGGCGCCAGCCTGCCGCGGGGGCGTGCGTCAGCCTGCCGCCGGGGGCGTCCCCGACTCCGCGTCCAGGGCGTCGGCGATGCGGTCACGCAGCGGCGTGTGCTCCAGGGCGGCGAGCGCCTCCTCGACCAGGCGGCCCAGCGGGTACGGCAGCTCGGCCTCGAAGGCCCGCACCGCGGTCACGGTGGCCGCCCACTCGCGTTCGAGCGCGGGCACCAGCGCCTCGGCCTTCGCGGTGAGCCGCACGATCCGCTGCCGGGCGTCGGCGCCGGCCTCCGTGACCACCAGGTCCTGGCGGACCATCTGGGCGACGGTCTGGCTCGCGGCGGAGTGCGTCACGCCGAGGGAGCGGGCGAGGTCCCTGATCGAGGCCGGCCCGTCCGCGGCCAGGACCCGCACGACGGGCGTGAAGCGCGGCCGGAACCCGTCCGCCAGCCCGAGCGCCGGGTAGGCCGACGCGACGTCGGCGTCCAGCAGCTCCAGCAGGTGCCGCAACCTGGTGCCCAGCAGTTCGGTCATACCCCCGATTCTGCGGCTCCCCCTGAGGTGTTCCGCCGCCGCCTCCCGTACTCCCTCCTTTCCCCCTGCCCTGGCCGGCCGTCTGCCGTTCTCGCCCCCACCCCTCCGGGGTCCGGGGTGCCTCTCGCTGCGCGTGGCCGTCTGCTGGCCTCGTTCTGGCTGCTCCGCATCCGGGTTGCCCTCGGCTTCCGGGGTGCCCCGAGGGTGCTTTGCCGCCTGCCGCGCCGTCGTGGCTTGTCGCGCAGTTCCTCGCGCCCCTGGCGGTGCACCTTCGGTGGGTGGGGTCGGGGCCGCCACGGGAGTATCTCCTCGGAACTGTGCGTGCGGCTCCCTCCGCGAAGTGGGCCGGGTGTGTGCACAGTTCCTGCGGGGACACTCCCGCACCGTCCCCTCCCAGCCCGGCCCCCGTCTGCGGGAAGCAATTGGGACGGGGGTCACCCCCGCAGGGGCGCGGGGAACTGCGCGACCAGCCACAGCCGGTCCGCACCCGGCAACGCAGGCCCGGGGGCACCCACGACCCCCGCCCCGGAGGGGCGATGCACCAGGAGCGCGGGGAACTCCGCGCCCAGCCATGCACGCACGTCGCAGACGGCAAAGCACCCCCGGGGGCTGCCCGGCTGCCGCAGGGGCGCGGGGTCCCCCAGCGCTTCGCCTGGGAGGTACCCCCAGCGCGACAAGCCGAGACGGCGCGGCACCGGGCAGCGGCGGCCCGGGGGCTGCCCGGATGCCCGCCCCGGAGGGGCGATGCTCCAGGAGCGCGGGGAACTCCGCGCCCAGCCATGCACGCACGTCGCAGACGGCAAAGCACCCCCGGGGGCAGCCCGGCTGCCGCAGGGGCGCGGGGTCCCCCAGCGCTTCGCCTGGGAGGTACCCCCTGCGCGACAAGCCGAGACGAGACCAGCAGACGGCCACGCGCAGCGAGAGGCACCCCGGGAGCCGAGGGCAACCCGGCTGCGGAGCAGCCAGAACGAGACCAGCGGGCGGCCACGCGCAGCCAAAGGCCCCCCAGAAGGAGCAACAGGGAAAACCTTTTGCCGTGCTTGCCCCAAAAAGCGAGGGAACCCCAACCCTCGCACCCAGCGCCCATGCTGCGCCCGAACGAGCCAGCCCGGTAGGCTTTCCGTGTGATCTTCAAGCGCATCGGAAACGGGCGGCCGTACCCGGACCACGGCCGGGTCAGCACGCGCGAGTGGGCGGACGTCGCCCCCCGTCCCGTGCGGCTGGACCAGTTGGTGACCACCAAGGGCCAGCTCGACCTGGAGACACTCCTGGCCGAGGATTCCACGTTCTACGGGGACCTCTTCGCCCATGTCGTGAAATGGCAGGGCGACCTCTATCTCGAGGACGGCCTGCACCGGGCCGTGCGCGCCGCGCTCCAGCAGCGTCAAGTGCTGCATGCCCGGGTCCTGGAGATGGACTGACAATCCGCTTACGCTGCGCTCATGAGCATGCTGACCCCCTCCGGAATGGGCGGGAAGTACCGGATCACGGGAAACGCTTACCCGCGCATGCGCCGACCGCGTCGGCGCGGCCGGATCGTCGCGGGCCTGGTGGCGTCCGTCGTGGTTCTGGGCCTGTTCGGCTGGGGAGCCCTGCAGCTCTTCCACGTGTTCAACGGCGATGACGGCGGCGCCAAGGCCAACGCCGGGCCGCAGAGCACCCCGAGCTGCAAGCCCGCGCCGACCCCGACCCGCACCGCCAAGCTCGCCCCGCTGCCCCAGCCGGCCGGGGTGACCCTGAACGTCTTCAACGCGACCACGCGCGGCGGCCTGGCGAAGTCCACCGCCGACGAGCTCGCCAAGCGCGGCTTCAAGGTCGGCACGTTCGGCAACGCGCCGACCCCGTACGACAAGAAGGTCACGCAGTCCGCGCTGGTCGTGGCCGGTCCGGCCGGCGAGGCGGCGGCCCGCGAGGCCGGTACGCAGGTCGCCGGCTCCACGGTGAAGATCGACCCGTCCCGCAAGGGCGCGTCGGTCGATCTGATGATCGGCGACGGCTTCAGCGTCCTGGCCACGCCCGCGGACGCCGCCAAGGCCCGGATCGTCGCGGCGAACCCGCCGCCCCCGAAGCCGGTCTGCACGGTGCCGACGACGGCGGCGGCCAAGCCGAAGGGCTGACGGCCGAAGGACTGAAACTCCGGCCGCCGTCCTGGGGCGGGGGCCGGGGCCATCGGAAGAGCCTCCCGGCGCGTGGCCGGAGCCCCTCGCCGGACCTGTCACCGCCGGCCCCAGGTGAAGGCCGCCGACGGCCTCAGGAGGCGATTGCCGACGGCCCCAGCCGGCCCTCCAGGCTGAGGCCCCCTGCGCGTTCCGGCCTCAGCCGACCGTCCCGTAGAGGCGGTCGCCCGCGTCGCCCAGGCCCGGGACGATGAACCCCTGCTCGTTGAGCCGCTCGTCGACCGCTGCCGTGACCACGGTGACCGGCTTCCCGGCCAGCTCGCGCTCCATCAGCTCGACGCCCTCGGGCGCGGCCAGCAGGCACAGCGCCGTCACGTCGTCCGCGCCGCGCTCGATGAGCAGCCGGATCGCCGCGACCAGGGTGCCGCCGGTCGCCAGCATCGGGTCGACCACGTACACCTGCCTGCCGGACAGGTCGTCGGGCATCCGGGTGGCGTAGGTCTGGGCGGCCAGCGTCTGCTCGTCGCGGACCATGCCCAGGAAGCCGACCTCGGCGGTCGGCAGCAGCCGCACCATGCCGTCCAGCATGCCCAGGCCGGCCCGCAGGATCGGCACCACCAGCGGGCGCGGGTAGGACAGCCGGACGCCGGTGGTGGGCCCCACGGGGGTGCGGATGTCGACCTGCTCGGTCCTGACGTCCCGGGTGGCCTCGTAGGCGAGCAGGGTGACCAGCTCGTCCGCCAGGCGGCGGAAAGTCGGCGAGTCGGTGCGCTCGTCGCGCAGCGTGGTGAGCTTGTGCGCGACCAAGGGGTGGTCGACAACGTGGAGACGCATGGGGACGACTGTATCGGGACCCTCCGCCCGCGTGTCCTGGCACCTTCCCCGCGGGCCCGTCCGGGGCGTCCTCCGCACCTTCTGCGGCCCGGCTGGGGTAAACCGCCCGATCGGGGGAAACTGGACGGGTACGCCCGGTGCGCCACCCGGGTGAACCGAAACGGGGACGGTGAAGTCCACGATGCCGGACGCGACGGACCGCAACGCCGAGGACCGCGAGATGGAACGCCGCAGGAAGCGGGCGGTCTTCCTGTGCGAGATGGACGAGGCCAAGGCGCTGCGCGAGCGGGTGCAGCCGCGGCGCGCCCGGGCGAACCGCATGCGCCAGCAGATGCGGATGCGGACCTTCCGCTGGTGATCCACCGGCCCGCAACAGGCCGCCAAGATCACGCATTTACCCGAAGGTGACGAAGAACTGGCACGTCGCGGTGCCGAAGACCTCTCGCATCGCCGTTGTTTCTGCCACGATGCCGATGGGTGGGACCGACATGAGGCTGCGACGGCACGGAGCAGTACAGTCCTCATGAGCGACAACAAGCAGCCCTGCCCGGTCCGGACGGCCTGAGACCAGTGGGAGAGTCACGGTGTACTTCGCCGCACTGCTCGCGCGCACCGAGGACGGTTGGCAAGCGAGCGAACCCGATCTCGACGATGTGGAAACCCTCGCCGACCTGAGCGATCTGGCCCGTGCGGCCGGCGAGGAGGATGAGACGGTCCTGGTCTTCATCGAGCAGGAGGACGCCTGGTTCGGCGTCATCCGGCTCGACGGTGAAGACGATCCCAGGATCTACGTGTCCGACGCGGCGGCGGCCGCCCGTAGCTCGTACGGGGAGATCCTGCTCACCGACGAGGTGCTGGGTCGCGACCCGGAGGACCTCGACGACCTGGTCGACCTCGACGGAACCGAGGACGGCGAGGACAACGACGACGAGGACGCCGTCGCCGGTCCTTCCGAGGACCATGTGCCGGTGGGCCCGCTCGGCGAGACCGGCCTGCTGGCCGACCTCGGCATGAGCACCAAGGAGCTGCTGGCGCTCAGCGGCGACGGTGCGCTGACCGGGGAGGCCCTGGGCGAGATCGCCGACGCCCTGGGCTGCGCCGACGTCCTGGAGGCGGTCCGCTGACGGCGACCCCGCCGGCCGATCCCGTCCGCGACCCCTGGGCGTCCGCGATGCGGCTCGCCCTGGCGGAGGCGGAGCACGCCCCGCTCACCGGTGACGTACCGGTGGGCGCGGTCGTGCTGGGACCGGACGGCGAGGTGTTGGCGCGCGCCCGCAACGAGCGCGAGGCCACCGGGGATCCCACGGCCCACGCCGAGGTCCTCGCGGTCCGCCGCGCGGCCGCGGCACTGGGGCGGTGGCGGCTGACCGGCTGCACCCTGGTGGTCACCCTGGAGCCCTGCACGATGTGCGCGGGCGCGATCGTGCTGTCCCGGCTGGACCGGGTGGTCTACGGCGCGGCCGATCCCAAGGCCGGAGCGGCCGGTTCCCTGTGGGACCTGGTCCGCGACCGCCGCCTCAACCACCGCCCGGAAGTGATCGCCGGAGTCCTCCCGGAGGAGACCTCGGCGGTCCTTACCCGCTTCTTCCGCACAATCGATTTCTGAGCACTGCCCCGCGTGGGCTAGGATCTCTCTCGGTAGCGTGTCCGAGCGGCCTAAGGAGCACGCCTCGAAAGCGTGTGAGGGGGCAACTCCTCCGTGGGTTCAAATCCCACCGCTACCGCTCTGAGCAGGACCGATGGGGCAACCGCCATTTTTGGCGGTTGCCCCATCGGCATTCTGGTCTCAGTTCTGGTCTCAGTTGGCCGGTACGAGAGCGCCTGACGAGCCGTCGCCCTCGTCTCCGGGTTCCCCAGCCGCGGCGCCCCACAGTGTGCTCCCGACCCGCTCAGCGATGCTCTGCAGTACCGGATCTGTGGCGTGCTGGTAACGCCTCCGCATGGCTCCTCCGGGCTCCCAACCCATCACCTTGTCGACGGCAGTGTCGGAGATGCCCAGGAGGAAGAGCACCGTGGCCGCGGTGTGACGAGCATCATGCAGCCTGCCGTCCCGGACCTTGGCATCCGCCAAGAGCCGCTTCCACTCGTCGTAATCGAACCGAGGGTTGATCGGCTTGCCCACGGCGTCGGTGAACACCCAACCGTCGTCCTCGTGCGTGACCGTCCAGAGCTGCCGTGCCGCCTTCTGCGCTCCACGCTGGACGACCCGGTGCTTCTCCAGCATCGTCACGATCTGCGGAGGCAGTCCCACGGGCCTACGACCGGCCCGAGACTTGGTGTCCTTGGTGGCTGGTCGGATGGGCCGCCGTTCGGGGCAGTACCCCCCGTGTGTCTTCCCGCAGGTCCCAGCGCATCCGTGCTCGTACTTGGGTCGCAGGCGACTACGACGGACCCTCAGAATGCCTGTGGTGAGGTCCACATCGGCCCACTTGAGTCCCAGCGCCTCGCCCTGCCGCAGGCCCAAGGCCAGCGCCAAATACCAGCGCACCGGATCGCGTCGCCTGGCCGCCGCTTCCAGCAGCCGGGTGATTTCCTCCAGCGTGTAGGGCTCCACCTCCTCTTCGGTGACGGTGGGAGCCTTGGCCAGGCGCGCCGGGTTCTGCGGAATGTGCCGGCGCCGTACGGCCTCGTTGAGGGCCGCCCGTAGGGTCCGGTGCGACTGGTGGACCGTCGCGGGCTTGCTCCCAGCGGCCCGCATCTTCTTGTAGAACCGTTCGATGTGCTCGGGCTCTAGCTTGTCGAGGCGGTGGGCGCCAAGGCCCGGCGACAGGTGGACCCGCACCGCGACGCGGTATCCCGCGATCGTATTGACGCTCACCACGGGTTCGGCGATGTTCTCCACCCAGTGCTCTAGCCACGCCTTGACCGTCCACGGCTTGCCGGGCTTGGGCATCCTGCCCGCATCCCGGAGTTTCTCCAGCTCCTTCACTGCCTTGTGGATCTCGGGCTTGGTTTTCCGGGATACGTGCCTCCGGTCGGGGGTGCCGTCGTCTTTCACGCCAACGGTCACCCGACCGTGCCAACGGCCGTCATTCCCGAGGTAGATGGTGGATGCGCCATTCGGCTGACGGGTGCGCTTCGGCTTCTCTTCCACAGGTCACTTCCAAGATTGTGGGCAGGCGAAAGCCGAGGTGGTGGCGCCCGTGGAGACGCCACCACCTCGGGTGTTGCGAGGTTCAGGCCGCGCGGTGCTCCTGACGCAGCCGGGCGACGTACTGCGGGATGGCCTCAGCGGGCACGCGCCGCAGCCTCCCAACGGGCACCGACTCCAGGGCGCCAGAGCGGATGAGCTTGTAGCAGGTGGTCCGACCGATCGTGAGGCGACGGGCAGCCTCTTCGACGGTGAGCAGGATGAGTTCCGCGCTCGTGGCGGACTCGGTGACAACGGCGGTGGTCACTGCGACTCCTTCGCGGTGCGGGGCTTCGGGCCCCTCTTCCTCTGGATCCGCTACTTCCGCTACCTCCGCTACCGCGCAGGTCAGGGGCTTGTGGGTGGTAGCGGATGGGGTAGCGGGTAGCGGATGTGCCGCTACCGGCCGGAGGCCCGACCGGTAGCGGATGTGCGGCGCTGGTAGCGGATACGAGAGCGCGTGCCGCTACCTGCTCGGGGCCTCTGACCTGCGCGGTAGCGCAGGTAGCGGAAGTAGCGCACTCTCAGGGAGAGGGGGGCAGTAGCGGGTCCATGCGTCGTGGAGGTCGCTGGCGTAGTAGCCCTTGACGACCCCATCGCCGGTCTTGATGTTCCGGGCCTTGATCGGGTCGTTGTCGGCGGTGACGTACTCCCCGAGCCGCTTGGCCAGCGCTCGGGCATCCAGCGGCTTACCGCCGATGTCGGCCCACGGGGAGTCGTCCAGGGAGTTGAGGCTGACCAGGATGTGCGCGGTCGGCATCCGCTCGGAGCCGTTGAAGATCAGCCGTAGGTCGGTGAGCAGCTTGATGCCGATGCTGGCCTTGTCGCTCTGCTTCGCGGCCTTGACCAGTTCCAGGCAGGCCACGCGGGCCCGCGCCGGCCAATGCCCGCCTGCCGCATCGGCCACCGCCAGCAGCGGTTCCCACACGTCTGCCGGCCGGTCCGTCACGCCCTCCGGCATCTCCGGGAAGGCGCCGTCCACCTGCGCGCGGACGCTCGCGGACCACTTCGCGAGCCGATCCCGCAGGGCGTGGCCTTCGGGTTCGTTGAGCCGCTTGCGCCACGGCTCGATCACCTCGTTGGGCGCCCGGCGGCGCATCCGCACGATGACCGAGCGGGTCAGGATCGTGTCCGGCAGCGATCCGAGTCCTGCCATAGCGACCGCGCAGAACGACGGGAACTCGGTCGGAGTCTGCGACGATCCGTCGCCGACGCACCGCCACGTGGACGCACCGCGCCGGTGGCCAGCGTTGATGAACGCCCGGAGCTGCTCGTCACCTCCGGCCAGCGGGCCGAAGATGGCGTCCACCTCGTCAAACAGGATGGTGGGGCGAGTCTCGGTCGCGGACACCGCCCGGAACATGGCGTTGGCCGTGGCGTTCGCGGCCATCATCCGGTTCGGGACCAGGGTCTCCATCACCTCCAGGGCCCGGGACTTGCCCGACCCCGGCTCGGGCGACAAGAACGCGATCCGCGGTGTGGAGTCGAACGCGTCCACCAGGTGCGCGTGGGCATCCCACAGCGCCACGGCGACGTAGGCGGCTTCCAGGGGAAAGACGTTGAAGCGACGGTGGAAGGCTTCCACCTCGTCCAGCAGGGCAGCGCCGTTCTCGCTCATGCCGCCTGCCTCCTCTCCGGTGCGGGGTTGAGCAGCGGGCACACCTCGCGGTGCGCGTTGTGGGTCTCGATCAGGACCAGCACGTCACGGCGCCCGGAGGCTTCCACGTGCCGACCGCACAGGCAGTCCGAGGTGGCCCACGGGATCGTGTTCCAGCTCGGCGGAGCGACGACGTGCAACCACGCGATGGGCTGGCGCCCATCTGCCGGGCGCGGGTCAGGGAGAAGGGATGAAAGGACGCCTTCGGCGACGACCTTCGGCGCCCCACCCACCGTGACGGGTGCGGCCGGTGTGGCGGTGCTGGGCTGGTCAGGGGTGTCGGTGAGGCTTTTCAGGCGGGGGGATCCGGTGTGGTTCATGCCGTCTCCCGGGGTCGAGCGGTACGGATGGACCAGTCCAGGGCGCTGCGGATGGTGGCGCGGCACTCGGATGCCGGCAGTCCCGCCGACTCGCCCCCCGCCTGAAAAGCCTCCTCAACGGCGGTGCGGTCGAGGTCTCCCCACGCCACGAACCGGCCCACCGCCCGCACCGCGCGCAGCAGTTCGGCGTTCCGCCCGCCCTCACTCGATCCGCGCACTGCGGTGACCTCGCGATCGAGGACCACCACGGCGAGTCGGGGCGCGTTGCGGGGCGGTGTGGGCCGGATCGAACCCGTCACGGGCCTCTGAGGGGCCGTCAGGGCGCTTTGGAGCCATCCGGGTAGGTTTGTTGGGGGAGCATCCGACAGGGCCGCATACGGGCCCTCAGGGACGCGACTGCCGGGGGCGACGACTTGCCCGCCCCATGCGCGGGTGTCCACCTTCTTGGCGAGGGTGCCCGCGGTGTTGGTCAGCCGAATGCCGGGCGGGGCGGTGAAGTACAGGTGCGTGCCGCCGCTCGCGGTCCGGATCGTGCGGGTGACCGGGACGGCCTGTCCGGCGCGCTCGCAGAGCGCAGAGAAGTTCGTCGCGCCGTCAGGCGTGCCCTTCTCGTCTGTCGCCTTGACCGTGTCCAGGTCCACCACGACCAGCCCGGCGGGGCCGGTCGCGATACCGACGTTGAACGCCCCTGCTGCCCAGCAGCGCTCGATGCGGGCGGGGTCGGTTGTGGCGCGCTGCTCGAACGTCCGGTGACCACCTCGGCAGTCCCCCGTTCCGGGGCAGCGGCGCTCGCCGTGCAGCGCGGGCACCTTGCTGCCGGGGCGCAGCGGGATGACGGGCCAGCCGCGCCCGGCGGCGGCTAACGCTGCGCACAGCAGCGCGGGTCGGTCGGGATGAGCCATGCTGGGAGTTCTCCAGTTCCTTGATGGGGTGCTGGTGTCGGGGCGGCCGCGCTTCTTTGGCGAGAGGGAGCGGCCGTTCCGTTCACAGGGGGGGATATGGCGGGTTGGCGGTATTGGGTGTTGATGTTGGGGCCCGCCGTGGTGGTTGGGGCTGGGCTTGTGGCATGGGGACGGCTGTCCGTGCTCCAGGCCGCCTTTCTGCCGTGGGTGCCGCTTGTCATCGCCTTGGGCAATCGGCCGAAGCGCTGAACTCTTTCGCTGGCGGGGTCATCGAGAGGCGGGGCAGCAGCCCCAATGCACGACGCGGCCGGTCAGTCCGTGGCCGTACTCGCCGACTCCCGGGCAGGGGTACTCGGTGGTCCAGGCGAACGGGCGGATGTCGGCGGCGCCGGCGAAGACCCGCAGGGCCGCGCCGTCCGGGGCGTCAGGCAGGGCGTAGACGCGCCCTCCGTCCAGGGAGGCGAGCAGCCGCGCGGCGTGGTGCTCGCAGCCGCTCACACCGGCATTGGTGGCGTCCAGGACCGTGACGACCGCAGGGCCGATGCAGGGCGTGGGGTCGTCGGGGTGCGCGGCCGGACACCGGGGAGCGACGGGGAGGGTCAGGGGCGGTCCAAGCCACACCGCGGGGACCGCGCCGGGGGTGCCGGCGGGGACGGGGTCGGCGATCCAGCCGTGTCCGTCGCGGGTGAAGACGGTGGGGTGCGCGGTGAGCGTCCAGCGGCCGGTGCGCAGGTCGTTGCGCAGGTCGGTGAGGGCGTCGCCGAACAGGGGGTCGCAGACGGGGTCGTGCAGGTAGGTGCGGGTGTACCAGTGGAAGGCGGCCAGCGCGCGGCGGGTGTCGAGGGAGCCAACGGCGATCATGCCTTCGTCGTCGTCCTCCCCGAGTCCGCACAGCAGCAGCCCGTATCGCTCGGCTGCCATTTCGTCGCGGGTGGGCGTGAACGTCTCGGTCATGCGGGGTCTCCTAGGCGACGGTGAGCGGGTCGTGACAGGGCCAGCAGCAGCCCAGCGCGGGTGGGATGACGTAGCCGCGATCGAGGCGGCAGGCGGGGCAGGTGCGGCGGGCCCGCATCATCGCGGCGTGGGAGCGCCAACGGCCCGCGGTCATCGGCCGAACGGGAAGCGCTCGGGTGCGGTCGTAGAGAAGTGCGAAGCGCCGTCCGCGTCGCCACCGGATCTCGGCGACAGGATCGACGCCCCCGGGCCGCAGTCCCGCGGCGCGCAGTTGGCGGCGGGTCAGCAGCCCATCGGGGGCGCAGCGGTAGGGGTAGACGGGCAGGGCAGGCACGAACGCTCTCCCTTCTCGCTTTGGTGACTGTGCGTACAGGGAGGGAGGCATGAGGGACCCCGGGAACCCGTGTTTTCGGGGTTTCCGCAGGTCCGAGCGGGGTGCCTCCCTGACTCCCTGCGAGGGTGTTGGTGCTGATCAGGTCAGGGAGGCGGAGTCAGGGAGGCGGTCAGGGAGAACTCCCTGCCTCCCTGACTGCCTCCCTTCACTCAGCGTCACTCTCGGCGGTGTCCTCGGCCCGGTCGTCCAGCGCCTCACGGACCCGATTGCGGTCCACGACCATGCGGCCATCGGACTTGCGGACCGCACCGGAGGGGGCGAGCACCTCGCGCAGATCGGCGAACGTCCACTCGCGGTACTCGCGGCCGTTGCGCTCGGAGAGGCGGTTCAGCACCTCCTGCGTGCGCATCCGCTCCGCCTGCCCGAGCACCGCGAAGATGTCGGCGAGGTGGTCCACTTCCTCACCGGCCGGAGCGTCGGACGCTGCCGCGGGCGTGATGCCCTCGCGCAGCGCCAACGCCCGCGCCACGACCGGGCCGACCTGGTCAACCTCTGCGTCCTTGCGGACGTAGTAGGCGCGGACCAGCTCGAACGCGTTGGGGGTGAACCCGACGGTCAGTGCGGTGCCGATGTTCTCGGCGGGGTTGAGGGTGGTGGCGGTGATGCCGGCGCGGTGCTTGCCGGTGCCGAGCAGGCCGTCGTTGGCGACGTGGTCGCCGACCGCGAACGCCACCCGCTGGTTGGTGTTGCGGGTGACGTCCTTCGGGATGCTGGACGCGGTCGGGGAGACGGTGACGAACACCAGCGTGATGCCGACTTTCCGGGCCTTCTTGAGCACCTTGATGGCCAGCTCAGCGGCCTCCGGGCCGTACTTCTTGTGCTCGAACAGCTCGTGGCACTCATCGAACACCACCACGCGCGGGCGCATCCGCGGGTCCCGTTCGGCAAGTTCCCGGGTGAGCTTGGCGGTCTCGCCTCCCAGCTCCTCGAGCAGCTTGCCGCGCCGGGTGACCTCGTCGCGCAGGTCCCGCAGCGCGTCCAGCGCGTCCTTGACCTGCTCGTCGTCGTCGCCCTTGACCAGGGTGCGCAGGCGCTCGCGCATCGGGTCGTAGTCGACGTTGTAGGCCATGACGTACACGTCGATCTCGACCAGCGGATCGAGCATCGCGCCCAGGAGCAGGGCCACGACCAGGGACGACTTACCCGAGCCCATGATGCCGCCGACCATGTAGTTCTTGGCCATGAGCTTGCCGAACACCGGCTCTCCGCGCTGGGAGATCCCGACCGGCACGCCCTTGAAGTAGTCCGCGGACCCTTCGGTGAGTAGGGGCCACGGCGGGACCTTGCCCGACAGGCTGCCCTGGTCGGCCACCCACAGATCGAGGGTGCCCGGCGCGGTGCTGGGCTCGGTCGGCCACACCTCCACGGGCAGGCGCAGCAGGTTGTGGGCGAGCACGTCCTTGTGCTTGTTGATCATCTCGACGGTGACGCCCATCGGGAGCTGCAACTGGGTGTGCCAGCCGTTCCCGAGCCGGGTCGTGGGCTGAACCCATCGGGCCTGCCAACCAGCCTTGAACGCCTGGTTCAGCGGGCCGATACCCAGGTGCCGCAGGGCGTCCAGGATCGCGCCCTCATCCGGCACCACATCGCGCTGCTCCTGCTGGTCGGCGGGCAGCGCCCACTGAGGTGCGGCCTGGCCCTTGCGTCCGATGTTCCACAGCGCTGCCAGTCCCAGCCAGGGGCCGAAGAACGTGGCAGGTCCCCACACGATCGACGCCAGCCAGACCAGGGTCTGTATGGCGTGGATGGTGAACATGATCGGGGCGATGGTCAGGCCCGGCTGCTTCTCGGCGATGGCCAGCACCACGCCCAGCGCGAGCAGGCCGCCCGCGGTGCCGACGGTGCCGACCGCGGCGGACTTCACCATCCGCGGCCCGGCGGTCAGCAGCTCCATCCGGCGCCTGTGGCGCTCCTCCCGGGCCTTGGCTGCCGCCTGCGCCCACTCCAGGGCCACCTCATGCTGACCGGCCGCCTCCGCGGCGCGCATCATCCGCTCATGCCGGGCGACCGTGCGCGCATCCCAGGCGCGCTTCGCAGTGATGCGGACCCCGCCCAGGACGTAGGCGGTGTGGCGTGCGGCCAGGCGGACGCCGGTCTTGGTGTGGTCGTGGGTGATGACGTGCAGCGTCACACCCGCGGCACGCTTGAGGTGGCCCGCGGCACGCGCGGCACGGACCCATCCTTCCTTGCCCATTCCCGGGATGCCGGAGGGGATGACGACGCCCTCCAGCACGCGCGGCGCGGGGTCGTCGGCGGGAGCCGGTTCGGGGGTGCGCTTGGTCAGGTCGGGGGCGGGTCGGGGCCGCCGCGCGTCAAGGTCGATGATCTCCGTCATGCTGATGGTCCCTGCTCTCTGAGTTCAGGTGCGGGGCCCGGACCGGCCGGATGTCTTGGCGGATAGGCGGCCGGTCCGGGGCGAAGTCACTTGCTGGCCGCGGCGGCGGCCTTCTCGGCACGCTTGCGCGCGCCGTCGAGGATGCGATCGAGCTTGCGTTGCAGGTCGCGCTGGTCAACGTCCTCGCCCGCCACGCCGCGTTTGGCCATGCGGGCGATCAGCCAGGCGACCTTGGCGGCTTCCCCGGCAGTCAAGGGCGGGTCGTCTCGGTGGGTGCGGATCACGGTGGTCCTCCCCGGTCAGAGCTTGCGGAGTTCGTTGGTGGCGCACAGGACCGGCCCGATCAGTGGGCCGATCCGGTGCACTGTCCACCGCCCGCCGGTCAAAGGGCCGGGCGGGACTTCATCGACGATCCGACCGGTCCTGCCGACCGCGTGCGGGTCATCCGCGCAGGCCACGATCAGGACGCGGTCTCCGGCAGCGAACACGTCACCGCCTCCGGGCGGTGCCGCGGATGTCGCGGTAGATGCCGTAGACGACCAGGGCGACCAGGGCGGTGCAGGCGGCTGCGATGGCCAGGGCGACCGCAGCGAACGCCACGGTGACCATGAGCATTGAGCCGCCCACGGCGATGGCCAGCCACTTACCCGCCTGTCCGGCGCCGGACTGCTGGACGACGACCGGCGGTGGAGCCGCGGGCTGCTGGGCGGCTTGAGCGGCTTGGATCGCGGCGAGCACCATCGCGAACTGCTCGCCCTGCCGGGCGGCTTCCACGGCGTCGGCGGAAGCCTTGCTGATCTCGGACACGTCTGTGCCTCCGGTCTTCCAGTCGGGGTGGAACGGGGTTGGGGTCAGCCGGTCGCGCCATCGGCGGTCAGCCGCTTCCAGCACGCCCGCAGCCGCGTCTCAGACGCGCTGTGGCCCCCGGCGCGGAACCGGGTCGCGGCCTCGCGGTACGAGGGCGGCGGGGTCTGGGAGGCGAGGATCTGGCCGACGATCGCGTCCAGGTCGTCATCCGACAGGGCGGGTGCGTCCAGCGCGGCGATCGGCTCGAACGGGCCCCACACCGGAAGCTCCCAACGGGGCTCTGACGTGGGCGTCGCACGGCCCGTCACGCTGCCCAGCGCGGCCGCGGTGTTCTCTTCCTCACGGGCCTTGTTCAGCACCGCCCACGCCTCCGACAGGGCGGCGGCGGTAGCGGCTTGAACCCGGGCGACGCGGGCGCCGGCCTCGGTCACCGCGGTGAGGCGGGTCTCCTCGGTGGTGGCGTCGGCCCGCAGCCTCGCCCGGGCGACGGCCGCGACATCGCGGGCGTCCTGCTGGATCGTGCGGATCGACTCCAGCGCGGTCGGGGTGAGCGCGGTGCGCTCCCACAGGCTGTGGACAAGCCACAGGGCTTTGGCTGCGATCGGCAGCCATGCCACGGCCAGCCACGCACCCGCATGCGCTCCCGCGAGCAATGCGTGAGCGACCAGGACACCGGTCGCGAGCAGGCCGAACGACCAGCCGACCGCCGTGACCGGGGTGGAGTGGTCGCCCTGCGCAGCAAGACGCCGCTCGTAGGCCAGCGTCGCCAGCCAACCCCCGTCCAGACCGAGACCGACGACCAGAGCGACCGGCCACGGCATCGCCTGACCGAGCCACATCACGACCACGGCCAGCGTGAGCACCATCGACACCAGGGTCATGGCCACGGCCGGGGCGACGGTCAGCAGGCGCTTGAAGGGCTTCCGAGTGCGGTTCACTCCTGCTCACCTCCCATGTGGCGCACGTCGATCCCCGCGATCAGGGCCACCGGCCCACAACGGGGAGAGTCGGGGTCGGGAAACAGCTCGGCCCACTCCCATTCGGCGCCGGGAGCGGGCTGGTAGCCGAGTTCGGCGAGCGCGTCGCGGCGCTGCGCAGGGGTGGGGATGTCGGCGCCGTCGTCCCACCGGTACTCCGGGCACTGGGCGGGCCAGGGGCCCGCAGGGTGCACGAACAGGTACCAGGTCAGGCAGTCCATCGCGAGGATGGCCCGCTCGGTGATGCTCATGCCGCCACCTGCCTTCCGCGCGGGCGGCGACGGGCCGGAACGGCGGGGCGGGCCGGGGCCAGGTCCAGCAGCTCCGGCATCGTGCGGCCGATCGTCTCGACGGCCAGCGCGGTGGTGCGGTCGTACAGGCCCGGGTCGTCGGCGAGGATGTCCCGGGCCGCAGCCTCGCGGGCGGCGCGCTCCTCCTCGCTCTCACCCTCCACGCCAAGCCACAGGTCCAGCGGGGTACCCAGGGCAAGCTCAACGAACTCAGTGGCGTTTGCGGCCACGTGACCAGCGACGATACTTCTCATGGGTCGTGCACTCTCCTTAGACGGTGGGGAACGGCCCGAAAGGGCGGCCCCGGAGTTGCACCTCCGGGGCCGTCAGCCGTTCAGCAGTGGGGGGTACCCCGGGCCCGATTCGATCGGGCACCCTCACGGCGGATCCGGGGCGGTGGGTCAGCGCTTCGGCTCAGTGACCGTCGTCGCAATGACGGATCGTGTACGTGTACATGCCGCACTCGGAACCGTCGTTGTCGAACCGGACGTCGGCCTGCACCTGGTTGCCGTTCGCGCCGGTTCCCCTCGTGTCGTTGGTCACCGTTCCGTGGTCCTGACGACCACTGGTCACCTCATAGACACGATCGCCCTTGTTGAAGAAACGCCCCATGATTCGATTCCTCCTCGGTTTCGTCTGTCTCATCAGGACCGGTTGACGAATTCCGGTCGACGCCCCCGCGCGGGGGGGGGTTTCGACTCAGCGGTCTACGACGTCCTTGTCGAGGTCGCGGTGGTGAACGGTGACGGTGTGACCGGCGATGGTGAGCAGGTCGGCCAGGTCCATGGCGAAGCTGGGGGCGCGGTGCCTGCCCCCGGCGCAGCCATCGGCGATGACGAGCGGGACCGCACTGGGCCCCGCTGCGAACGCGTCCGCTGCCGCAGCCACGACGCCCACCAGGGCGGCAATGCCGGGCGTTGCCCGGACCGCCGCGCGAACCGGTTCGTCCAACGCGGTCATGTACCGCAACTCCGGGCTGACGTGCGGGTCCCGGAAGTGCTCGCGCAGATCGATCGAGAGGTGCGCGGCCGGCGGCTCCCCGTGCAGGAAGCCGAACGACGTGATCACGACGACGCTCATCCCACGGTCACCAGCCCTTCGGCTGGTTCGTCAGGTGAGCGGCGTCCTCGTACGCGCCGCGGGCCTGCTCCTGCTGCCAGGTCAGATCCGCGCCGGTCGGCGCCGGTTCCTGCGAGGTGAGTGCAGCGGCCATGGAGTCAGCGGCTGACTGCAACTGCCACGCGGTGTCGGTGGTGCTCATCGGCGACCACCGCCGTTCTCCGAGCGCTTGTTGGCCTCCCGGACCTTGTCCGAGAGCTCCCGACGCTCGTCTTCTGTCAAACTGCCGATCACAGGTCCTCCAGTCAGGTGCCTGTACCGCAGCGCCCGGGTCGTACCCCGGGCGCTGCACTCGTTTGAGGTCGCTTCCTGCGGCCCCATGCCGACCACCGCCACGAACGGGCGCGATGGACGACATGCAGCACAGGTCTGCAAACGCGCAGCTCAGAAGCCACGCGAACCGCCTTTTCGACTCGGGGAGGCGGGGCCCACCTATTGAGTTCTCAAGGAACCGGCGCTTCCTTCGAGCCCGTCTCACGGGGCCCTCCGGGCATCGCTGAGCAGCCCAAAGAAGGGCCACCCGATTGGTGGTTCCGATGGTTCTACTGGTACCAACCACCTGAGAGGGATGCTGCCCCGCACCCTGGGGGGCTGTCAAGGACATTGGTTCAGGTTGTTGGTACCAGTGCCGTTCGTGAGGCATCATGTGCGGCATGGCGACCGGACAGACACCCCTGTACATGCAGCTCGCGGACAAGCTGCGGGCCAAGATCGGCACGGAGATCCAGCCGGGCGACACGATGCCCAGCGAGCGAAGCCTGTCGGAGACCTACTCGGCCTCACGCAACACCGTCCGACTGGGACTCCAGAGGCTTGTCTCTGAGGGGCTCATCTCTCCAAGTCAGGGTCGCGGTTACATCGTTAACCGGCAGGACGTACTGGTCTACAATGCGTCGAAATCCGAAGAGAAGGATCGCCGTATTTCGGCAGGTGTGGACGCTTGGGTCCAGGACATCCGCGAGCAGGGGAGAAATCCGAGTCAGCAAATTACTGTCGGCATCGAAAAGGCTGACCCGCTGATTGCCGACAAGCTCAATCTTGAACCAGGCGACTTGCTTCTCGTTCGGCGCCGGGTTCGCTATGTGGATGAACAACCTTGGTCCACCGAGGATTCGTACTACCCTCACGAATTGGTTCGCGATACTCCGATCGCCGAGCCTGCCGATATACCACAAGGCGTAATTGCCTACATGGCCACAATTGGCCATGCGCAGGTTAGGTATGTCGATGACGTATCAGCCACCATGCCAAATCCCAAACAAGCGGACCTCTTGTCTATGGACCCTGGAGTGCCTCTGCTGGTAAGGATGCGCGTCGGCTACACCACAGATCGGCCTGTGCGTGTCACCGTGACCGTAATGCCGACTGACCGTAACGTCTTGCGCTACGAATTGGGAACCCATGAGCAGTGACGGCGAAGCGTGGGCCATTCGGGCCGCCCGAGATGAAGACGCTCCGGTGATAGCGCAGATGTGGGCTGAGGCATCATTTTGGCTAAAGAGTCGCGGCTATGATCAGTGGCAGTACCCCGCGGACCCCGTGAAGATTGGCCGAGATATTCGACTTGGCAATGCGTTCTTGGTTTTCCGGGAGCGCGAATGCGTCGGGACTATATCGATCGACGAGTCCGCCGATCCCGAATTCTGGGCGGAGAGCGATGTTCCTGGTGATGCGCTCTATGTCCACCGCATCATTGTGCTAGACGTCGCTAGGGGAACATCTTTGGGAGCGTCGCTTCTGGATTGGGCATCAGAGCGAGCCGAAATAGCCGGGAAGAAGTGGCTCCGGCTCGACGCCTGGAAGACGAACTCGAAACTTGGTCGGTACTACGAGTCTCAAGGCTTTGAGCACGTGCGGACAGTTGACTTGCCGCACCGTAACTCCGGTGCCTTGTACCAGCGGCGCGCGGGCCTGGTTAATCGTCAGGGGCCGGCGTTGGTAGCGGCTCCTTGAGTCGCCGTGGGCACCAGTACGTGCGTAGGGCCCGGTCTGGATAGGCCGGGCCCTACGCACGCCGCGAACACCCGGCGCCGCAGGTCAGAGTCCCGGCTACTGGTCTCAGTTCTGGTCTCATTCACCACGGTCCGCGGCCGTTCAGCGCCGTTCATGGGCCCACTCCCATCGCAGGCAGGTACGTCCCTGACCTGCGCCGTACGCCCGCTCACAGACCTCGAAAGCGTGTGAGGGGGCAACTCCTCCGTGGGTTCAAATCCCACCGCTACCGCTCTGAGCAGGACCGACGGCGGCCCTACGAATTCTCGTAGGGCCGCCGTCGACGTTCCGGCTCCTGCTTCTGCCCCTGCTCCCGCCCCAAGTCGGCCGGTATGGGCGCTCCTGACGGGCCGTCGCCCTCGCCTCCCGGTCCCCTCGGGCCCTCACTCCTGCCCGCGGGACCCCTCGCGGAGCGCCTGTACGGCGGTGACGACGAGGAAGCTGGCGGCGAGCACCGCGAAGAACAGGCCGACGGTGGCCGCGGTGCCGACACGGCCGGGCGGGAAGACGATCTGTCGCGCGATGTTCAGGCCCGCGATCGTGATGAGGTACATCCACCACGGAGCCCGGCGGTAGCGGTACATGGTGTGCGCCCTTCTTTTTCACACGGACGTATCGAAATCAATGTAACACGCGTGTGTGATAATCGCCGGGTGCCGAAGGTCGTGGATCACGAGGGGCGACGGGGGGAGCTGGCCCTCGCGCTGTGGCGCGTCGCGCTGCGCGACGGCTTCGACGCGGTGACCGTCCGCTCGGTGGCCCAGGAGTCCGGCTGGTCGGCCGGGGCGCTGCGGCACTACTTCCCGGACAAGACCCAGATGGTGCTGTTCGCCATCGACTTCGTGGTGGAGGCGGTACGGGAGCGGATCGGCCGGGCCAACGCGGCCGCCGGCGAGCTGTCGCTCGAGCTGGTCCAGGACCACCTGGAGCAGCTGCTGCCGCTGGACGACGAGCGCCGGCTGGAGTCGGAGGCCTGGTTCGCCCTGGTCGCCCTCGCGCACCGCGACCCCTCGGCGGCCCGACGCCGCGCCGAGGTCGATGACCTGATCCGCGACTCGGTGGAGAGCGCCGTGGCCGCCCTGGAGGAGCTGGACGCCCTCGGCGCGGGCCGCACCCGGGCGACGGAGACGACACGGCTGCACGCCCTGCTGGACGGCATGGTGCTCCAGCTCCTGGCCCACCCGCCCCGGCTGACCCCCGCCCAGGCCCGCGCCGTCCTCACCCGCCACCTGTCAGACCTGCGCACCTGAGACCCGCCCGGCCCCCCGCCGCGCCCGCCCTCCGAACGCACCGCCGCGCCCCCGCGCGGCGGGTTCGGTGGGGTGGTCAACTGCGATCGTTTTTAAGCATGATGAGGCTGACCGGTCGTCTGATTACGCTGTTCGGTGGATAGACTTCATCGATTGCAGACTTGTCACCGCTGGCGCGGACGCGTGGCCGAGGAGGGGCGAGAACATGGCACAGGCCAAGAAGATCACCATGTATGCACTGGTGCTCTTCATCCTGTACACGATCATCGACCAGCCCGCCCGAGCAGCCGACCTCGTACAGGTGGGGTTCGTCGGCATATCCAACGCTGCCAAGAGCATCGGGCAGTTCATGCACGACCTGGCCAACTGACCGGCCAGTCCGCAAAGGTGGGAAGGGGTTCCATGATCCGGCATCTGGTGCTGTTCAAGCTCAACGAGGGCGTCGACCGCGACGAGCCGCGGGTCGTCGCCGGCGCGAAGGCGTTCGCCGAGCTGGGCGCCAGGATCTCCGAGGTCGTGTCCTGGGAGTGCGGCTGGAACGTCTCCGAGCGGCCGATCGCCTACGACTTCGCGATCAACTCCTCCGTCGCCGACACCGACGCACTGGAGCGCTACCTCGCCCACCCGGCGCACCAGGAGGCCGTCGCGCCCTGGGGCGAGTTCGCCACCTGGGTGATCGCCGACTACGAGATCTGAGGGACGCCCCGCCGGCCCGCCGCCCCTCCTGGCACGCCCGGCACGTCCGCCGTTCGACCCCGCCCCCCGCGCCTCACGGCGCCGGGGGCTTTGTCGTGCGCCCGGCACCCGTACGCCCGTGCGACCGCGTTCGTACAACACGGCAATATACGGTGCTTGCGCAACCTGGACATGAATTGTGATGCTATGTCTGCTTTTCCCAGTTTTTGCCAGCTTCTCCGGCTTTCGCGGCGGGGGCCGCCACCGCTCGTGCGCGCGCCCCGGATGCCGCCGATGCTCGGCTCGCGTGGACCGATAAGGGGTGTGGTGTGCCGGTGTCGGCCCGTACGGCGTCAACAGCCTATCCGCGTGGCAGGACGCGGGCGCCGAACAGCAACGCGGCGGACGCGCGGGCGCTGACCCAGGTGCTCTTCGAGCAGATCGCCGAGTTGGAGCCGGGCACGCCGGAGCACGCCCGGGTGCGGGCCGCACTCATCGAGGTCAACCTGCCGCTGGTGCGCTACGCCGCGGCCCGCTTCCGCAGCCGCAACGAGCCGATGGAGGACGTGGTCCAGGTCGGCACCATCGGCCTGATCAACGCCATCGACCGGTTCGATCCGGAGCGCGGCGTGCAGTTCCCGACGTTCGCGATGCCCACCGTGGTCGGCGAGATCAAACGTTACTTCAGGGACAACGTGCGGACCGTGCACGTCCCGCGGCGGCTGCACGAGCTGTGGGTCCAGGTGAGCGGGGCCATCGAGGACCTGACCGTGCTGCACGGCCGCTCCCCCACCACCGCCGAGATCGCCGAGCGGCTGAAGCTGTCCGAGGACGAGGTGCTCGCCTGCCTGGAGGCCGGCCGCGCGTACCACGCCACCTCACTGGAGGCCGCCCAGGAAGGCGACGGCGCCCCCGGCCTGCTGGACCGGCTCGGCTACGAGGATCCGGCGCTGTCCGGCGTCGAGCACCGCGACCTGGTGCGCCATCTGCTGGTCCAACTCCCCGAGCGGGAGCGGCGGATCCTGCTGCTGCGCTACTTCGGCAACCTGACGCAGTCGCAGATCAGCGCCGAACTCGGCGTCTCCCAGATGCACGTGTCCCGGCTGCTCTCCCGCAGCTTCGCCCGGCTGAGGTCCGCAAACCAGCTCGAATCGTAGCCCTCCGGGATTAGGCCACCTGCAAAGATATGTCGACATGGCGCTACAGCGTGTTGCCGACATGTGACATTCTGCGGATACCGCGTTTGTCGCGGGCGGACCTCCGGTATTCCAGAGGAGGAACAACCGTCGCTCGCGACACCCGTCCGCGACCTCAAGGGGGTGGCATGTCCGTACAGGTGGGCAGTCCCAAGGTGCTCCGTACCGACGCAAGCGCACCGCACGACGCTCTTCACGGCGAGGCCATCGACACCCGTACGCTGTCCCGTTCGCTGTTCCTGCGGCTGGCGGAACTGCCGGTGGACAGCCCGGAGCGCACCTACGTGCGCGACACGCTGATCGAGCTGAACCTGCCCCTTGTGCGGTACGCCGCCGCCCGATTCCGCAGCCGGAACGAGCCGATGGAGGACATCGTCCAGGTCGGCACCATCGGCCTGATCAAGGCGATCGACCGGTTCGACTGCGAACGCGGCGTGGAGTTCCCGACGTTCGCGATGCCCACCATCGTCGGCGAGGTCAAGCGCTTCTTCCGCGACACCTCGTGGTCGGTGCGGGTGCCGCGGCGCCTGCAGGAGCTGCGGCTGGCACTGACCAAGGCGAGCGACGAGCTGGCGCAGCGCCTCGACCGCTCCCCGACGGTTGCCGAACTGGCCACCTGCCTGGGGGTGTCCGAGGAGGACGTGGTGGACGGCCTGGCCGTCGGCAACGCCTACACCGCCAGCTCGCTGGACTCCCCGCCCCCGGAGGACGACGGCGGCGAGGGCTCGCTGGCCGACCGGCTGGGCTACGAGGACACCGCGCTGGAGGGCGTGGAGTACCGCGAGTCCCTCAAGCCGCTGCTGGCCCAACTGCCCTCCCGCGAGCGGCAGATCATCATGCTGCGGTTCTTCGCCAACATGACCCAGTCGCAGATCGGCGAGGAGGTCGGCATCTCCCAGATGCACGTCTCCCGCCTGCTGACCCGCACGCTGGCGCAACTACGTGAGGGCCTCACCTCGGAGGGCTGACGCACGAGCTCCCGGAGTGGCCGGTCGAGGAACGAGGCCGACCGCGAAGGGAACGAGCAGAAAGACCGACCGAAGGACGCACGGGCTGACGCGCAGGCCGACGGCGAGGAGCGGTCGGCCTCGGCTCGCGGTGAGGCGGGGCCTTACTTGAGTGCGAGGGCGACCACTCCGATGATCACGACCAGCGCGACGACCACGCCGATCACCAGTCCGGTACGGCTGCGGGACTCCGCACGCTGCACCTCGGCAGTCGCCGGCCGCTCATCCACGAAGGCGCGAAACATCTGCGTGCTGCCCGCGGGGTCGTAGTTGTTGTCAGGGTTCGGGGTGTGGTTCGCCATGCCGCCTGACCCTAGCGTGTCAGCGGAATACCCGGCACCCCCCTGGTGTTGCGGTGACCCATGGCACGCATCGGCAACTCTGATCTCGACGTATTCCCCCTCGCCCTCGGCGGCAACGTCTTCGGCTGGACGGCGGACGAGGCCCAGTCCTTCGCCGTCCTCGACGCCTACACGGCGGCCGGCGGCGACTTCATCGATACCGCGGACACCTACTCGGCCTGGGTCGACGGCAACTCCGGCGGCGAGTCCGAGACCGTCATCGGGCGCTGGCTGGCCCGCCGCGGCAGACGCGACGACGTCATCGTCGCCACCAAGGTGGGCGCCCACCCGGACTTCAAGGGCCTCAAGGCCGCGACGATCAAGAAGGCCGCGGAGGCGTCGCTGCGCCGCCTGGGCACCGACCACATCGACCTCTACTACTCGCACTTCGACGACCTGGACACCCCGGTCGAGGAGATCGTCACGGCCCTGGACGCGCTGGTGAAGGAGGGCAAGGTGCGGGCGCTGGGCGCCTCGAACATCTCGCCCGAGCGGCTGGCCGCGTCCCTGGACTTCGCCGAGCGCGAGGGCCTGACCCGCTACGAGATCCTCCAGCCGCACTACAACCTGGTCGAGCGCGGCCACTACGAGGGCCCGCTCGCCGACCTGGTCGCGGCCCGCGGCCTGTCCGCGGCCCCTTACTACGGCCTGGCGGCCGGCTTCCTCACCGGCAAGTACCGGCCGGGCGCCGCGAGCGTCGGCAGCGCGCGGGAGTACCGGGCCGCGACGTACCTGGAGCAGGAGCGGGGCCCGAAGGTACTGGCGGCGCTGGACGAGGTGGCCGCCGCGCACGGCGCCGAGGTGGCGACGGTGGCGCTGGCGTGGCTCGCCGCCCAGCCGACCGTGGTGGCGCCGATCGCCAGCGCCCGCACGGTGGAGCAGCTGCCGGCGCTGGTCGCCGCCGCCGGGCTCAAGCTCGGCCCGGAGGAGGTCGCGGCCCTCTCGGCCGCCGCAGCGTAGCCCGCGGCACCGTTTTCGTCCTGACTCATCCGGCTCGTCCCGCTGAGACGAACCCCACCCGGTGTGGGGTTCGTCTCAGCGGACCCACAGCAAGTGGCGTATGCATGCATTTTCCCCTACGGTTGCTTTAGGCAACTAACATGGAGGTGTGCGAGGCCAGTGGCGTCGATACGGACCCAGAGCGACCCGAGCGGGACACCGGCGCACGCCGGTGACGCTCCCATGTCGCACCGGCAGATCATGGAGGCACTGTCCGGCCTCATCCTCGGACTCTTCGTGGCGATCCTGTCGTCCACGATCGTCTCCAACGCGCTCCCACGGATCCTCGCCGACATCGGTGGTGGCCAGAGCGCGTACACCTGGGTCGTCACCGCCTCGCTCCTCGCGGTCACCGCGACCACCCCGATCTGGGGCAAGCTCTCCGACCTGTTCAGCAAGAAGCTGCTGATCCAGCTCGCGCTGGTGATCTACGTGGTCGGCTCGGTCGTGGCCGGCTTCTCGACCAGCCCGGGCATGCTGATCGCCTGCCGCCTGGTCCAGGGCGTCGGCGCGGGCGGCCTGTCCGCGCTCACCCAGGTGATCATGGCCGCGATGATCTCGCCGCGGCAGCGCGGCCGGTACAGCGGCTACCTCGGCGCGGCCTTCGCGGTCGCCACCGTCGGCGGCCCGCTGATCGGCGGCGTCATCGTCGACTCGGCGCTCGGCTGGCGCTGGTGCTTCTACGTCGGCGTGCCGTTCGCCGTCATCGCGCTCATCGTCCTGCAGAAGACGCTGCACCTGCCCGTGGTGAAGCGGCAGGTGAAGATCGACTGGGCCGGCGCGTTCTTCATCACCGCCGCCGTGTCGCTGCTGATGATCTGGGTCTCGCTCGGCGGCCAGAACTTCGCCTGGATGTCCTGGCAGACCTTCGTGATGGTGCCGGCGGCCCTGGTGCTCGGCGCGATCTTCCTGTTCATCGAGACGCGCGCCGCCGAGCCGATCGTGCCGCTGCGGCTGTTCCGCAACGCCACCATCACTCTGACCTCGCTGGCCAGCCTGTTCGTCGGCGTCGCGATGTTCGCCGGCACCGTCTTCCTCAGCCAGTACTTCCAGCTGGCCCGCGGCAAGACCCCGACGATGTCCGGGCTGATGACCATCCCGCTGATCGCCGGGCTGTTCCTGGCGTCGCTGTTCAGCGGACGGGTCATCACCCGCACCGGCCGGTGGAAGGGCTTCCTGGTGGGCGGCGGGCTGCTCGTCACCGCGGGCGCCGGCACGCTGGGCATGATCCGCGCGAACACCCCGTACGCCGAAGTCGCCGTCTACATGGCCCTGCTGGGCCTCGGCATCGGCATGATGATGCAGAACCTGGTGCTCGCCGTGCAGAACCAGGTGTCTGCGGCCGACCTCGGCGCCGCCAGCTCCCTGGTCACCTTCTTCCGGTCCCTGGGCGGCGCGATCGGCGTCAGCGCGCTGGGCGCGGTGCTCGGCAACCGGGTCACCCACTTCGTCACGCAGGGCCTGGCGGCCCTGCACGTGAAGAACGCGGGTGGCGCCGAGGGCGGCATCCCGGACGTGGCGACGCTGCCCGCGCCGGTGCGGGGTGTGGTCGAGGGCGCCTACGGGCACGGAGTCGGCGACGTGTTCCTCTACGCGGCCCCGTTCGCGCTGATCGCCTTCCTGCTGGTGCTGTTCGTCAAGGAAGTTGCCTTGCACAACCGAAGCGGTTTGCAGCAGGCCACGGCGGGTACAGGCCGTTCGGCCGATGACGTCGCGGGGGCGGCGGTCGGCGAGAAGTAAAGGATTCCCGGCCGTCGGCCTGTTCCCGCAGCGGAGAGGTCCAGGCAGGCGGTTCGGGAGGAGGGTCCTGGCGGCAGCCGAGGCAGGGGACGGCCGAGGCCGGCCGCCGGGGCCCGTACGTACCGCGCCGCGCGAGGTTCGCGTGGCGCGGTTCCGTTTGCTCCGGTGGGACCGGTCCGCTTCGTGCGGGTCCGCTCGGCGCGGGGCGGGTCCGCTCGGCGCGGGGCGGGTCCGCTCGGCGCGGGGCGGGTCCGCTCGGCGCGGGGCGGGTCCGCTCGGCGCGGGGCGGGTCCGCTTGGCGCGGGGCGGAGGGGGCCGGTGCCTTCCCCGTGGCGCGGGGGCGCGGACGTAGGGTGCGGTTATGGCTCCCAACATCGCCACGAACACGAGCGTCGACCTCGACGCACTCCTCGACTTCGTCCGGCCGCGGCACCGGGCGATCCTGCTCACCACCCGGGCGGACGGCCGACCGCAGGGCTCCCCGCTGACGTGCGGCGTCGACGACTCCGGGCGGATCGTCGTCTCGACGTACCCCGAGCGGGCCAAGACGCGGAACGCGCGGCGTGATCCGCGGGCCAGCGTGATCGTCCTGTCGGACGAGTGGAACGGGCCGTGGGTCCAGGTCGACGGCGTCGCCGAGGTGCTGGACGTTCCCGAGTCGGTCGAGCCGCTCGTGGAGTACTTCCGCAACATTTCCGGGGAGCACCCGGACTGGGACGAGTATCGCGAGGCGATGGTGCGGCAGGGGAAGTCCCTGATTCGGATCACGCCGGAGCGGTGGGGGCCCATTGCGACGGGTGGGTTCCCGGCGCGGCTCGCCTGAGTCCCCGGCTCCGCCTGAGGTGGACCGAGGTGCGGCTTCCGGGGTGCCCCCGGCCGTGCTTTCCCGTCCAACGGTTCGCTGTGGTTGTTCGCGCTGGGGGACCCCGCGCCCCTGGCGGCTTCCGGGGTGCCCCCTGGCCGCCGTGGCCGTCTGCCGGTCTCGTCCCGCCTGAGCGCGCAGTTCCCCGCGCCCCTGGCGGTGCACCTTCGGTGGGTGGGGTCGGGGCCGCCACGGGAGTATCTCCTCGGAACTGTGCGTGCACCTTTTCCGTGAAGTGGCCCGGGCGCATGCACAGTTCCTGCGGGGACACTCCCGCACCGTCCCCTCCCAGCCCGGCCCCCGTCTGCGGGAGGAATGGGCCTGGGCTTCCCTGCCCACCGGGCGCACCCATGGGGGCGCGGGGTCCCCCAGCGCTTCGCCTGGGAGGTGCCCCCAGCGCGACCAGCCACAGCGGACCGTCCGACGGCAACGCACCCCCGGGGGCACCCCGGATTCCCGCCCCGCAGGGGCGATGCTCCAGGAGCGCGGGGAACTCCGCGCCCAGCCACCCACGCACGTCGCAGACGGCAAACCACCAGGCGGGGCAGCCCAGTTGCCGCAGGGGCGCGGGGTCCCCCAGCGCTTCGCCTGGGAGGTGCCCCCAGCGCGACCAGCCACGACGGCGCAGCACCCGGCAACGGCGGCCCGGGGGCACCCCGGATTCCCGCCCCGCAGGGGCGATGCTCCAGGAGCGCGGGGAACTCCGCGGCCAGCCACAACGCACGCCGCAGACGGCAAACCACCAGGCGGGGCACCCCAGTTGCCGCAGGGGCGCGGGCGGGGAACTTCGCGACGAGGTAGGACGAAGCCCTCGTGCGGCAACGCGCAGCGAGGGGCTCAACCCGGCGAGGGAAGTGCTTCCAGGCGGTCCTCGTCGGCGGCACCGGCTCCTACGACTACAAGCGCAGGACGCCGAGGAGTCCTGACCCCCGACCGGAAAGGGGGAACCCCCGCGCGGAGGGGGGGAGTTCCGCGCGGGGGGCGATTGGGGGCGTCAGGACTTGGGCTGCGTCAGGTCGTAGACCGTGGTGGAGCCGACCGTCTTGGCGGTGTAGTGGGCCTCCACCCAGGTGGAGATCTGGGAAGCGGTGCCGGAGCCGCCCATGCCGCCGCCACCGCCGAAGCCGCCACCACCGATGAAGTAGTGGATGCGCCCGTCGGCGACGTACTTCTGGAACTGCGCCAACGTCGGTGACGGGTCACTGCCGTTGAAGCCGCCGATCGACATCACCGGCTTCTGCGCGGCGAGTTGGTAGCTCGCCTGGTTCTGCGAGCCGATCGCCGCCGCGACCCACGTGTACTTGCCGGCGTTCGCCTTCAGCAGCGCGGTCATCTGGGAGCTGACCTTGGCGCCGTCGAGCAGGCCGCCCATGCCGCCGCCTCCGCCGCCGCCGAAGCCGCGCATCTCGCCGAGCCCGCCCTGGGCCTGGTTGCCCTGGCCCTGGCCGTTGGTCTGGCCGTTGCCGTTGGTCTGGCCGTTGCCCTGGCCCTTGCTGGTGCCGCCGCCGGGCATCCCCGGGAAGCCGTTCTGCCCGCCCTGCGGCATCTGTCCCTGCGGGAACTGCCCCTGTCCGGTGGTGCCACCGGTCGTGCCGCCCGGGAACTGGGGCATCCCCTGGCCGCCGAAGCCGCGCCCGCCACCGGGAGCGCCTCCGCGGCCGCCGCCCGGGAAGCCGCCCATGCCGCCCTGGACGGACGGTCCTGCCGTGACGATCGAGCCGCTGTGGCCGGTGCTGACCGTGTCCAGGGTGTAGGCGACCGGGCCGCCGAGCGCCGCCGCCAGTCCGGCCACGGCCGCGACCGTGCCGACGCGGGCCACCGTACGTCCGGGCCACGCGGCGGCGAGGAGGCCGAGGGCCGCAGCCAGGCCGGCGACGACCACGGCGGTGCGCAGCCACGGGTGCCAGCCCGACGACCGGCCGAGCAGTTCGGCCGACCACAGGCTCGTGCCCAGCACGCCGACGGCCAGGGTGCCGGCGGCCGCCCAGTGGTCGCGCCGCTGCCACAGCACGCTCGCGCCCATGCCGACCAGCGCCGCGATGTAGGGCGCGAGGGCGATGTTGTAGTACTGGTGGAAGATCCCGGACATGAAGCTGAAGGTCGCGAAGGTCATCAGCAGGGCGCCGCCCCAGAGCAGGAACGCGGCCCGCGCGGTGTCCGCGCGGCGGGCCCGCCGGGTGACGACCAGGCCGGCGACCAGGGCCAGGAAGGCCGCGGGCAGCAGCCAGGCGATCTGGCCGCCCATGTCGGCCTCGAAGAGGCGGCCGATGCCGGTCTGCCCCCACTGGCCGCCGCCGCCCGGCCCTCCGCCGCCGCCGACACTGCCGGTCTCGTTGCCGGTGATGCGGCCGAAGCCGTTGTAGCCGAAGGTCAGCGACAGGAAGCTGTCGTCCTGCGAGCCGCCGATGTACGGGCGGGACGACGCGGGCCACAGCTCGACGATCGCCACCCACCAGCCGCCGGCCAGCACCATCGCCAGGCCCGCGTACAGCAGTTGGAGCAGGCGGCGGCGCACCGGGGTGGGCGCGCACACCGCGTAGACGACGGCGAGCGGCGGCACGATCAGCCAGGCCTGCAGGGTCTTGGTGAGGAAGGCGAGGCCGAAGACCGCGCCGGCCACCACCAGCCAGCGGGTGCGGGCGCCCTCCAGCGCGCGCAGCACGCAGTAGACGGCGGTGACCATCAGCAGCGCGAGCAGCGCGTCGGGGTTGTTGAAGCGGAACATCAGCGCGGCGACCGGCGTGACCGCGAGCACGGTCCCGGCCAGCAGGCCCGCGCCGACGCCGAACCGGCGGCGGACCGCCGCGTACAGCACGCCGACGGTGGCCACGCCCATCAGGGCCTCGGGCACCAGGATCTGCCACGAGCCGAGCCCGAACACCCGGACCGACAGCGCCATCGGCCACAGGGCGGCCGGCGGCTTGTCCACGGTGATCGCGTTCGCCGCGTCCGAGGAGCCGAAGAAGAACGCCTTCCAGCTCTGGCTGCCGGCCTGGACGGCCGCGGAGTAGAAGGAGTTGGCGTAGCCGGACGCGCTCAGGTCCCACAGGTAGAGCACGAGGGTGCCGACGAGCAGGCCGAGGAACGCCGGCCTGGCCCACGCCGGGTCCTCCGGCCGCCCGCGCCACAGCCGGGCCGCGCGCGAGGCGGGCCGCGCCGGGGCGGCCGCCTCGGGCCCGTCGAGGGCGGGCGCGTCGGGCACGGGCGTGTGGAAGGTCTGCGCCGGCAGGTTCCCGGGGGGCGGGAGATTGCTCGGCGGAGGCGGGGTGTTGCTCGGCGCGGTCATCGCGCACTCCTCAGATCGGGGGCGGTTTCGTGGGGGGCCGCGGGAGTCTGGTCGGGAACGGGTTCGTGGATGACGGGTTCGTGCAGGGCCGGTTCCTGGACGGCGGGTTCCGACGCCGCCGGCGTCCGGTCGGGGAACACCCAGGCGCGGAAGAGCAGGAACCGCAGGATCGTCGCCGCGAGGTTGGCGGCGATCAGCGCGGCCAGTTCGGTGCCGTGCCCGGGGTGGGCGCTGGCCGCGTGGACGGCCGCCAGCGAGCCGCTGGTCAGGGCCAGGCCGATGCCGAACACGACCAGGCCCTGGGCCTGGTGGCGGACGGCCCGGTCCCGGCCGCGCACCCCGAAGGTCAGGCGCCGGTTGGCCGCGGTGTTGCCGAGCGCGGACACCAGCAGCGCGAGGGCGTTCGCGGGCTGCGCGCCCATGCCCAGCCGGAACAGCATGTACAGCGCGAGGTACACCAGGGTGCTCAACGCGCCGACCACGCAGAATCCGACGAGCTGGCGGGCGAGCCCCGGGGGCACGTCGGGCAGGTCGCGGTCGCGCGGGTCGTCGCCGAAGGGGCGGCGCAGCCGGTCCAGGGCGAGCCGGCCGGTGGCCAGCGCCCGCCCGACCCGCCACACGCCGCGCAGGTCGTCGGTGGCGGTGCGCACGATGTCGACGCTGCTGTCGGGGTCGTCGACCCAGTCGACCGGCACCTCGTGGATGCGCAGTCCGGCGCGTTCGGCGAGCACCAGCATCTCGGTGTCGAAGAACCATCCGCTGTCCTCGACCATGGGCAGCAGCCGCTGCGCGACGTCCCCCCTGATGGCCTTGAAGCCGCACTGGGCGTCGGAGAACCGGGCGGCGAGCGAGCCGCGCAGGATCAGGTTGTACGTGCGGGAGATGAACTCCCGCTTGGCGCCGCGCACCACGCGCGAGGACCGGGCGAGCCGGGAGCCGATGGCCAGGTCGGAGTGGCCGGAGATGAGCGGTGCGACCAGCGGCAGCAGCGCGTTGAGGTCGGTGGACAGGTCGACGTCCATGTACGCGAGGACGGGTGCGTCGGACGCCGTCCACACCGTGCGCAGCGCGCGTCCGCGGCCCTTCTGCTCCAGCCGGAAGTACTCGACCTCCGGGAGCTCCGCGGCCAGGGATCTGGCGACCGCGGGGGTCAGGTCGGTACTCGCGTTGTCGGCGACGGTGATCCGGAACGGGTAGGGGAAGGTGCCCGACAGGTGTGCGTGCAGGCGGCGCACGCAGGGCTCCAGGTCGTCCTCCTCGTTGTACACGGGGATGACGACGTCGAGCACGGGTGCGCCGGCTGCGTGGTCAGGGGCTGCGGCCGTGACCGGCAGATGCTGCCGGGCGGGCAGGTTGCCGAGTGGGGTTCGCATGGTTCGACCCTCGGCAACCGCCCTGTCATGACGATGTGGCGAAGCTTGGCACCGGCTGTGAGTGCGCGGGCGGCAGAGTGACGCTGAACACGGTGCGTCCCGGGGCGCTGTCGACGGTCACGCTGCCGCCGTGCGCGGCGACCACGGAGTGGACGATCGCCAGCCCGAGACCGGTGCTGCCGGCGTTCCGGGAACGCGAGGCGTCACCGCGGGCGAACCGCTCGAACACCCGCCGCCGCAGCTCGTCGGGGATGCCGGGGCCGTCGTCCTCGACCTGCAGCAGCACGCCGCCGCGGGGCGGCCGGGCGACCCGCGCGGTCACGGTGGTGCCCGGCGGGGTGTGGGTGCGGGCGTTGGCGAGCAGGTTCGTCAGCACCTGGTGGAGGCGCTGGGCGTCGCCGTGCACGCAGGCCGGCCGGTCGGGCAGGTCCAGGCGCCAGTGGTGGTCGTGCCCGGCGGCGCGGGCGTCGCTGACCGCGTCGACCACCAGCGGCGACAGGTCGGTCTCGGTGAGGCTGAGCGGGCGGCCGGCGTCCAGCCGGGCGAGCAGCAGCAGGTCCTCCACGAGCGTCGTCATCCGGCCGGCCTCGGACTCGATACGGCCGAGCGCGTGCCGGGTGTCGGGGCCGGTCGACTCCCGCCCGCGGCGGGTGAGTTCGGCGTAGCCGCGGATGGACGCCAGCGGGGTGCGCAGCTCGTGGCTGGCGTCGGCGACGAACTGCCGCACCCGCATCTCGCTCTCCTGGCGGGCGTGCAGGGCCGAACCGACGTGCCCCAGCATGCGGTTGAGGGCCGCGCCGACCTCGCCGACCTCGGTGCGCGGGTCGGCGTCGCCGTCCGGGACGCGTTCGAGCAGCGCCACCTCGCCGCGGTGCAGCGGGAGTTCGGAGACGCGGGTGGCGGTCGCGGCGAGCCGGCGCAGCGGTTCCAGGGCGATCCGCATGAGGGCCGCGCCGGCCAGGCCCGCGGCGACCAGGCCCGCGGCGGTCACCGACACCTCCACCCACATCAGGGTGGACAGGGTGTCCTCGACGCCCGCGGTGGTCATGCCGACGATCACGGTGGTGCCGTCGGAGGACGGCAGCGCGGACTCCACCCGGTAGGTGCCCAGATCCGGAATGTGCAGCGTGTGCGGCTTCCCGTCGCGCGGCACGCCGGCGAACGACGACGCCTGCGCCTGGGTGAGGTCCTTGGGGACGAGCTGGCCGCTGCTGGAGTTGGTGGCGCTGACCGCGGCCTGGCTGACGGTCCCGGTCGCGGTGACGATCGCGCCGACCGTCTCGCCCTCCTGGCCGCCGCCGGCGAGGAACGCGAACGGCAGGCCCGAGGCGTGGTACGGATCGGGCGGCGGGGCCTGGTCGGGGCGGTGCGGGCCGGAGGCGCGCATGGCCACGTCCTGGACCTTGGAGTCCAGCTGCCCGTACAGGAAGTCGTGGAGGGCGAATATCGTCACCGCGCCGATCACCGAGCACACCACGGCGACCAGCGCCACGCAGGACGCGACCAGGCGGCGGCGCAGCGACCAGCGGCGCCGGGGCCCGGGCCGCGTCCCGGTCACGCAGGTTCTCCCGGCTTGATCAGGTAGCCGGCGCCGCGCCGGGTGTGGATCATCGGCGAGCGGCCGGCGTCGATCTTGCGCCGCAGGTAGGAGATGTACAGCTCGACGACGTTGGCCTGGCCGCCGAAGTCGTAGCTCCACACGCGGTCCAGTATCTGCGCCTTGCTGAGCACCCGGCGCGGGTTGCGCATCAGGTAGCGCAGCAGCTCGAACTCGGTGGCCGTCAGGTGGATGTTGTCCCCGCCGCGGCTGACCTCGTGGCTGTCCTCGTTGAGCACGAGGTCGCCGACGACCAGCATCGACTCGTTGCGCACCGCGGCGGCGCCGGAGCGGCGCAGCAGGCCGCGCAGCCGGGCCACGACCTCCTCCAGGCTGAACGGCTTGGTGACGTAGTCGTCACCGCCCGCGGTCAGGCCGGCGATGCGGTCCTCGACGGCGTCCTTCGCGGTCAGGAACAGCACCGGCACGTCCGGGGTCTCCCGGCGGAGCCTGGCCAGCACCTCCAGCCCGTCCATGTCCGGCAGCATCACGTCGAGCACGACCGCGTCGGGCCGGGCCTCGCGGGCCGCGCGCAGGGCGGAGGAGCCGTCGGACTCGGTGCGGACCTGCCAGCCCTCGTAGCGCAGCGCCATCGAGAGCAGGTCGGCCAGCGGCGCCTCGTCGTCGACGACGAGCACCCGCACGGGGGAGCCGTCGGGACGGGCCAGCTCGCCCGCGGGGGCCGGAACGGCCGCGGTCTCGGCGGCGCCCGCCGAGGTGATCGGGGTCATCGGAGAGGTGGTAGCCATGCCGACCACCCTGTGGGCCCGCTATGAAAGGAGTCTTGGCCGTTTCTGTGAATCGTCTGAGAATCCGGTCGGAGGGCCCCGGGCAGACCCGGTCGCCCGCTGTCCGCCGTCCGCCGTGATCACCGTCCACCATCGGGCGGTCGGATCCGGTCACACCCGGTCGGCTGGGGTCACGGGCGGGGGAGAAGCGGTCTGCGGGACCCGCGGGACGTCACCCGGGCGTACGTTCCTGGCCATGGCTGGAGGGGCCGGCAGGACCGAAGGTGCCGGCGGGACGGCCGGCGCCGGCAGGGCCGGCGGGGCCGGCGGAGCACGCACGCCCCGGGCGGTCGCGGTCGAGCGGCTCGCCCCGGGCGATCACGCCTGCCTGCCGTCCGACGGACCCGAGGGGCGGTGGGCGCTGCGCGCCGCCTTCGCGGCCGCCGGGCTGGCCCGCGGGGAGCGCGTGCTGCTGTTCCCCGGCGCGGGCACCGATCCGGCGCACACCCTGGAGCGGCTCGCCGCGCACGGCCTGCCGGCCCGGCAGGCGGCGGCCGACGGCCGTCTCGCGGTGATCCGCGACTTCCCCGGCTACGACCCGGTGCGCGGCTTCGAGCCCGAGGTCCGCACCGGCTACCTGGTACGGGCCGCGGAGGTCGCCAGGGCCCGCGGCTTCACCGGGCTGCGGGCGGCCGGCGACATGGAGTGGGCGACCGGGCCGGACGTGGACGCCGCGGCGCTGGCCGACTACGAGCGGAGCCTGACCCCGCTGTTCGCCGAGCTCGGCTTCACCGGGCTGTGCGAGTACGACCGCCGGGCGTTCCCCGCGCGGGTGCTGGATCCGCTGCTGCACACGCACCCGCTGTCGGTGGTCCCGGTGCCGGGCGCGCTGCACGCGGTGCGCGACGGCGACGTGCTGCGGCTGGCCGGTGACGCGGACCTGGCCACCCGCACCGTCTTCGAACTGGCCGTCCGGGAACCGGGCCTGGCCCTGATCGACCTGACGGGTCTGGCCTTCCTCGACGCGCACTGCGCCCGCGAACTCGTCCGGCTGGGCGCGCCTGCGGCCGGCGTCCCGGCGGGGCCGTCGCTGCAGTGCACGGGGGCGCAGGCGCGGCTGCTGAGGATGTGCGGGATGCACTCCGACCAGGGCGTCGGAGCGCTCGTCGTCAGAGGTGAGGGGTAGCCCCACAGCGGCGACCCTTTGTGTGATTGGATGCGCGGGCCCGTGCCTGTGCGCCGCGCCCTCCCGTGTCATCGAGGAGGCCGCCGCGGCCCAGGGGGGACGCGGGCCACTTTCACCAGGGGACTCAAGAGGGGGGTTTCGTTGGCGACTTCGGAAAGGGACCGCGTGGTGGGCGCCACCACGCGGTTCCACAGACTCAGACGCGCCCGGCGGCGCGGGCTGGCGCTCGCCGTCACGGCCGCGGTGACCGCGGGACTCATCGGCGTGGGCGTCGCGCAGGCGCAGGCGAGCGAGACGACCGGTTCGGTCGACACCCTGCGGACCGGATGGGACAAGAGCGAGCCGGACCTCGGCCCGTCGGACGTGCGCTCCTCGTCCTTCGGGCAGCTGTGGAAGGCTCCCACGCAGCTCGACGGGCAGATCTACGCCCAGCCCGTCGTGGTCGGCGGCACGGTCGTGGCCGTCACCGAGAACAACAACGCGTACGGCCTGGACCGCACCACCGGGGCCGTGCTGTGGCAGCGCAGCTTCGGGCCGGCCTGGCCCGCGTCCACGCTCAACTGCGGCGACCTCACCCCGACCATCGGCAGCACCGCGGCGCCGGTGTACGACCCGGCCAGCGGCGCGGTCTACCTCACCACCAAGGTCGACGACGGCCCGAACCCGCTGAGCCCGCACTGGTACATGCACGCGCTCGACCCGGTCACCGGCGCGGAGAAGTCCGGCTTCCCGGTGACCATCCACGGCACCCCGTCGAACGACCCGTCGCAGGCGTTCCTGCCCGCGTACGAGATGCAGCGGCCGGGTCTGCTGCTGCTCGACGGCGTGGTGTACGCGGGCTTCGGCGGGCACTGCGACGCCCAGCCCTACCGCGGCTACGTCGTCGGCGTCAGCACCACCAACCCGTCGGTGACGTCGATGTGGGCGACGGAGACCGGCGCCAGCAACAGCGGCGCCGGCATCTGGCAGGCCGGCGGCGGGCTCGTCTCGGACGGGCCCGGCCGGATCTTCCTGGCCACCGGCAACGGCGTCAGCCCGGCGCCCGGCCCCGGCAGCGCGCCCCCCGGCACGCTCGCGGAGTCCGTGGTCCGGCTGCAGGTGCAGGCCGACCGGAGCCTGAAGGCGGCCGACTTCTTCAGCCCGGTCGACGCGCCGACCCTCGACCAGCGGGACACCGACCTGGGCTCCGGCGGCCCGGTCGGCCTGCCGGACAGCTTCGGCACGCCCTCCCACCCGCACCTGATGGTGCAGCAGGGCAAGGACGGCCGGGTCTTCCTGCTGGACCGCGACGCCCTCGGCGGCCGCGCCCAGGGCGCCGGCGGGACCGACGGCGTGGTGGGCACCACCGGGCCGCTCAAGGGCCAGTGGGGCCACCCCGGGGTCTGGGGCGGCGACGGCGGCTACGTCTACCTCGTCGGCAACGGCGGCTCCCTGGTGGCGCTGCGCCGCGGCGTCACGGGCTCCGGCAACCCGGCGCTGTCCGTCGCCGGATCCAGCCAGGACTCCTTCCCGTACACCAGCGGCTCGCCCGTGGTGACGTCCGACGGGACGCGGTCGGGCAGCGCCCTGGTGTGGGTGGTCTGGTCCGGCGGCCCGACCGGCGTGAACGCCCAACTGCGCGCCTACAACGCGGTTCCCGACGCGAACGGCGTGCTGCCGCTGGTGTGGTCCGCGCCGATCGGCACCGCCCCGAAGTTCGCCACCCCGGCCACCGACGGCGGGCAGGTGTTCACCGGCACCCGCGACGGCCGCGTCTACGCGTTCGGCAACCCGGTGGGCAGCCCGCTCAAGGCCGGCCCGGTCGACTTCGGGCCCGTTCCGGTGGGCACCTCGGTGAGCACCGACGTCGTCCTGACCGAGAACCAGAACCCGTCGCGCTCCCTCGCCGTCAAGAGCGTGACGGTGGACGGCCCGTTCACCGCCGACACCTCGGCCCTGCCGTCGAGCGTGCCGGCCGGCGGGCAGCTGACGGTCCCTGTCTCGTTCACCCCCGCAGCCGTGCTGGGTGCGAGCGGGACGCTCACCGTCACCACCGACGCCGGGACGTTCGCGCTGAGCCTGCACGGCGTCGGCACCAAGGCCGGTCTGGCCGCGTTCCCCGGCACGGTGGCGTTCGACAACCAGCCGACGGGCACCAGCGCCTCCATGAACGTCCAGCTGACGAACACCGGCACGGACCCTGAGGTCATCACCTCCGTCACCGCGCCCGGCGGGCCGTTCACCGCGGCCAACCTGCCGAGCGCGGACACCGCGAACCCGACGGTGATCCCCGCTCAGGGCTCGATCGTCGTGCAGGTCGGTTACGCGCCGACGGGCACCGGCACGTCCACCTCGCAGATCACCCTGAGCAGCACCAGCGGCCCGCTCACCATCCCGATCAAGGGCAGCGCGATCAGCGGCTCGGGCCACCTGGTGTTCAGCCCGACGACCCTGGCGTTCGGCACGGTCGTCCGCGGCACGTCGGCGACCCGGACCTTCACCATCACCAACACCGGGAACATCCCCGTCACCATCACCAAGGCGAAGGCGCCGGCGGGCGCGTTCAGCAGCGCCGACCCGCTCCCCGAGGGCCTGGTCATCGGCCCCGAGCAGAGCATCCGGCAGTCGGTGACCTTCGCCCCGGCCACGAGCGGCAGCCAGTCGTCCAGCTACGAGGTCACCGGGGACGCCGGGCAGGGCGCGCAGCTGGAGAAGCTCACCGGCACCGGCGTGCCGTCGCCGTCGCTGGTGGGGACGCTGCTGGCCCGGGACTCCTCGGGCACCCTGTGGCAGTACCACGGCACGGGCATGCCCACCCCGCCGCTGGACGCGCGCTCGGCCATCGGCGGCGGCTGGAACACCTACAGCCTCATCACCTCGGTGAGCCGTGAGCGGGCGGACGGCACCGGCACCGCCGTCGGCCGCGACAGCAAGGGCGTGCTGTGGTTCTACCAGCAGACCGGCTCCCCGAAGGCGCCGTTCGCGGCGCGCACGCAGGTCGGGCCGGGCTGGAACGTCTACAACGCGATCGTCGGGACCGGCGACCTGACCGGCGACGGCAAGGCCGACCTCGTCGCCCGCGACGCCAAGGGCCAGCTCTGGCTCTACCGCGGCACGGGGAACGCCACCGCGCCGTTCGCCACCCGCACCCTCATCGGGGCCGGCTGGAACATGTTCACGACCCTGGTGGGCAGCGGCGATCTGACGGGTGACGGCAAGGCCGACCTCGTCGCCCGCGACGCCAAGGGCCAGCTCTGGCTCTACCGCGGCACGGGGAACGCCACCGCGCCGTTCGCCACCCGCACCCTCATCGGGGCCGGCTGGAACATGTTCACGGCTCTGGCCGCGACCGGCGACGTGACGGGCGACGGCAGGGCCGACCTCGTCGGCCGGGACAGCAAGGGCGGCCTGTGGCTCTACCAGGGCACGGGCAGCGCCACGGCGCCGTTCGCCGCCCGCACCTCGGTCGGCCCGGGCTGGAACACCTACAACGCGCTGATCTGAGCGCGCCGTTGCGGGGGGAGTCCGATGTCCCGGACTCCCCCCGTCTTCGTCCCGCCGGAAGCCGCGGGGGGCGCGGCGGGGTCCTAGGCGCCCTGGCCCTGCTGCTCGTTCCGCTCCTGCCGCGCCCTCTGCTCGCCCTGTTCTTCGGCGAGGAGCTGGAACGCGACGGCACCGTCGAGGGACTCGCGGATGATGTCCGCGTGACCGGCGTGGCGGGCCTGCTCCTCGACGAGGTGCAGCAGGATCCAACGGGCGCTGCGCTTGGCGTCCTTGGGGAACCACGGCGCCTCGGGCAGCGCGACGACCACCTCCAGGTCCGGGAGCGCGGCCACCGTCTCCTCGGTCTCCCGCGCCACCCGGTCGAACTCCGCGAGGACGCCGTCGAGCGTCTCGCCGGGCAGCAGGCTGAACTCGTCGCCCCAGCTCGCGGTCCGCTCCTCCGTGGACCGGTCGTCCTTCGGCCCGCGACCCATCAGCACCTGCTGCACCCAGTGCTCCTCCATGTGCGCCGCGTGCTTGACCAGCCCGCCCAGCGACATCGCGCTGGCGCTCGGCCGCGCCGCCGCCTGCTCGTCACTCAGCCCGCGCACCGCCCGCCGCAGACCGCCGCGCTGCGCCTCCAGGAACGCCAGCAGGGACTCCCGCTCGTTCGCCACCGCATTCACCAGGCTCGGCATGACGCCCACCTCTCCGCTCGCACCCGCTCATCCGGCCGGCTCCGCGCCGCCCGCCCTGACACCTCCCACGCTAGGAGGGCTTGCGGTCAGGTTCTGTCCGCAAGAGTCCGCGGATCAGGATCGGCCGGATCTGCTCCGGATTCCCTCCGGGTCGGGTGCGGTGCCGGAGCCGGGCTGGGGCCGGGACCGGGCTGGGGCCAGGTCAAGGTCGGACCGGTCAGTCCTGGGCGGCGCGGTGCAGGTCGGCGGCGGTCAGCAGGGCGTGCAGGGGGATGGACGCGGCGGCCAGGGCCTCCCGTCCGCCCTGCTCGCGGTCGATCACGCACAGGGCGCCGGTGACGTCCGCGCCCAGGGCGCGCAGTTCCGCGGTGGACAGCACGATCTGGCCGCCGCTGGTGACGACGTCCTCGACCACCAGGACGCGGCGCCCGACGACGTCCGCGCCCTCCGCCAGCCGGCACGTCCCGTACGTCTTGGCCTGCTTGCGCACGAACGCGGCCGGCAGCCCGGTGTGCCGGGCCAGCGCGGTCACCACGGGGATGCCGCCCATCTCCAGCCCGGCCAGCACCTCGGTGCCCGGCGGCACGAGCGGGGCCATGGCCGCGGCCACCGCGTCGAGCAGCACGGGGTCGGCCTCGAACCGGTACTTGTCGAAGTACTCGGTCGCCGTGCGGCCCGAGCGGAGGACGAACTCCCCTGTGAGGCGGCTGACGTCGTGGATGCGGCGGGCGAGGTCGGCGCGGGCATCGGTCCTGGGGGCATCTGCTGCTGAGGTCACGGCACGAGAGTGTTCCAGGCGGCCCGGGCGCCGTAGCCCACCGCGCGGCCCCGGGGACGACAGCCGGCGGCCCCGCCGTCCGTAGACTCGGGCAGATGTCCCCCACCGCAGACCAGCCCCCCGTCGTGGTCGACGCCGTGCCCGACTGGCGGGCGCAGGGCCTCGCCCTGGCCGCCGACGTGCTGGCCGTCGTCGGGCCGACCGCCCGCTACGTCGAGCACATCGGCAGCACCGCGATCCCCGGCATGGCGGCGAAGCAGGTGTTCGACCTGCAGGCCGGCGTCCTCGATCTGGCCGCCGCCGAGGCCGCGTTCGACGCGCCCCTCGCCCGACTCGGCTTCCGGCGCTCCCCGTTCGAGTCCGACCACGTGCCCGCCGGGATCGACGACGACCCGGGCCGCTGGGCCAAGCGGCTGTGGAGCCGCCGCGACCATCCGGACCCGGTGCGGCATCCGGACGTCAACCTGCATGTGCGGCTGGTCGGTTCGCCCAACGAGCGGCTGGCGCTGCTGTTCCGCGACTGGTTCCGCGCGCACCCCGAGGCGGTGCCGTCGTACGCCCGCTTCAAGCAGGTGCTGGCCGGCACGGTCGCCGACACCGGCACCTACGCCGACGTCAAGGACCCGGTCGTCGACCTCGTCATCGCCGTCGCCGAGCCCTGGGCGGCCGCCACCGGCTGGGCTCCGCGCGGCGTCACGGCAGCCGGAGCGTGATGTACGGGATCGTGTCGCCGTCCAGCAGGTAGCGCTCGACCTCCACGAAGCCCTGCGCGCGGGCGAAGAGCAGCCCCTCGTGGTTGGACTCCAGCACGACCGTCTCGATCGCGCCGGCGCCGAGCGCGCGGGCCTGCTCCAGGCCCTGCCCGTACAGCCGCGTGCCGTAGCCCTGCCGGCGGTGCCCGGGCAGGACGCGGGCGATGACGGTCACCGTCGCGTCGTCGCCCTCCGGCGCCCGCACCGTCATGCACCCCACCAGCGCGTCACCGGCGTAGGCCACGTCGAGCACGTTGCGCGTGCTGCGCTCGCGCACGTCCTCCAGCGACAGCGCATGCGTCGGGATGATCGTGTTGTGCACGTGCCGCCAGTCGCGAAACAGGGCATCGCCGTCCGCACGGAGGATTCGAAGGTCAGCCATGGGGCCAGGGAATCGGGCGGGGGCGGGGGCGTCAAAGCCTTATCGCCTCCGGCGCGGTCGCCCGCCCGGGACGGGTCCGCCGTTCCGAGGCGTCCGCCGGTCCGCGAAGGGGCTGCCCGCCCGGGACGGGTCCGCCCGTTCGCGAGGGGCGACCGCGTCGCAGGTGACGTCCGTCCCGGTGTGCGCCACCGGGTTCACGGACGCACCGCGGTAGCCTGCACCGGCCGGCCACAGGGCCGGTGACCGCGGGAGGGGGGCTGCCGCATGCCGCGCCGACGCACGAGCGCCCACGCCGAACTGTCCGGTGCGCGACGGGTGGTGGTGCTGGCGGTGGCGTTCCTGCTGCTGCTCGGCGGCGGGGTCGCCGCGCTCGTCGACAGCGTCCCGCACCTGGGCTACGCGGCGCGCCTGCAGGGCACCCCCGGCGTGCTGACCGTCGTCGGCTGCGAGGACACCGGCACCGGGCGGGAACGGCGCCGCGAGTGCGTCGGGATCTTCCGCTCCGACGACGGCAGGAGCGACGACCCGGACGCCCACATCGGCGACTCGCTGGCCGTCGGCCGCACGGTCCCGGTCCAGCGCACCCACGCGGGCGGCTACGTCCGGGTCGGGTTCGCCGCGTTCTGCGGCTGGCTGTCCGTCGCCTTCCTCGGCGTCCTCCTCGCGGGCCTCGTCGTCATGACCGGCGTCTCCCTCGCGCTGGCCACTCCCGCCAGGGGCGGCTGGCTCACCTTGGGAGCCGTCCTGGCCGCGGCCCTGGCCTGCGCCCTGATCAGCGCGATCGGCAGCGCCCTCGCCTGACCGCCTGACCCGCCCGCCGCGCCGCCGGAGCCTGTGGTGGCCGGCCGCAGGGACTGCTGAGTCGTCCCAGCCCCCGCGGCCACCCGTTCTCCACCACAGAGTACCCGGGACGACCCGCACATCCGCCCAAGAACAGCGGCCCGTCCCGGCTGCTCTTCTCCTGTCCCCGCATCGCCGCGCCATGCAGAGCTCTTCACACAAGCGGCCGCTCGCACCGCGGGCGACCGCGGGAACCCGGCGGGGCCGGGGCGTCGGAACTGTCCGATTCCCGGCCTTTCGGCTGGAGCAGGAGCCCGTCACGCTGGGTGGTGAGCCCTCCTGCCGACGGGCGGAGTGGTACGCGGATCGTTGGGGGCGGCGATGGCGTACGTGCCGATACTGAAAGGCAAGCTCGGCGAGTTCCTGGCGTTGGGGGAGATGGCTCCCGACGTCCGGCGCCAGGTCCTCCCCGTCCTGGAAGTCGTCGTTGGCGACTCCCGGGTACGCGACGTCCTGGAGACCTTTCGCGAGCACGCATGGCGTCAGCTGCCCACAGGGCTGAGCGTCGCGGTGGACTGCGGGGCCTTGTGGGAGAGCGGCCCGGTCGGCGGGGTCTGGACCGGGCACTCGCTGAACTGGCTCAGCGAGGCGTTCGGCGCGTGGCTGCTGCCCCTGATACCGGTCTTCCGCCCCGGCGATCCGCCCGGATCGCTCCTGGAAGTGCGCGGGGTCCAGCGTGCGCACGGTCAAGGGGCCCTGCTGAGGCTGGACATGCGGTCCTGGGCGGGCGCCCCAGGCACCGAACGGAGCGTGCGTGCGGCCCTGAAGCGTGTGCGATTACCTCCCGAAGAGGTGGACCTGGTGCTCGACGCCGGGTTCGTCTCGGGGGACACCGCTGTCACGAACGCCCTTCCAGTGATGCTGAACGCCCTGAACTGGGCGCGCACCGCACCATGGCGGAGTATCACGGCGGCATCCGGCGCGTTCCGACGTTCGGTGGCCGACCTCTCCCGCGAGCACCCCAACCTCCTGCACCGCTGGGATGCGAGCCTGTGGCGCAAGATCGCGGGCAGCACCGACGACCGGCCGCCGGAGTTCGGCGACTACGGGGTCAGCCATCCCGTGGCGCCGCGCCGAGCCGGGCGCGCCACGATCCCGCACCTGCGCTACACGCTTCCCGACGACTGGGTCGTCTACGTGGCGGACAGGCAGGCGTCCGGCAACGACGACTTCTTCCGCATCAGCCGGGCCCTCGTGAGATCGGACGACTGGCCCGACCGCGGTGCGTCGATGTCGTGGGGGGATGCCCAGATCGCGCTGTGCGCCTGGCAACAACGACCCAAGGCCGGGACGGCCACCCACTGGCGCGCGTGGGCGACGTCGCACCATCTGGCCGCCGTCACCGAATCCCTGCGGGCCTTCGGGCGCCCCTGAGGTTCGTCGGCCCGCCACCCGCCGTTCGGCGAAGGAGCCGTCGCCGTCCCACGCGGCGCCCGCCCGATGCCCCTCGCCTGGGGCGCCGATGTCAGTGGGCGTGCCTAGGCTCTGGCCATGAGCACGATCGGCGAGTACGTGCGCGTCACGCCTGGGGAGCTCGAGCGGGCGGTTCGCGAGCCCGAGCGTGCTCCGGACCTCGTCGAGGAGGTCGAGCGCAAAGGCAGTTCGCTCCCTGGTGCGGCGGTCCCGCGGAGCTGCCCCTTTGGCCCACGCCGCCCACGCCGCCCACTCCGGCACCGCCGACCCCGGCGCCCTTTGAGGGGATCACCGACATGACGGACTGGTCGCAGCTCGACCACGCGTACGGCACGGCGGAGGACGTTCCCGGGCTGCTCGACGAGGCTGCCCGGGACCCGCGGGGCGCGGTGTGGGGTGAGCTCTGGTCCCGGCTGTGCCATCAGGGCACCGTCTATCCGGCCAGCCACGCCGCCCTGCCCGTGCTGACCCGGATCGCACGTCAATACCCGCCCGGGGAGCGGCAGATGGCGGTCGTCCTCGCCGGCAACATCGTGGCCGCCTCCGACCAGCCCTACGGGGACGAGGACGCCCACGAGACGCACGCGGCGGAGGTCACCGAGCTGCGCGGCCTCACCGAGGAGGCCCTCGGCGACCCGTCCCTGGCCGACGATCCGGACACGTACGTGTACCTGCTCCAGGCCCTGCTCGGCTTCGAGGGCGTCGACGTCTGGTCCGAGGAACTCGAGGGCCTGAACGACGGGGAGTACGCGGTTGCCTGCCCCGCGTGCGAGGCCGAGAACTACGTCGCGCTCGGGCCCCACGGCTGCTTCTCGACGACCGACAGCATGTACATGCGCGAGGGCGCGGCCAGGAAGCTCCCCCTGCAACCCGCCGAGCCCTCGGCGATGGAGGGCCTGGCCCGCAGGCTGCACGACCGCGCCCTCGCGGACGGCCATCCCGACGTCGCGACCAAGCTGACCCTTGTCTTCGGCCGGGCCCGGTGCGCGGCGTGCGACGCGGCGTTCGACGTCGCCGAGGCCGTCGCGGATCGTTGAGCGTGGTGGCCGGCCGGACGCCGGCCGTTCGCGCATGGAACGGCACCCGGCGACAGACACGGCGAGAGGCCCCCGGACGTCTCCGGGAGCCTCTCGCCAAGGTGCCCTCGGGCAGGCGCCGTTCGCCGTCAGGCGGTGGGGGACGGGGACGAGGTGGGCGCGGGACCGCCACCGCCGGGCGCGCCTTCGCCGTCGTTGGTGGCGGCGGGGTCGACGGCCATCGTGAGGTAGCCGACGACGCCGTGCTCGATGTGCCGCCGGTCGTAGGCGAGTGTGAGCAGGCCGCCCTGCGTGCCGGTGCCCGGGTAGAGCATGTCCTGGTCGAGGGTGACCCGTTCGACCGTGTTCGCCGCATACGGGGCGATGCCCATGGTGGCCTTCACCGCGTCCTCGGCGAAGTAGAACTGGCCGGTGTGGCAGGTGCGTCCGCCGGTGTAGCCGTCGGGGGTGCGGGCGCCGCCGGTGTGCACCTTCGTGTGGATGTGGACGGCGCGTCCGGTGTACCAGCCGGGGAAGACCGTGCGGAAGGTGACGAACCCCTGGTGGTCGGTCATCTGGATGCCGCGCAGCCAGGTGAGGTTGTCGGTCGGGGTCTGGTGCCCGCCCCCGCCACCGCCACCGGGCGGCGGGTCCGTCGGCGTACCGGACGGCGGGTCGGTCGGCGTACCCGGAGGCGGACTCCCGGGCGGCATGCCGCCGCCCCCGTTGCCGGTCTGGGTGTATCCGGAGTAGACGCCGGAAGCGTCGCAGTGCCAGATCTCGACGGCGGAGTTGCGGATCGGTTTGCAGGTGGCGCTGTCCACCGCACGCAGAACGAGGACGAGGGGAATTCCCGTGCGGTCCTCGACCACGTTCCTGCGGAAGAGTTCGTAGTCGATGTAGTACGGGCCTTCGATCTGCTCGGTGGTCAACTGCATACACGCGTCGGACGCGGAGGCGGCCGCCTTGACGGCGGCGAGCGTGCTGGTGCCGGCGGCGCCCTCACTGTCGGCGGCCCGTGCGGCAGCCCCTGCGCCGGTGAGGGCGACGGCACCGGCCGCGCCGCCGAGGACCAGCATGCGGCGGCGTGAAAGGAGTTGGGAGACGGCGGCGTTGTCTGGCTCTTCACGAGAGGTTCTGGACATGCACGGGACGCTAGGGACGCCCCCTGTGCGTGAATTGTGAATGAGCCGCCGTCAACGCGCCAATATCTGACCGGTTGCCGGCTAGCCGGGCCAATCACATGTGCCGATCCGTGCCCATATTCAGGGCGATAAGCGAATTCGGCGTGCCCCGCCCGGAGTTGGCGAAACCGTGAGTTGCGTGACATCGCCGAAACGCAGGGGGCGGGTCGCCGGCAGTGCCCCTTCCGGGCTTCCGTTTGTAGGGTGGGCGGGCAATGGCCGTGACAGGAGGGGGACTTGAGGTGACTGCAGGGCAGGCGGGGATACGGCGCTTCACGCAACGCACGGGTGTGGCCCTGGTGGCCGTCGGCGCCCTGGCGGCGTGCGGCGGGGGCGGCGGTGGTGGTGGCAGCACTCCCTCTGCCGCAGCTGCCTCCGATGCGGCACCCTCCGGCGCGACGCCCACCGGATCTGCGTCCACCGGGACCGCGCCCGCGACGGCGCCGGTCACCCGCGGCGCCCCGAGCGGTCCCGCCGACTCCAGCGTCGTGCTGACCCGCGCGGACCAGGCGAAGGCCGTGCTGCCGCCCAAGAACGCCCTGCCCGGGGGCTGGAGCACCAACGGCTCGGACGCCCTGCGCGGGGACCCGGTGCGGAGCGACGACGACTGCTCGTTCGAGCCGTGCACCGGCGCGAAGTTCACCGGCTATGGCGACTACCACGGCGCGGGCGACGCACCCGCGCACGACAACGTCCAGGCGTACGACACCAAGGCGCACGCGCAGAGCGCCTTCACGCAGGCGGCCGCCGGCGGCGACGGGTACGTCAAGACGTCGGGGCCGAAGATCGGCAACGAGTCGCAGTACTTCACGCGTACCGCCGACGGCGGCACCGACCAGGTCATCCTCTTCCGCGTCGGCACCGTCGTGGCCGAGGTGTCCCTCGCGCAGGGCAGCGCCAACCCCGAGGACCTGCAGAAGCTGGCCGCGACCCAGGCCGAACGCACCGCCCAGGTCCTGGCGGGCCAGACCCTCACCTGGCAGCGGCATCGCTGAGGCGCCGCCGACAGCGTCCACGGCCAGCGCAGGGCGACGGCGGAACGGCCGACGTCCGGCCGCTCGGTGACCGCCCCGGCACCCGACTTGTACAGTCCTCGGCATGCGATGCGGGGTGTGCGGGTCCCAGCGCCTGAGCCCGGTGGGCCAGCTGCGCCCCGGCAGCAAGATCAATGACCGGCTTGAGTTCAAGGTCGGTCGACCGCGACTGCTCAAGTTCCGGCCGAAGTTCGAGGTCGCCTTCGCCCGCGCCTGCCTCAACTGCGGGACCCTGTTCCCCTGCCTCGGCGAGGACGAGCGCCAGCGGCTGGCCGAGCTGGGCGACGAGGCCGAGGACGAGCCGAAGCCGTGAACTCCCGTCGGCTGCCGCGCACGAGGCGGACGAACGCGGCCGGAGCGTCCGTCCGAAGACGGCCCGGCGTTCTCAACTCGGCGGGTATTCCTGCGGGGGTGGCTTTCTTTGCCACCTCAGCGAAGACGGCAGCGCACCGGTGGCCTGCGACCTGCCCTTCGGCGGGTTGCGCTGATGCTGGTTGCCCCCGGCATGCACTTCGTCAGTCCTCGTCGATCCCGCACGGCTCAGAGGCGGTCCTGCGCCTCACCTGCAGAACGAAGATCAGCGCAACAGTGACCGCCAGCACGACACTCACCGAGTCGGAAATCTCGACAATGGCGAAGGATGCGCCCAGCAGGTGCGGCACCTTGGCAATCACCATGCCAAGGCCCATGAGCAGGGGAAGCCACGCCAAGGAGTGGCGCATGGCCTGGCCGGCGCTCGCTCGTTTCTGCGTTCTCACCCGCTTCACCCGCTCCCACCAGAAGCGACTGACAGCGAGCAGGACCAGCACACAACCCATCACGACGATGGACCAGTCCATGAACCCGAGCATCGATTCCCCTCCCTCGGCACGGATCTTCCTCCTGTGCGGCGAAGACGTTCATGACCGGGTGCTCTCACAGAGGCGGCGGTGGCGGCGCCGGGTGCTTCTGACGCCGTCGTCGCCTCCGTTCTGAGAAGAGCCCCGACAACGCCACGACAACGGGAAAGAGCACCACCTGACGCCACGTCTCGTGATCCCACCAGCGAAGGAGCGCCACGCCGAGGCCGGCCCACACGCCCCAGAAGACAACCGTCAGCAACAGGCGCACTCGCTCGCTCATTTGGCCCCCAGCCCCCACAGCCCGGTCCCGCGGGATCGTTCATCAACCGATGACGGACGCCCCACCTGTTTACCCACCCCCTCCCATCAGGCAACCAAACCCCAGGAAGGGAGAGTTGCCACGCCCGCCAACGGCCGCCAGAAGCACACCGTAGGTCGACGCGGAGGCGAGCGAGGACGAGGTGCGGACTTCCTCAGCTCGGCGGGTACTCCTGCGGGAGCGGATCACGGACGAGGGCGACGCGCCGCTCGTCACTGGCACCCAGGCGGCGGAAGTTGCTGCGGGCCTCGGTCAGGCTCAGCCCGCGGTTGGGGCCCCCGCGCACCTCGTCCGCGTCGTGGTCGTCCTGGCCGTCGTCCTCCCAGAAGCACACGGGACAGATCTCGTAGTAGTTGCGCTGGCTGAGCGTGACGTAGAAGCAGCACGGGCACCGGTACGGGCCGCCCTCCGGGCCACCTTGCACGTTGACGAAGGTCACCGGCTCATCGTGCAGACACACGGCGGGCAGCGCTACCGCGTTCTGAGGCCCGCCCCGGCAGACCCCACGACGGGCGGTGCCGTACGTCGCCGCCGCGCCGCCGTGCAGGACAACGCCAGAGGCCCCCGGACGATGTCCGGGGGCCTCTGACCTGTGTGCACTCGGCAGGATTCGAACCTGCAACCTTCTGATCCGTAGTCAGATGCTCTATCCGTTGAGCTACGAGTGCGGGGCTTGCGTTCCGGCCTGGCGGGCCGGGCGGCGTTGCGTGGACAACATTACATGAGGCGGCGCGGGAGGCGAAATCGATATGGCGCGGGTGGGCTGACCTGGGGAAACGGGGGAAACGGGGGCCTGCGGAGTGGGGGTCGCCGGAACGGCGGGAGCCCCGCCGACGGGGTCGGGCGGGGCTCCGGGGTGTTGGCGGAGGCGGAGGGATTTGAACCCTCGATGGGCGGTAAGACCCAAACCGCATTAGCAGTGCGGCGCCATAGACCGGACTAGGCGACGCCTCCTGGGTACGAACCCGGGTGACCGGGCGCGCGGGGAAATGATGGCACAGCCGGGAGGGCTGCGACCAATTCGAGAATACGGTACAAGGCCGGGCCTGGGCAGGGCAAAGGGGTTCGTGCCGCACGGCGGGTCCGGCGCGCCCACGATGGGGCGAATCGGGGGGCTCGGTCCCCCTTGGCAGGTAAGGAGGCGGAATGATCCGTATCACCTCCGGCTCCGCCCGCCGCACGGCGTCCCTCGCCGCGGCCGCGACCACCCTCGCCGCCGCCCTCACCGCGTCCGTCTCCCCGCTCGCGGCCTCGTCCGCCCAGGCCATGGGCCTTCCCCGGATGGTCCCCGACCGGCTGACCGTCTCCTATGACGACGGTGCCGGACACGCCCGCGCCTACGACCTGACCTGCACCCGGTTCAGCGGCGGCTCGGGCTGCGCGCAGCTCGAGCGGATCGGCGGGCCGGTTCCGGCGGTCCCCGCAGGGCAGGCCTGTTCGATGATCTACGGCGGCCCCGAGCGCGCCGAGGTCAGCGGGACCTGGGACGGCCGCCGGGTCAGCGAGACCTACCGCAGGACCGACGGCTGCGAGGTCTCCCGCTGGAGCCGCATGGTCCCCGCACTCCCCGCCCCCGGCCCCGCCGCCCAGCCCGGCCCCCTGCTCGGCTGACAGCACCACCCGACCCAGGAGCCCGACGGCAGCGCCCGGCCGAGCAGGCCGGAGGCAGTCCGACCGAGCACCCCGCATCCGAAGGCACCCGCCCGAAAGTGCCCCGCCCAGAGGCTCCACATGACCGCAAAAGCCGCGATTTCGGCCGTGCCCAACACCCCACCGGGCCGACCCCCCAAGGGAACCCGCCTCGTTCGTGACGTACGCCACACCCGTCCCGTACAACCCTCAACCCCTCAGTCCACAGCGCCACATGGGTATCCGGGGCACCTACGTGAAACGCGACACGTACACTCGGTCTAGTGACATGACCCAGGGGCGGCGGCAAGATGGGGCGCCCGTGACGACAGCCGACCGCGCCACGTGACGTCGCACGAGAAGCACGCGCGCGGGGCAGCCCGCGGGAGCGCGGTTGCAGCACATGCGGTTACAAGGAGGACGCGTCTCGTGAGCAGCAGGCCATCAAGAGGCGCTGCTCGCCTCGCATCGATACTCGACGCCCTCCCCGACGCGCTGCTGATCGTCAACGCCAACGGCACCGTGGTCAACGCCAACGCGATCGCGCTGGAGACGTTCGAGACGCCGGGTACGGCGCTGGTGGGGCGGGGGCTGCTCGACCTGCTGCCCTCCTTCGACCCCAAGCGGATCCCCGGCTCGATGCGCTCCCCGCGCGAGGCGCAGGAGGACACCAGGACCAAGCCGACCCGGATGACCGCCCGCCGCACCGACGGCAGCGACTTCCCGGCCCAGGTCACCAGCGCGAGCCTGGAGGACGGCCGCACCCCGTACGCCGAGACCGGCGGCAGCCTCCCGCACTACACCGGCGACGAGCTGCTGATGCTGGTCGTCCGCGACCTGTCGGGGACCGTCGACACCGAAGCCGAACTGGCGCGCCAGCAGCGGCAGACCGAGATGATCCTGCGGGCCGCGGCCGAGGGCGTCGTGGGCGTCGACACGGCCGGCAAGGTCGTGCTGGTCAACCCGTCTGCGGCGCAGATCCTCGGCCACCGGGCCACCGACCTGGGCGGCAAGGAACTCCACCCGCTGGTCCACCACTCCCGCCCGGACGGCTCACCGCTGGCCTACGAGGAGACGCCGCTCGCCGACACGCTGCGGTCCGGCCGCAAGCACCGGGTCCGCGGCCAGGTGCTGTGGCGCAAGGACGGCCGGCCGGTGCCGGTCGACCTGACGACGGCGCCGGTGCGCGACGGCGACCAGCTGGTCGGCGCGGTGATGACGTTCACCGACCGCTCGCAGTACGACACCCTGGCCGCGCGCGCGGGCCAGCTGCAGGCGCTGCTGGACACCTCGCTGCGCGGGCCGCTGGCCGAACTGCGCGGCGAGCTGACGGGGCTTGCCGCCGACCCGGCCGGGCAGCTGTGGCCCGAGGCCAACCAGATCCTGCACCACCTGTCCGCCGGCTACGCCCGGATCACCACCCTCATCGACAACGTGCTGGCCTTCCAGCGCCTGGACCGCGGCGAGGACAAGCTGCGGCGGGAGCCGGTCGGCCTCGACGACCTGGTGGGCGCGGCCGTCGAGGGCGCCGTCGAGCTGATCGGCCCCGGCCGGGCGCAGTACGCGGTGCACGCGCCGGCGGTCCAGGTGTCGGTGGACGGCGAGCGGATGGCCAAGGCGCTGGCGCACCTGATCGCCGACGTGACGGGCGTGGACTCGGCCGGCAACGCGATCGCCCACGGCGGCGACTCGACGATCGTGGTCGCGGCGGCGCGGCGCGGCGACGTCGTCCGCATCGACGTGCGCGGGCCCAGCGCCGGCGGCGACCCGGTCCATCTGCCGCTGGCCCGCGGGATCGTGGAGCTGCACGGCGGCGTGCTGCAGACGCACGAGGTGCCCGGGCAGGGCAGCGCGTACGTGCTGGAGGTGCCGGTGGGCACCGACGACGGCACGTCCGACGACGACGCGGCCGCGGAGGCCGCGAGCACCGGCTCCGGTCCGGCCTCCCAGGGCGGTGGCAAGGCACCGCGGCAGCGGAGCGGCGGCGCGCACGGCCGGCCGGCGAAGGACGTGACGGTCGGCACCGGGACGCCGGAGGCGTCGGACCGTTCAGGGGCCGAGCAGCGCGCGGACGGCGAGACGGCCGCCCACCGCGGCAAGGAGCGGCAGCCGGGACGCGACGGCGCGGCGGCCGGTCCCCGGACACCCGGAACGGGAACGGGAACGGGTCAGGCGAACGAATCTGGCCCGGGCGCCGGTTCGCCTTCGGGCGGTTCCGGTTCCGGCGCCGAGGTGGAACTGCGGTCGCAGCAGCCGCGCAACCCCGCCGACGGCACCGCCGCCCCCTGGGCGATCCCGGCAGCCGCCGACCAGAATGAGGCCCCGACCGGGCGGCGCCGCGCGCTGCGGCGCCCGATCGGCCGCGACGGCAACGACGGCAGCGGCCCTGCGCAGGGCGGCGGCCCGGTCGAGGACCACACCGGGGGCCACAGCGGCGAACGCGGCACCCCCGCGCAGCCGTCGGCCGAGCAGCACCAGCCGCAGCCCACCGGCCGGCGGGCGCGCCGCGCCGCGGCCGAGCAGCCGCCGCACGGCGCCGAGGGCCGTTACGAGCTGCCCGCGCGGCCCATCCCGAACGCGCTCCCGCCTGCCGGCCAGGACGCCGGGCCCGAACAGGGGCCGCTCGTACCGCCGCAGGGACAGCCCGTCCCTCCGCAGGGCCGGCACGTGCCGCCGCAGGGGCAGCACCACGGGGATCCGTCCGCGCAGGCCCGGCAGCAGGTCCAGCCCGAGCAGCCCGCGCCGCCGACCGTGTCGCCGGCGGCGCCTCCGGCCGAGGCCGGCTGGCCGGCGCCCGATCCGAACCGGCCCGCGCTCCCCGCGGCGCCGGCGTGGCCGGCCGCGCCGCAGCCGCCGCAGCAGATCCAGCCGCCGCGGCAGGCACCGCAGTTGGAGCCCCCGCAGGCGCAGCAGCCCGCGCAGTCGCAGGAGCCGGCGCCGGGCCCCCAGGCGCACGGCCAGGGGCGTGCCGCCATCAGCGTGCGCACCCTCGGTCAGGGCGTGCCCTACGGCGTCGACCCGCGCACCCAGCCGCCCACCGGCCCCGCCGGTTCCGGGCGGCGGCGCAGGCTCGGCCCCGAGCAGCCGAGCCAGGCGTCGATCCTGCCGCACGTACCGAGCCAGGTGCCCGGTCCCGGCGGCGAGACGCAGGCACGGCAGCACCCGGCGGCCGACCCCGACAGCGGCCAACTGCCCGTTCGCAAGCCCGAGGCGCCCAGGGACGACGACCGGGAGACCGCGCTGCTGCGGCCCGTGCCGTCCGGGCCGCCGACGCCCCCGGTGCCGATGGTGCCCGCCGTGCCGCCCGTGCCGGTGGAGGGCGGCCGCTCGTACGCGATCGGCGCGCCCGCGGCCGGTGCCGCCGAGGGGCCCGAGCCGCTGGACGGCCCGAACGGCGCGGTGGACGTCACCGATGTGGCCGACGCCGCGGACGACCGGCACGACGTGCCGCTCGACGAGCCGCGCCGCCTGCTGGTGTGGCCGGAGCCCGACGTGTCGACCCGGCAGGCGCTGACCGACCGCGGCTACCGGCCGGTGATCGTGCGGTCCCGCGAGGAGGTCGACGCGCAGGTGGCGGAGCCGCCGGCCGCGCTGTTCGTGGACCCGCTGACCGGGCCCATCACGCGGACCGCGCTGCAGTCGCTGCGGCAGGCGGCGGCCGCCGCGGACGTGCCCGTCCTGGTGACGGCGGGGCTCGGCCAGGCCACCCGCGAGGCGGCGTACGGGGCGGACCCCGCGGTCCTGCTCAAGGCGCTGGCGCCGCGCGACAGCGAGCAGCACCCGCCGCGGGTCCTGCTGGTGGAGAGCCACGACCCGATCGCGCAGGCCTTCGCGGCGACGCTGGAGCGGCGCGGGATGCACGTCACCCACGCAGACTCCGAGGCCGACGCGATGACGCAGGCCGCGCAGGTCCACCCCAACCTGGTGGTCATGGACCTGATGCTGATCCGGCGGCGCCGGCAGGGGATCGTCGACTGGCTCCGCGGCCATGCGCGCCTCGAGCGGACGCCCCTGGTCGTCTACACCTCGGCCGACATCGACCCGGCCGAGCTTCCGCGACTCGCGTCAGGCGAGACCGTCCTCTTCCTCGCGGAACGGTCGACCAGCACGGATGTCCAGGCGAGGATCGTGGATCTTCTGGGCAAGATCGGAGCCTAGGCACTGCGTGAGCCCGCCCCGAACTGGCTCGCCCTCCTCCCCCACGGTGCCCCGCCCGGCCTCCCGGGCCGCCCCCTGGCCTCCGTCCCCGTCCAACGGTCCGCCGTGTCTTCTCGCGCTGGGGGTACCTCCCAGGCGAAGCGCTGGGGGACCCCGCGCCCCTACGGGATCTGGGCTGCCCCTTGGGCGTCATTGCCGTCTGCGACGTGCGTCGTGGCTGGGCGCGGAGTTCCCCGCGCTCCTGGAGCATCGCCCCTCCGGGGCGGGGGTCGGGGTGCCCCCGGGCCCGCGTTGCCGGGTGCCCGGTGCGTCGTGGCCGGTCGCGCAGGGGGCACCTCCCAGGCGAAGCGCTGGGGGACCCCGCGCCCCTTCGGGTGCGCCCGATGGGTAGGGGAGCCCGGCCCAATTTCTTCCCGCAGACGGGGGCCGGGCTGGGAGGGGACGGTGCGGGAGTGTCCCCGCAGGAACTGTGCATCTGCCTGGGCACCCATTCGGGAAGAGCCGCACGCACAGTTCCGAGGAGATACTCCCGTGGCGGCCCCGACCCCACCCACCGAAGGTGCACCGCCAGGGGCGCGGGGAACTGCGCGACAAGCCACGACGGCGCGGCAGGCGGCAAAGCACCCCCGGGGCAGCCCGGAAGCCGAGGGCAACCCGGATGCGGAGCAGCCAGAACGAGACCAGCAGACGGCCACGCGCAGCGCGAGGCAGCCCGGGAGCCGGGGGCGGCCACGGAGGGCGGGGCAGGAATGGTCGGAGGCGCACCCTGGGGCGGGGGGTAAGGTGCGGGTCGTGGAGGGCGGTGGACTCGGGCGCGACCTGCATGTGGAGTTGGGCGGGCCCGGCGGCCGCCGCGCCGCCCTGACCGCGGCCCTGCGCGAAGCGGTCAGCAGCGGGCGCCTCGCACCGGGCACCACCCTGCCCCCGTACCGCTCGCTCGCCGCAGACCTCGGCCTCGCCCGGAACACCGTCGCCGAGGCGTACGCCGAACTCGTCGCCGAGGGCTGGCTGACCGCCCGTCAGGGGTCGGGCACGCGCGTGGCGGACCGCGCCGCGCCCCCGCCGGCGGCCGAACCGCCCACCGCCCCCGCCGCCCGGCCCGCGTACGACCTGCGGCAGGGACAGCCGCACACCGGCTCGTTCCCGCGCAGCGCCTGGCTCGCGGCGGCCCGCCGCGCCCTGACCGCCGCGCCCAACGACGCGTTCGGGCCGGGCGATCCGCGGGGCCGCAGGGAGCTGCGCGAGGCACTGGCCGGATATCTGGCGCGGGCCAGGGGTGTACGCGCCTCGCCCGAGCGCATCGTGGTGTGCTCCGGTTTCGCGGGCGGGCTGCGGCTGCTGGCCGGGCTGCCGCAGGTGCGGCGGGGGCGGCCGATGGCCGTCGAGGAGTACGGCCTGGCGCACCACCGCGGGATCCTGGACCTCGCGGGCCTGCGGACCGTCCCGGTCCCCGTCGACGTGGACGGCGCGGACACCGCCGCGCTGCCCGGGACGCGGGCCCGCAGCGTGCTGCTGACGCCGGCCCACCAGTTCCCGACGGGCGTGCCGCTGCACCCTTCGCGGCGCGCGGCGGCGGTGGAGTGGGCGCGGCACGCGGACGGGCTGGTGCTGGAGGACGACTACGACGGGGAGTTCCGGTTCGACCGGCAGCCGGTCGGGGCGCTGCAGGGCCTGGACCCGGAGCGGGTGGTGTACGTCGGCTCGGCGAGCAAGAGCCTGACGCCGGCGCTGCGGATGGGCTGGATGGCGTTGCCCGCGCACATGGTGGAGCCGGTGGTCGAGGCGAAGGGCGCGCGCGAGCAGACGCTCAGCGCGCTCGACCAGCTGACACTCGCGGAGTTCGTGGAGTCCGGCGGCTACGACCGGCATCTGCGGGGGATGCGGCAGCGCTACCGGAGGCGCCGCGACCAGCTGGCGGCGGCGCTCGCCGCCCGGGTGCCGCACGTCGAGGTGGCGGGGGTCGCGGCCGGGCTGCACGCGGTGCTGCGGCTGCCGCCGGGCACGGAGGCAGCGGTGCTGGCGGCGGCGGGCCGTGCCGGACTGGCACTCGACCCGCTGTCGGCGTTCCGCCATCCGTCGGCGGCGGGCGCCGCCCCGGACGGCGTGGTCGTCGGCTACGCCGCGCCGCCCGACCACGCCTTCACCGCCACCCTCGACGTCCTGTGCCGCGCCCTGGCCCAGGCCACCCGCCGACCCGCCGACCCGCTGACCCGCTGACCCGCTCGCCCGCTCACCCGCTCGCCCGCCGACCCGCTCACCCGCTCACCCGCTCACCCGCGGGCGGGCCGTACCGAACGGATCCGCGCGGATCCACGGGCGGCGCGGCTCACGACAGTTGCGTGACGTCCAGTTCTCCGTCCGCGTAGGACCTGCGGAGCACCTTCTTGTCGAACTTGCCGACGCTCGTCTTGGGGACCGCCGGCACCACGGCCCACCGCTCGGGGACCTGCCAGTGGGCGACCCGGGCCTCCAGGAACGCGCGCAGCGCGGCGTAGTCGGCGGTGGCGCCCTCGCGCAGGACGACGGTGGCGAGCGGGCGTTCGCCCCAGCGCTCGTCGGGGACGGCGACGACCGCGGCCTCGGCGACGTCGGGGTGGGCCATGATGTGGTTCTCCAGGTCGACCGAGGAGATCCACTCACCGCCGGACTTGATGACGTCCTTGGCGCGGTCGGTGAGGGTCAGGTAGCCGTCCTCGGAGATCACGCCGACGTCGCCGGTACGCAGCCAGCCGTCGGGGCTGAACTTGTCCTCGGGACGCAGCGGTTCCTCGCCCGCGCCCCCGAAGTACGCGGCGGCGATCCACGGCCCGCGCACCTCCAGCTCACCGGCAGACCGGTTGTCCCACGGCATCACCGAGCCGTCGGGGCCGATCAGCCGGGCCTCGACCGAGGCGGGGAAGCGGCCCTGGGTGATCCGGTGGGCCCACTCCTCCTCGCCCTCGGCACCGGCCGGCGGATGGGCGACGGTGCCCAGCGGGGACGTCTCGGTCATGCCCCACGCCTGGACCAGGCGGACGCCCAGCTGCTCGTCGAACGCCTTCATCAGGGACGGCGGGCAGGCCGAGCCGCCGATGGTGACCTGCTTGAGGGACGTCACGTCGCGCGGCTTGGCGGTGAGTTCGGCGAGCAGCCCCTGCCAGATGGTGGGGACGGCGGCGGCGTGGGTGGGGCGCTCGCTCTCGATCATCTCGGCGAGCGGCGCCGGCTGCAGGAACCGGTCGGGCATCAGCAGGTTGATGCCCGACATGAAGGCGGCGTGCGGGATGCCCCAGGCGTTGACGTGGAACATCGGGACGACCGGCAGCGAGGTGTCGTGCGAGGTCAGGCCCATCGACTCGGCCGCGTTGACCTGCAGGGAGTGCAGGTAGACCGAGCGGTGGGAGTACACCACGCCCTTGGGGTCGCCGGTGGTGCCGGAGGTGTAGCACATGGCCGCGGCCTCCAGCTCGTCCAGCTCCGGCCAGTCGTAGCGGGTCGGGCGGCCGGCGATCAGCTCCTCGTAGGCGTGGACCTGGGGCCGGTTCTCGGCGGGGACGGCGTCGAGCACGGAGGTGTCGCCGGGGCCGACGACGACCAGGTGCTCCACGGACCGGAGCTGCGGCAGCAGGGGCGCGAGCAGCGGCAGCAGGGTGCCGTTGACGAGGACGACGCGGTCGGCGGCGTGGTTGACGATCCAGACGAGCTGGTCGGCGGGCAGCCGCAGGTTCAGGGTGTGCAGCACGGCGCCCATCGACGGGATGGCGAGGTACGCCTCCATGTGCTCCGCGTTGTTCCACATCAGGGTGGCGACGCGGTCGCCGCGGCCGATGCCGAGCTCGTCGCCGAGCGCGTGGGCGAGCTGGATCGCGCGCACGCCGATCTCGCGGAACGTGCGGCGCCGCGGTGCGCCGTCCCCGGTCCACGTGGTGACCGTGGATTTGCCGTGCACCAGCGAGCCGTGCACGAGGATACGGGTCACGGTCAGGGGGACATCCTGCATGGTGCTCAGCACGCGGGCCTCCGGCAACGACGGCGGGGTCGGTTGCCCGCGATTCTGCTGGCATACCGCGTGGTATGTCACTACCTCGCGCCCAATTCGTCCCGTCTCGATCCGGCGGCGCGGGGCCAGCGGCCTGCGCGGGTCACGCCACGCACAGCTCCAGTTCCGGATCGTCACGCAGCTTGCCGAGGGCCCGCGACACCGCGCTCTTCACGGTGCCGACCGAGACGCCGAGCGCCTCGGCGGTCTGCACCTCGCTCATGTCCTCGTAGTAGCGCAGCACGACCATGGCCCGCTGGCGCGGGGGGAGCCGGGCTATGGCCCGCAGCAGGGCGTCCCGCTGGGCCTGCTGCTCGACCGGGTCCGGCTGGCCGGGGGCCTGCGGCTCGGGCAGCTCGTCGGTGGTGAACTCGTCGACCTTGCGCTTGCGCCACTGCGACGTGCGGGTGTTGACCAGGGTCCTGCGCACGTAACCGTCGACGGCGCGGTGGTCGTCGATCCGGTCCCAGGCCAGGTACGTCTTGGTCAGCGCCGTCTGCAGCAGGTCCTCGGCGTCTGCGGGGTTGGGGGTCAGGGAGCGGGCGGTGCGCAGCAGCGTCTGCCCCTTGGTGCGGACGTAGTCCGTGAACTGGGTGGCGTTGGCGCTGGTGCACACAGGCGTGGTCATGGCTCCACGCTAGGAGCACTCCCGGGGGCGGCGGATCGGCCGCAAGTGCCGAAGCGAGGTCACCCTCAGGTCGTAGGCCGGGGGTCTTCCCCACCTTCCGAGGGGGGACCCGGGGGTGTACGTCCCTGAGGGGATCCACCTGGGGGACCACCCCTGGGGACGCCCCCACGCTGCCCGGGGAGGCCCGGGGACGGCCGGGAAGACGGCCCCCGGGGTGCGGAAGCGCACCCCGGGGGCCGTCCCGCGGTCCGCAGGACGGCCCCTGGGGGTCCCGCGGTCCGCGGCCGGTGTCAGCCGACGACGGCGACCGGTGCGTCGACCAGGTTGCGGTCCACGTTGAGGCTCATGCCGCCGTGGGACTCGGTGACGCTGCCGTCGTACTGGTGGATGCGGGCGTGGGGGGTCCAGGCCGTGTCGGAGATCGCCGGGTCCGACGTGACATCGGGGGTCACCCCCCAGCGGCCGTACCAGAGCACGTCGGGCAGGTCGCCCTTGCCGGCCGCGCGGGCCTCGTCCATGTGCTGCACGCCGGAGTCCGCGCTGCTGTAGAAGCCGGTGACGTACCCCTCCGCGTGCACCTGCCGGTCCCAGGCCTGGACGTAGGCCAGGGTGGTGGCCTTGCAGGCGGAGTCGCCGATGTCGTACGCCTCCATGTCGAGGTACAGCGGGCTGCCCGGCTGGATTCCGAGCGCCTGCGCGGCGGCGACCGCGTCCCGGCCCTCGCTGGTGCCCTGGGAGGAGGGCGCGGAGCCGTCGATCTGGAAGGGGTTCTTGTTGCTGCCCTCGACGCAGGGGGCCTGCGACCCGACGTAGATGGGCAGCAGGTTCCAGCCCGCGTCGGTGGTCTGCCGCACCCAGTCAGGGGTGAGGTTGCGCTGGGAGCTGCAGGCGCGGGCCCGGCCGCCGAAGTAGATGCCGGCCGCCCGGTAGCTGGAGTGGGCCCGCCAGGCGTCCATGGTCGCGAGGTCCGGGGCCTGGCAGGTGTCGAAGCCGTCGCCCTGGAAGATGCGGGCCGCCGCCGTCCTCGGGTGGTGGTGCCCCGGGACCGCCGCGGCCGCCGACGGCGGGGCGAGCGCGGGGGTGAGCAGACCGGTCAGCGTGAGCGCCCCGGCAAGCAGATAACGGGCGAATGTCTTCTTTTCGGTCATTTGGTGAGTCAACGATGCGCACACCCCGCTGGCCGCGCAGACACGCCGCCACTGCTCCGTCAGAACGCCCTGCCTGGACGTCCCCTACGCCAGGTCGGCGGTGCGAGAAGTTTTCCACAGGCTGTGGACGACAGATGGGCGCCGGGCTCCTGCACCGCGGCGGCACCGGCCCGCACCGCCCAGCCGACCGCGCCGGCCAGGGTGTCGCCCTCGGCCAGCCGCCACGCCAGCGCGCCGGTGAACGCGTCACCCGCGCCCGTGGTGTCGACGGCCTCCACCGCGGGGGCCGGCACCAGCGTGCTGACGCCGTCCGCGCCGACGACCACCGCGCCCGCCGGCCCGAGCGTGACCACCGCCGAGCGCACGCCCAGCCGCAGCAGGTCCTCCGGCACGGCAGCGTCCTCGCCGTCGCCGTCGCCGTCGCCGCCACCGGCACCCGCACCCGCACCCGCACCCGCACCCGCACCCGCACCCGCACCCGGATCGTCTCGCGCACCGGCCTCCCGCACCGGGCCGGCACCCTCCCCCGAGGGCGCGCGGTCCCCCGCGCCCGGCCCTTCGGCGGACGCCGCCAGCAGCACCCGCATCTCGTGCTCGTTGACCACCAACGGGTCGGCGTGGGCCAGCACTTCGGCCGCCTCGGGGGCGCCCGCCAGGGCCTCCGCCGGAGAGGCGTTGAGAACGAAGCGCGGTGCACGGCGGGCCGCGGCCCGCACCGCCGCCAGCGGCACCTCGCACTGCGCCGACACCACCCGCACCCGCGCGGTGACCGCGGACTCCACCTCGGCGGCGGTCAGCCGGGCATTGGCGCCGGGCGCGACCACGATGCTGTTCTCGCCGCCGGAGGCGACCGTGACCAGGGCGACGCCCGTCGGCACGCCGGCCGCCGCCGACAGCGCCGAGGTGTCCACCCCCGCGTCCCGCAGCGCCGCGGCGATCAGCTCGCCGTGCGCGTCCCGGCCGACCTTCCCGCAGAACCCGACGCGCGCGCCGAGCCGGGCCGCGGCCACCGCCTGGTTGGCCCCCTTGCCGCCCGGATGGACCGCCAGGTCCGTGTCCCCGAGCACCGTCTCCCCCGGTCCCGGGTGCCGCGGCACGCCGACCACCAGGTCGGCGTTGGCCGATCCGACCACCAGCAACGTCATTCCGCTTCCCGCACTCGGCACACCTCCATCCTCCCGCGACCGGCGACGCGCGGCGGCACCCCAGTGCCGCCGCGCGTCTATCTCCCTTCTCCGGACGGCGCGTCAGCGGGACCGCGTCACCGGAGCCCTGTCACCACAGCCGGGTGAAGTGGATGCTGACGTTGTCCTGATGGATGGCGGTGAAGCCGGATCCGGCCACGCTCGCCGTGTTGTTCTGGTTCGAGGCGCCTGCTCCGGTGGCCGCCTGCTGGGTCGTCGTCACGTTGCCGAAGTTGCCGCCGCCGACGTTGCCGCCGGAGTTGCTCACCACCGTCGCGTTCGAGTGGCCACCCGCGAAAGCGCCGTCGTCGGCCGCGGCGGTACCGGCGAACAGCACCGCCGCGACGGGCAGTGCCGCAACTGCGGCCAGGACTCGGACGGTACGGATGCGTGCCATGGTGTTCCCTCCCAGGGACATTTCTTCGCTGTGCGGCGGGCGGCCGGCCGACCGCTCCACCGCTTCTCTTCGGCGTCGCCACAGCCAGAACTGCCCACGTCAGCGCGCCGGAACGCGCCCGCATGATCCTTTTCGCCCGCACGCGTGACCGATGTGTCGATAAACCCCTGAAGTGACGCTCACGGGGGCATTCGCGCCGGCCCGGCGCCACCGGAGCGCGCCCGCCCGGCGCACCGCGCCCCAGGTCCGGGCCGCGCGCCCCGCCCACCGGGCCCTGGAACCACCGGAATTCACCGTGCCGCATATTCCGGCGGAATGCGGCGAACTTCCCCTCCCCGCCTGTACACCGGCGACGCGCGCACGGCATACTCGGTCGCTCCGGCCCCCGTTGGCCGGACCATCATCTTTCGGCATCGAGACGCCTCGCAGGCCCCGGGCGGTGCCCCTTCCGCGCCCGCCTCCGCAATCCGCGCGGAGAGCACGGAGTTCACCGGTCCGAGTGCCGGCACCTGGCTGCCCGACCAGCATTCAGGGAGCAGAACCCAGTGCGTGCAATCACCAGACGAGCCATAGGCGTCGCAGTCGGCGTGGGCTCCTTCACCGCCGCCATCACCATGGCGGGCACCGGCGTGGCCCAGGCCCACGGCGGCAAGTGCGACCGAGCGGGGATCGAGCACTCGATCGACGACGGCCAGACCTGGACCCACGACGGCCGCATGGACGGCGACAAGGTCCCCACCGTCGTGAAGGTCCGGCTCACGGACACCGAGCGCATCGGCGACGGGTGCACGTACAACGTGTCGCTCGCCTCCTACAGCGCCGAGGGCCCCAAGTGGGAGAACTCCGGCACCCAGGCCTTCCTCGGCTTCGCCACCACCACGCTGAGCAAGAAGAGCCCCGAGGCCACGCTCGACGTGAGCCAGTGGGCCCCGGAGTGCTTCGGCCAGATCGACCTGTACGGCAACAACACCAAGTACGACGGCTCGTCGGACTCCGCCGCGCTGCCGCACTACCCGGACTCCGCGACGCCGACCAACCTGATCACCGCCTGGAACGGCGGCCAGGAGTGCCAGCAGTCGCCCTCGCCGTCCCCGTCGGACGAGACCACCTCCCCGACGACGCCGAGCACCTCGCCCAGCACGGACACCCCGTCGACGAGCCCGAGCACCGACACGCCGTCGACCAGCCCGAGCACGGACACGCCGTCGCCGAGCGGGTCGCCTACCACCAGCGCCCCGGCCGTGGGTGACAGCAGCTCGCCGAGCCCGTCCGCCGGCAGCACCGCCCCGCCCACCGGCACCCCGTCGGTGCCGCCCGCCGACTCCAGCGGCAACCTGGCCGAGACCGGTGGCAACGGCACGCAGACCGCCACCTTCGCGGCCGGCGGCGCCGTGCTGCTGCTCGCCGGTGGCGCCGCGGTGTTCTTCACCCGCCGCCGCCACTCCCGCGCGCACTGAACCAGCGACGCACCCGCAAGGCTGACGTGACCGGCTGAACCCGGCACCCGTCGCACGACGGCACGGCCGCTCCCCGCATCCGGCGGGGGGCGGCCGTCGCCGTGTCGCGCACCGGCGCGAAGCAGGCCGGAAAGGGCCGGACCCGGCCGGACAGGTCGTAGGCTGGCCCGTCATGCGCATCCTGGTACTCGGCGGAACGTCCTTCGTGGGACGCGCCATCGTGGAAGAGGCCCTCGCCCGCGGCACCGACGTCACCCTGTTCGGGCGCGGCCTGACCGGCCCGGAACTGTTCCCCGGCGTGCCGCGGCGCATCGGCGACCGCGGCACCGGCGACTACTCCGCGCTGGAGAGCGGCAGTTGGGACGCCGTGGTGGACGTCAGCGGCTACCTGCCGCGGCACGTCCGCCAGTCCATGGACGTCCTGCGCGACCGCGTCGGCCGCTACCTGTTCGTCTCCAGCCACGCCGTCTACCGCCCCGGCGCGGCCCCCGGATCCGACGAGGACGCGCCGCGCCGCACGCCGGTCCGCGACACCGAGGTCCTCGACGGCGACACCTACGGCCCGTTCAAGGTCGCCTGCGAGGACGACGTGCTGGCCCGCTACGGCAGCCGCGCGACGCTCGTGCGGCCCGGCAAGGTCGTCGGCCCGCACGACCCGTCCGGCAGCTTCACCTACTGGGTGCGCAGGGCCGCCCAGGGCGGCACGATCGCCCTGCCCGCGGACCCCGCGCAGCCCGTTCAGGTCGTCGACGCGCGCGATCTGGCCCGCCTGGTCGTCCAGTTGACGGCCGACGACCGCGCGGGCGCGTTCCAGGCGGTGGGGCCGGCGGAGCCGGTGACGCTCGGCGGGCTGATCGCGACCTGCGCGGAGGTTGCGGGGGCGCGGGTGGAGGTGGTGCCGGTCGAGGTGCCGGCGGACGAACTTCCGCCCCTGTTTCCGCTGGTGCGGGCGGACTGGACGTCGCAGCAGCGAAGTGCTTTGCGGGCGCGGGGGGTTGGGCTCGGCGCGACGCCTCTTGCCGTGACCGCGGCCGATGTGCTCGCCTGGGACAGGTCCCGGGGCGAGCCGGACCTTCCCTCGGGGTTCACCCCGGCCCAGGAGCGGGCTCTCCTGGACCGCGCCGTCCGTCGCTGACCCTCGTCCTTTCTCCTCCCACCCGCCCACCCGTTGAACTCGTCCGTCAGGTGGACGTCTCTCGTGGTGGGTCGGGGCCGCCCCGGGAGTATCTCCTCGGAACTGTGCGTGCGGCCTGCCCGCCGGGTTCCCCGGGAGTGTGCACAGTTCCTGCGGGGACACTCCCGGACCGTCCCCTCCGGTCGCGCCGGCGGCTGCCGGGCCGGTGGGGGTGAACAGGTACTCCCGGGTTGCCCGGGAAGAGGCCCTCACCCCCCACCGGCCGTCAGCCGCCGGCGCGACCGGAGGGGACGGTGGGGCGGTGTCCCCGCAGGAACTGTGCGTCCGCCCGGGTGCCATAGCGGGAAGGCCGCACGCACAGTTCCGAGGAGATACCGGGCCGGCGGCCCCGACCCACCCACGAGAGACGTCCACCTGAAGGACGAGTTCAACGGGTGGGCGGGTGGGAGAAAAAGGAACGGGCTGAGGGCGGTAGCCCTCAAATGGACAAAAGAACGAGGGTGCGCGACGTTCGAAGGGTGAGCGCCGCCCGCCTGGTATGGGTCAACGTGGGACGTCCGAAGGACGTCGCGTGGCACGGCCGCACCGTCCACACCGGAGTGTGGAAGACCCGCGTCACCGGGCCGAGAATGGTGCGCCGGCTGAACGTGGACGGCGACGGCCAGGGCGACCTCGCCGGTCACGGCGGCGAGATGCGCGCCGTACTGGTCTACCAGCTCGCCTCCTACCGCCACTGGGCGCAGGAGCTGTCCCGCGACGACTTCGTCCCCGGCCAGTTCGGCGAGAACTTCACCGTCGACGGCCTTGCCGACGACGAGGTCTGCATCGGCGACCGCTACCGCATCGGCGCCGCACTGTTCGAGGTCACGCAGCCGCGGGTGACCTGCTACCGGGTGGGCCTGCGGATGGACGAGCCGCGGATGGCCTCGCTGATGGTCGCGCACGGCCGCCCCGGCTTCTACCTGCGGGTGCTGGAGGAGGGCGAGGTCGAGGAGGGGCAGGACGTCGTCCGGGTGGCGCAGGGGCCGGGACGGCTGACGGTCGCCGCGGCGGACGCGCTGCTGTACCGGTCGGAGCATCCCCGCGACGAGCTGGAGCGGGCGCTGCGCATCGAGGCGCTGAGCCCGGGATGGCGGGCGTCGTTCGAGGCGCTGCTGCGGCAGGAGGGCACGGGTGCGGGCAACGTCGGGTTGACCGCTGAGGCGTCGGCGCCGCCGCCCGCGTGGCCCGGGTTCCGTCCGCTGGCGGTCACCCGGATCGACCGGGAGAGCCGGGGCGTGCGCTCGCTGTGGCTGGCGGAGCCGGACGGCGACCCGCTGCCCGCGGCGGCGCCGGGCCAGTACCTGACGCTGCGGCTGGACCCGGGCGGCGGCGGGGCGCCGCTGGTGCGCAGCTACTCGCTGTCGGGGCCGCCGGACGCGGGCACGTACCGGATCAGCGTGAAGCGGGAGCCGAAGGGCGCGGCGGGCACCGTGCTGCACACCCGGGTGGGTGTCGGGGACCGGCTGCAGGTGGCGGCGCCGCGCGGCACGTTCACCCTCGCGGACGGCTCGGGCCCGCTGGTGCTGGCGTCGGCCGGGGTGGGGGCGACGCCGCTGCTGGCGATGCTGAACGTGCTGGCCGCGCGCCCCTCGGAGCGGCCGGTGTGGTGGCTGCACGGAGCGCACGACGGCGGCTCCCACGCGTTCGCGGCGGAGAGCCGGCGGCTGCTGGCCCGGCTGCCGGGAGCGCACGTGCGGATCTGCTACAGCCGTCCGCGTCCCGAGGACCGGGCGGGTGCCGACTACGCCGCGGCCGACTACACGGACGCCGGGCACCTCGACGCGGGCGTGCTGGAGCGGGCCGGGGTGCCGGCGGGCGCCGAGGCGTACCTGTGCGGGCCCGAGGCGTTCATGGCGGACCTCGCGGAGTCGCTCGCCGCGCGCGGCGTGGCCCGGACGGACATCCACACCGAGGTCTTCGGCACGGCGTCCGGCAGCACCCCCGGAATCGCGGCGGAGCCCTCGGGCCCGCCGCACGCGCCGCCCGGCCAGGCCGGAACGGGGCCCGCGGTGACGTTCGTGCGCAGCGGCCTGACCGTGCCGTTCGACGGCCGGCACGGCACGCTGCTGGAACTGGCGGAGGCATGCGACGTGCCGGTGCGCTGGTCGTGCCGCACCGGCGTCTGCCACACCTGCGAGTGCGGGCTGCTCAGCGGCGAGGTGTCCTACGACCCGGAGCCGCTGGACGCCCCGGCCGGCGGCAACGCGCTGATCTGCTGCTCGCGGCCGGCGCGGGACGTCGTGCTGGACCTGTGAGCGCACGGCTCAGCGGTCCTGGACCCTGTCGAGCGCGGGGCTCAGGCCTTGCCGCTGCGGGCCGGCAGCTTCCAGCCGGGCCGCGGGAAGTGGCAGGTGTACCCGGCGGGGTAGCGCTCCAGGTAGTCCTGGTGCTCGGGCTCGGCCTCCCAGAAGGGGCCGAGCGGCGCCACCTCGGTGACGACCTTGCCCGGCCACAGGCCGGACGCGTCGACGTCCTCGATGGTGTCCAGGGCGACGGCCTTCTGCTCCTCGTCGGCGTAGAAGATCGCCGACCGGTAGGCCAGGCCGATGTCGTTGCCCTGGCGGTTGCGGGTGCTCGGGTCGTGGATCTGGAAGAAGTACTCCAGGATCGTGCGGTAGTCCGTCACCTCGGGGTCGAAGAGGATCTCGATCGCCTCGGCGTGGGTGCCGTGATTGCGGTACGTGGCGTTGGGCACGTCACCGCCGGAGTAGCCCACGCGGGTCGAGGTCACCCCGGGCTGCTTCCGGATGAGGTCCTGCATCCCCCAGAAGCATCCGCCGGCCAGGACGGCCTTCTGCGTCTGCGCGGCCATGTCAGTCCTTCCCTCGTCGTCGGGGGTGGATCGCACCGGATCTCCCCATGTGCGGAACCCGCCGGCCGTCGGCAAAATTCCCTGGCAGGGCAGTAGGGTCCCAAGAGGGCCTTCCCCGCCGCAGGGCACGCCGGTGTCGAAAGGGAGAACGCGTTGGCATCCTCGCTCTTCCCCCCGCAGGAACCCTCGTCCGCGTCGGGCCCGCTGCTGCCCCCGCAGCCGCAGACGCCACCGCAGTCCGCGTCGGCGCCGCAGCCCGGGGCGGCCGCCGTGCAGCCGCCGGCACCTGAGTCGCAGCAGGTCCTCGCGCCGCTGACCAGTGCTGCGGCCTTCCTCGTGCTGACGATCGAGGAGGGCGGCGAGGAGACCGTGCGGGACCTGCTGGGGGACCTCGCCGGGCTGGCTCGCGCCTTCGGCTTCGGGGCCCCCGACGCCGGCCTGAACTGCGTCGCCGGGATCGGCTCGGACGCCTGGGACCGGCTGTTCGCCTACCCCCGCCCGGCCGAGCTGCACCCGTTCCGGCCCATCGACGGCCCCCGGCACCACGCCCCGGCCACGCCCGGCGACCTGCTGTTCCATCTGCGGGCCACCCGGACGGACCTGTGCTTCGCCTTCGCCTCGGAGATCATGCGGCGGCTGCGCGGCGCGGTGGTGCTCCAGGACGAGGTGCAGGGCTTCAAGTACCTGGACGTCCGCGACCTGCTCGGCTTCGTCGACGGCACGGAGAACCCGGTCGGCGCCACCGCCCGCGCGGCCGTGGTCATCGGCGACGAGGACCCGGAGCACGCCGGCGGCAGCTACGTGATCGTGCAGAAGTACCTGCACGACCTCGACACCTGGAACGCGCTGCCCGTGGAGGCCCAGGAGCGCATCATCGGCCGCACGAAGGCCACGAACATCGAACTGGACGCGCCCGGCTCGCACGTCGACCTGAACACCGTGGTCGGGCCGGACGGCGAGGAGCGGAAGATCCTCCGCGACAACATGCCGTTCGGCAGCCCCGGCCGCGGCGAGTTCGGCACGTACTACATCGGCTACGCGCGCACCCCCGAGGTGACCGAGCTGATGCTGGAGCGGATGTTCGTGGGCGTGCCGCCGACCGGCCACGACCGCATCCTGGACTTCTCGACCGCCGTCACCGGCACGCTCTTCTACGTCCCGTCCGCCGACCTCCTCGACGACCTGCCCCCGCTTCCCGCGACCGCCGCCCGCACCGCGGCGCCCGGCCCGGCCGCGCCGCCGGACCCGCCGGGCGACCGGCCCGACCTGCCCGGCACCCCGCCCTCCCCCGACGGCGGCGCGTCCGGCACCGGGTCCGACGGCAGCCTCGGCATCGGCAACCTGAACAGGAGCACGCTCCCGTGAACAACCTGCACCGCGAACTCGCGCCCGTCTCGGCCGCCGCCTGGGCCGACCTGGAGGCCGAGGCCCGCCGCACCTTCACCCGCCACATCGCGGCCCGCCGCATGGTGGACGTCCCCGAGGCCGCGGGCCCGGAGTTCGCCGCGGTGGCCACCGGGCACCTCGCGCCGGTCGACCCGCCCGCCGAGGGCGTCACCGCGCACATGCGGCTGGCCCAGCCCGTCGTGGAGCTGCGCGTCCCGTTCACCGTCGACCGCGGGCAGGTCGACAGCGTGGAGCGCGGCGCGAAGGACCCGGACTGGCAGCCGGTCAAGGACGCCGCCCGCAAGCTGGCCTTCGCCGAGGACCGGGCGGTCTTCGAGGGGTACCCGGCGGCCGGCATCACCGGGATCAGGTCCGCCGCGTCCAACCCGGAGCTGACCCTGCCGGCCGACGTGCGGGCCTACCCCGACGTGATCAGCCAGGCCATCACCGAGCTGCGGCTGGCCGGCGTGGACGGCAGGTACAGCCTGGCGCTGAGCGCCGACGCGTACACCGCGGTCAGCGAGACCTCCGACCAGGGCTACCCGATCCACGCCCACCTGGCGCGCCTGGTGGACGGCGACATCGTGTGGGCGCCGGCCATCGACGGCGCGTTCCTGCTGGCCTCCCGCGGCGGCGACTTCGAGCTGGTCATCGGCCAGGACGTGTCCCTCGGCTACCTGAGCCACACCGCCACCACCATCGAGCTGTACTTCCAGGAGACGTTCACCTTCCTGGTCCACACCTCGGAGGCGATCGTCGCGCTGCAGCCCGCCCCGAAGGCGTAGCCGGCGGGATCAGCAACCGGTCCGCCCGGACGCTCTCACGTTTCCGTCCCCGCGTGCGTCTACCTGGTGCAGGCGCCGGCGGAACAGGGCCGCGCGCCGCGAGAGGAGGGCACACGCATGCGCACGCACACCGTCGCCGGCTCCCCGCTGGGTGACCTGGTCGTCGTCGCCGAGGACGGGGCGGTGACCGGGCTGTACTTCGCGCAACGGCACCGGGGGCGGCCGGCGCAGGAGGAGTTCGGCGACCGCGACGACAGCTGCTTCCTGGAGGTCAGGCAGCAGCTCAAGGAGTACTTCGGCGGCGAGCGCCGCGCCTTCGAGCTGCCGCTGAGCCCGCGCGGCGACGACTTCCAGCTCCGGGTGTGGCGGCTGGTCGCCGCGATCCCGTACGGCCGGACCCGCAGCTACGGCGAGCTGGCCGACGAGCTCGGCGACCGGTCGCTCGCCCAGGCGGTCGGGGCCGCGGTGGGCGCCAACCCGCTGTGCCTGCTCGTCGCCTGCCACCGCGTGGTCGGCGCCGACGGCCGGCTGACCGGCTACGCGGGCGGCCTGGACCGCAAGCGGTTCCTGCTGGAGCTGGAGGAGCCGGTCCAGCAGCGCGAGTCCCGGCTGTTCTGAACGGTGCGGGAGGCGATGCCGATGGGTCGAGCGGGTACGGGCACGGGCTCACGCGCAGGCGGGGACGTGGCTGCGGCGCCGGAGGCCCGCTCGCACGCGGGCGCGCTTACCGGCGCGGCGGCGGCGCGGAAGCCGCCGTTCGAGGAGGTCGTGGCCGCGTACGGGCCGATGGTGCTGCGGGTCGTCCGGGCGGTGCTCGGGCCGCACGACGCCGAGGACGCCTGGTCGGAGACGTTCCTGGCCGCGCTGGGCGCCTATCCCGAGCTGCCGGCGGACGCCAACGTCGAGGCGTGGCTGGTGACGGTGGCGCACCGCAAGGCCGTCGACGTGACCCGCGGCAACGCCCGCCGGCCCGCCCCGGTCGGCGCGGTCCCGGACCGCCCGGCGGCCACCGGCCGCCCCGACGACAGGGACCCCGACCTCTGGCAGGCGCTCGCCGCCCTGCCCGAGCGGCAGCGCCACGCGGTGGCGTACCACTACCTGGCGGGCCTGCCCTACCGGGAGATCGCCGCCCTCACCGGGGGCAGCACGGACGCCGCGCGCAGGGCCGCGGCCGATGGCATGAAGACCCTGCGCCGCACCTACCCGCACCCGCCGTCCACGGAGGAATCATGATCACCCACGACCCGGCCACCGACCCGGTCCCGGCGAGCGGCCCGGTCCCCGCCACCGGCCCCTGTCCGGGCGCCGCCCTGACCCCCACCGATCCGCTGCTGGCCGCCCTCACCGCACCGGGCGGTGCCGAGGACGACGCGCGGACGGCCGCGCGGCTGCACGCCCGGCTGGTCGCCGAGGCCGGCGGCGCGGGCCTGCTCGACGTCGCCTACCGCACGCTGGACACCCCGGCCGGGACGCTGCTGCTGGCCGCCACCGAGCAGGGCCTGGTGACGGTCGCGTACGCGGTGCAGGACCACGCGGCGGTGCTGCAGGGGCTGGCCGACCGGATCAGCCCGCGGGTGCTGCACGCGCCCGGCCGGCTGGACGCCGCCGCCCGCCAGCTCGACGAGTACTTCGCCGGGCGCCGCCGCACCTTCGAACTGCCCCTGGACTGGCGCCTGTCGAAGGGGTTCCGGCGCGAGGTGCTGGTCCACCTGCCGCACATCGCCTACGGCAGCACCGAGAGCTACGCGCAGGTGGCCACCGCGGCGGGCAGCCCGCGCGCGGTGCGGGCGGTCGGCACGGCGTGCGCGACCAACCCGCTGCCGGTCGTGGTGCCGTGCCACCGGGTGGTGCGTTCGGACGGCACGCACGGGCAGTACGTCGGCGGCGCCGACGTCAAGGACCTGCTGCTCGGCATGGAGGCCGCCGCGTGAGCCCGTGGCGGTGGCCCGAACCGCTGGCGATCGCCCTGAGCCGGCGGCGGTCGCCCGCGTGAGTCAGCCGGCCCTCGCCGCGCCGCCGAGCCCGGCCTGGCCGCCGCCCGGTTCCGTGCCCCCGCCCGCGCGCGGCCCGGTCGTCCCCGGGCCGTCGCCGTCCGGCGGCTCCGGACCGGTCTCCGGTCCGTCCGCGGCGCCCGGCCGCGGCCGCGGCGGCGACAGTTCGCGGGCCAGCAGGGTGGCGCCGGCCACCGCGCCCGGCATCAGCACGACCGCGACGAACGGGACGAGGAAGGCGAGCACGAGCGGCACGCCGAACCCGAGGACCAGCAGCAGCCGGTGGCGCAGCAGCCGGATCCGTACCGCCATCGGCACGTCGCGCCGCTGGAAGGCGACGGCGGACAGCTCCAGGGCGAGGAAGAAGCCGGAGACGCAGAAGCCGATCGCGGGCACCACGGTCTGGCCCACGAAGGGCAGGAACCCGGCGGCGAACAGCACGAGGCCGAACGCCGCGACCCGCACCAGCACATAGAGGCTGTCCACCGCCGAGATCCACAACTCCCGCCACAGCGACCGCTCCTGGGGCTCCGGCGCATGGCCCTCCGCCCGGTCCACCCGCTCGGCCAGCGCCTCGTAGAAGGGCTGCCCGACCAGCAGGGTGACCGCCGTGAAGGAGATCAGCGCGAGCAGCAGTCCGCCCCCGAACAGCAGCGCGGTGAGCAGCCCGCGGAACAGTCCGGGCCAGGGCGACGCCCAGTGGTCGGCGAACGGTGTGGCCCAGTCGACGAAGTCCGCGCCCCACAGCGCGAGGACTACCAGCGCCGCGGCGTAGCCGACGAGCGTGAGCAGGGCCGGGACCATCCCGAACCGCCAGTCGCGCCCGTGGCGCAGGGCCCAGCGCTGCCCGTCGGCGAGCAGCCGCACTCCGTGGATGAGATCGCGCATGGCCGGATCGTACGGGTTGCCGTTCGCGCCAACCCCCCTTTGGTCCAGACCTATTGACGGGTCCGGTGGCCGCTCCTACGGTCGGGTGCTGCGCGCAGGTCACTCCACTTCACCCAGAGCCGGGCTTCAAGCCCCCCCACTTCAGCTCACGCCCATGGCACGCGGCGAGAAGGGAGCACAGCATGTTCCGTCGGAGGTTGCGCACGTTACGCCTGGTGGGTGCCGCACTGGCACTCGCCGCCCTCGTCCAGATCCCCGCCGCCGCGGCGGCGACCCGGTCGGCCGCGGCCGACACCTGCGCGACGAAGCCGAGGCCGTCCGGCAAGGTCCTGCAGGGCTACTGGGAGAACTGGGACGGTGCCGCCAACGGCGTGCATCCCGGCCTCGGTTGGATCCCGGTCACGGACAGCCGGATCGCCGCCCACGGCTACAACGTCATCAACGCCGCCTTCCCGGTGATCCTTTCGGACGGCACCGTCGAGTGGCAGGACGGCATGGACACCGGCGTCAAGGTCCCCACACCCGCCGAGATGTGCCAGGCCAAGGCCGCCGGGTCGACGATCCTGATGTCGATCGGCGGTGCGGCCGCCGGTATCGACCTGAGTTCGAGCGCCGTCGCCGACCGCTTCGTCGCGACCGTCGTGCCGATCCTGAAGCAGTACAACTTCGACGGGATCGACATCGACATCGAGACCGGCCTGGTCGGCAGCGGCAGCATCGGCACGCTGTCCACCTCGCAGGCCAACCTGGAGCGCATCATCGACGGCGTGCTCTCCCAGATGCCCGCGGGCTTCGGCCTGACGATGGCACCCGAGACCGCCTACGTCACCGGCGGCAGCATCACCTACGGCTCGATCTGGGGCGCGTACCTGCCGATCGTGAAGAAGTACGCGGACAACGGCAGCCTGTGGTGGCTGAACATGCAGTACTACAACGGCAGCATGTACGGCTGCTCCGGCGACTCCTACGAGGCCGGCACGGTCGCCGGCTTCACCGCCCAGACGACCTGCCTGAACAACGGGCTGGTCGTGCAGGGCACCACGATCCGGGTGCCCTACGACAAGCAGGTGCCGGGCCTTCCCGCCCAACCGGGCGCGGGCGGCGGCTACATGGCACCGAACCTCGTCAGCCAGTCCTGGAACGCCTTCCAGGGCGGCCTCAAGGGCCTGATGACGTGGTCGCTCAACTGGGACGGCTCCAAGGGCTGGACCTTCGGTGACAACGTCCGCTCCCTGCAGGGCCGTTGATCCTCATGTCGTGAGCGGCCCGTGAGATGCCGGTGCCCCGGCCCTGTGAAGGGACCGGGGCACCGGAACGGAGCGGTCAGATCAGCGCGTTGTAGGTGTTCCAGCCGGCGCCGATCCTCACCCGCGCGGCGAAGGGCGCCGCGGCGCTGCCCGTGCCGTGGTACAGCCACAGCACACCGGAGGCGTCACGCGCCACCAGGTCCGCCCTGCCGTCGCCGGTCACGTCCCCGGTCCCGGCGAGGGCGCTGAACATGTTCCAGCCGCCGCCGATCCGCACCCGGGCCGCGAACGGCGCCGCAGCACTTCCGGTGCCGCGGTAGAGCCACAACACACCCGACCCGTCACGGGCGACGAGGTCGGCCCTGCCGTCACCGGTCACTGGTATCCGGCGGTGCCGTCCTCCTGCTCCAGGACCCCGTCCTGCCCGGCGGCGACGATCGACAGGTCACGGATGACGGTGGCGCCCGGCGCCGGGATCTGCACGTCCGGCGAGCCCGCGGCGTAGGCCGCGCCCGCCTGCGTCACCACGGTCCCCAGGCCGAGCGCCAGCATGCACGCAGCGGTCGCCCCCGCGGCGCAGGCCCGCGCCCGCACTGCTCTGCTCATTCTGTTGTCCTCCCCGACCAACGGCTCGGCCGGTGTGAGGAGTTCTCCTCGACCCACCCCGGCCAGCCCCCCAAGCGGCCGATCGAACGGATCGTGCCGCAGGCGGAAGGTATCAGCAGATCCCGGCGGCCTCCCAGATTCCGTCCGGCGCCGTGACCAGCGTCATTCCGCCGGGCTCCAGTACTCCAGCGTGGCGTCGAACTGGCCTATCCAGGCGGCGAGTTCGGCAGGGTCGCGGGTGGTGACCTCGCAGGAGTGCACCGTGCCGTCGTGCAGGGCGAGCGCGACCGCGAGGACGTGGCCGCGGCCGGGCGCCCGCTCGCACCAGGCCACGTCGATCGCCGGCCAGGGGAACGTCACCGTGCTGCCGTCGGAGCCCAGCGACATGCCCTCGCCGTCCAGGACGACCGCGTTCCTGCGGTCCATCGCGAGGAACTCCGGGGCGGCCCCCGCGCCCATCGGCGGAATGGCGGCGCCGGGCGCGTACGGGGACGGGGACAGCGACGGCGGGGGCAGCAGCGGGGGCGCCGGAGGGTACGCGGGCGGGGCGGGCATGACGGGGGCGGGCATGACGGGAGTCGGCATCGCGGGGGCGGGCATCGCAGGCGTCGGGGCGCCGGTGTGAGGGTACGCCGGTGGCGCGGGGGGCCCGGGCGGGGCAGGCAGCACGGGCGGTGCGGTCGGCGCGGGCGGCGCGCCGGGAACGGTCGGAGGAGGCGGGGCGCCGGGCGCGGGCGGAGCAGCCGGGCCGGGAGCGGGTGCGGGTGCGGGTGCGGGTGCGGGTGCGGGTGCGGGTGCGGAAGTCAACGGGCTCAGCCAGTCGAGGAGTTGGTCCGTGCCCGGGCGGCGCTCCGGGTCCTGCTCCAGACAGGCGGCCACCACCGGCCGCAGCGGCTCGGGCAGGGCCGCCAGGTGCGCGCCCTGCTGGCCGCCGTCCTGCGGCGCCCCGTCCAGCCGGATGCCGCCCACGACGCCGCCGGCCGCCGCGACCAGTACCGCGCCGAGTGCGAAGACGTCCGCGGCCGGCCCGGGGTCCAGGCCCGCGGCCTGCTCGGGCGCGAGGAACCCCGGCATGCCGAACCGCGGGTCTCGCAGCACCCGGGCCAGGGAGAAGTCCAGCACCCGGGGGCCGTCCGCGGCCATCACGACGTTGCCCGGCTTCAGGTCCCGGTGGACCAGGCCGCAGCGGTGGACCTCCTGGAGTGCCTCGGCGAGCGCGACGCCCAGCGCACGCAGCCGCGGCTCGTCCAATGGGCCTTCGGAATAGAGGAGTTGGGCCAGCGTCGGGCCCGGTACGTAGGCGGTGGCCAGCCAGGGTGCCGCCGCGTCCGGGTCCGCGTCGACCAACGGCGCGGTGTGCAGCCCGCCCACCGCGCGGATCGCCGCCACCTCGTCCCGGAGCCGTTCCCGGAACGCCGGGTCGGCGGCCGGCTCGGCGCGGACCACGCGGACCGCCAGCTGCCGTCCGCCGCGGGACCGGGCCAGCCACACCCCGCCCAGCCGGCCCTCGGCGAGCCCCCGCACGATCTCGTACCCGCCGACCTTCTCCACCCGCGTTCCTCCCGTTGGCCCGGCCCACGATTATCGCGTAGGCCGTCCGGGTGGCGGCGCCGCGACGGCCCGCCGGAGGTCCGGCGCCCGGCCCTCGTCCAGGGGTCCGTCACCCTCCGGGAGCGGCGGGGCGCGGCTGCGGCGGGGCGCCCGGGGACGGCATGCCCGTCACCGCCCGAACTGCGGGAGCGTGCCCGCGCGCCTAGGCTGCGCTTGAGGGGGAGGCCCGTACGCGGAAGGCGCCGCCATGCCCCCAGTCGCCCAGTTCACGCTCACCTTCGGCCTGGTCGCGATCCCGGTACGCCTGCTGGCCGCGACCACCAGCCACAAGATCGGGTTCCGGCAGATCCACCTGCCCGACCAGGGCCGGGTGCGGTACACGAAGATCTGCGAGATCGACGAGCACCCGCTGATGCCGGAGGACATCGTCCGGGCGTACGAGGTCGGCAAGGACCAGCTGGTGCCGATCACCGACGAGGAGCTGGACAACCTGCCGCTGCCCACCGCCAAGACCATCGAGATCAGCGGGTTCCTCGACCTGGCGGCGATCCCCGGCGAGATGTACGACAAGCCGTACTTCCTGGCGCCGCAGAACGCGGCGGCGAACAAGCCGTACGTGCTGATGCGCGAGGCGCTGGCCCGTTCCGGCAAGGCGGCGGTCGGCAAGTACGCGCTGCGCGGTTCGGAGAACCTGGGCATGATCCACGCCCAGGGCGACGTGCTGGTCCTGCAGCGGCTGCGCTGGCCCGACGAGGTCCGCTCCGCCGAGGACGCGGCGCCCCGGCAGGACGTCGCCGTCACCGACGAGGAACTCGCCGGCGCGCTCGGCCTGATCGAGGCCCTCGGCGACATCGACATGCAGCAGATGCACGACGAGTACGCGCACGCCGTCCAGGAGCTGATCGAGGCGAAGATGACGCACCAGGCCCCGCCCAAGGCCCCCGAGCCGGCAGCGGAGGAGGCCGGCGTCACCGACCTGATGACCGCCCTCCAGCGCGCCACCGAGCAGGCCCGTGCCGACCGCGGCGAGGACGCCCAGGTCCACCCCATGTCGGGCCGCAAGACCGCCGCGAAGTCCGCGAAGGCCGCGAAGAAGACCGCCGCCAAGAAGTCCGCGGCGAAGAAGACGGCAACGAAGAAGGCCGCCTCCGGCGCGAAGAAGACCCCCGCCAAACGCACCGGCGGCACCGGCAAGCGCGCGGGCTGACGCCCTAGGCTCTCCCGCACGGCAGGTTCGGGTGCGAGGGGGCACGGTGACGACGGACGGGGCGGCGGCCGAGCTGCGGGAGAAGCTGGACGAGGTCTTCGACCAGTCGATCGTCCACCACGGGTTCACCCCGTACATGCGCGACTACGAGATCGTGATCCACGCGATGGCCGATCCCCGCACAGGGATCCAACCCGCCTACCTGCGCTACCTGTTCCGGTACTGCGTGCAGGCGCACTGCGAGTCGACCGTGCATCCGGCGACCTGGCGCGCGTCCCTGGACGACCGGCTCACCGACTACGAGACCGGCGCCGACCTCGACGGGTTCGTGTGGGGGGTGGCCTGGCAGCCGATGTACCCGGGAGCCTCGGTCGTCACCGACTCCGCGACGGCGCGGCGGTGGGCCCAGGAGGTCGGCATCGACTTCCACGAGGTGCGGATCGAGAGCAACGCCCACCGGCTCACCCTGGTCTTCTCGGACCTGGAGGTCAGCGAGGTCGCCCCGGGCTACGCGCCGTACACGGCCGACTGACCCGCGGTCGCGGTGCCGGCCGCTCAGCCGCCTCGACCAGCCCGTGTGAGGGCGGCACTTCCGTCGCGCAGGACGCCCGTCCACGGGCCACCGCGCGGAAAACCGGTTGGGCGAGCGGCCGCGCGTTGGTAGCGTGCGTCGCACCGTGACAGCACGCGAGGAGGTGAGACCCATGAACGCAGGACAGACGTGGGTGCTCCCCCTCTTCGTCACGGGTGGGCGATCGGCTTAGGTGCCGATGGGAGCGCCGGAACTCAAGGCCCTCCCGAAAGGCACCACCTCATGAATACTGCGCAGTTCACCGCCGAGACGATCTCCGGCGGCATCCGCGAACGCGACTTCATCGTCGGTGACGTGACCGGCGTCCTCTGGTCCGCGTCCCACGACCCGGCCTCGCCCACCTCGGCCTCCCCGGAAGGCACCCGGCAAGGCACGGCGCAAGGCACCCCGCAACCCACCCCGCTGATCCTGCTCGGCCACGGCGGCGGCAACCACAGGAAGTCCCCGGCCATGTCGGGCCGGGCCGAGCGCCTGGTGGCGGCCGGCTTCTCGGCCGTCTCGATCGACGCGCCCGGGCACGGCGGCCGCCCCCTCACCGCGCACGACGAGCGCGAGATCGCCGAGATGCACCGGCTCATGTCCACCGGCGAACCGGTCGGCCCGGTCGTCGTCCGCTACAACGCCCACCTCGCGGATCGCGCCGTCCCCGAGTGGCAGGCCACCCTCGACGCCCTGCTGGAACTGCCCGAGTTCGGCCCGGACACACCCGTCGGCTACTTCGGCCTCAACATGGGCACGGCGATCGGCGTGCCGCTGACCGCCGCCGAACCCCGCATCCGCGCCGCCGTGTTCGGCCTCTTCTGGCCCGACATCGTGGCCGCGATCGCCCGGCGCATCACCATCCCGATCGAGTTCGCGCTCCAGTGGGACGACGAGCACATCCCGCGCGACGCGGGCCTCGCGCTGTTCGACGCGTTCGCGTCCGAGGAGAAGACGCTGCACGCGAACGCGGGCCGCCACAAGGAGCTGCCGCGCTTCGAGGCGGACAGCGCCGTCCGCTTCTTCGCACGCCACCTCCTCGGCGGCACCTCCGTGACCGCGGCCCCGAGCCCGGCCCGGGCCGTGACCGCGACGGCGGCCACCGCCTGACCTGGAGCCGTACGCCGGCGCCCGCGAGACCGACTCCCGGGCGCCCGGCGCCCACTTCACCCCACCCGGTGCCACCGGCAACGCCTGCCTCACGCCTCGTCGAACCACGACTGCCCGGCGGACCAGTGCCCGACCCACCCCGCGAACCCCGGCTCCGCGGTGGTGAAGCCGAACTCCGCCCCGAACGGCCCCGCGCCCTCGCCCGTGATCAGCCAGATGTGACCGCGGTGCGGCCCCGTGACGACCAGATGCCAGTACATCCCGCAGCCGTCCGTCCCCAGCACCACCGAGCCGTGGTGGAAGACCTCCTCGATGCGCGCGTCGAGTTCCGCGCACGGCTCGGCGCCCTCGTTCTCCCAGTACCACGCCTCCGTCAGGGGGAACGCCCTGTTCAGGACGCGTTCGGGCCGCCCCGCGCCCCAGTCGGAAGGGAGCGACGCCAGCGGAACGAGCCCGTAGTCGGGCGGCCCGGCCTTGGAGCCGTCGGCGATCTCCGCGACGAACGTCCGGTACGGCTCCGGCAGGACGACTCCGTGCCGCTGCTCGAACTCCCGCACGCCGTCCCAGCCGAGCGCCGCCCCGCACCCGGCCCCACCCCCGCCACCGCCGTTCCCCTCCCCGACCTCGAAAGCCGCACGGAGAAGGGCCAGTTCCGCCGGATCCGCGTGTTCCGTGTCCATACGCCCATAGCTACCACCTGGGTATGACACCGCCGTTACCCGGCGACCACCCGGTCCCCGCGAGGCGGCCCTGTCAGACCCGCTCCCTCACCATCCAGGGGTTCTACCGCCTGACTCCCGAATCCGCCGACGTGCTGGCCGGGTTGGTGGACTCCGCGGCGCCGGCCGGGACCGCCTGAGCCGCGCTCACGCCTCCCTCCCCGAACCGGTCCGGGCGGAGACGTCGAAGCGGCTGGCGGGACTCCTGGGACGGCCGCGGCGCAACACACCGAAAGTGGCCGTGACCTGCAGGTTGGTTGGCCAGAACGCCGGGTACACAAGCCTCCACCCCACCCGCGAAGGGGCGCGGCAGGGGTGAGGCGGCGGGTCGGGGAACCCGCCTGGGGGCAGGGAGGGCCATCATGAACGACGGCATGCGGCCGGCCGCGGTCGGCAGGGACGGGGTGGACCGGCGCACGGCACTCGGCTGGGGAGCGGCACTCGGCTGGAGCGCGTCCGCGCTGGCCGGCGTGGCCGGGCTGACCGCCTGCCGGCCCGGCACCTCGCACGGATCGGCGTCGGCGGTGTCCAACGGCGAGACCTGGCTCGGCAAGCTGGCCTCGGACCTGGCACTCGACCTGGCCGTGGACATCGTCAAGGGCGCCCTGGACAAGGGCTGGACGTCCTGGCGCGAGCCGATCCAGAAGCACCTGTACACGCTCGCGGACACGTACCCGTACCTCGTGCACAACAGCTACCCGGCCGCCGTCCCGCCTGCCTTCCTCATCGGGCTCTGCCGGGCGTCGACGGTGGACGGCGCCACGGACGCCCTGCTCACCTGCGTCAACGGCGGCAAGGACATCGTCATGTTCCAGCCCTGGGCCAGGACGGCCCTCAGCGGGTTCGTCCACGACCTCACGCACGGCCGCAAGGACGCCGACCTCGCCGTCTACCAGTCCCAGGCCCTCCGCGGCCTCATCCCGAAGGGGCTGCGCCCCAACTCGGGTGCCTCGCCCAGGAAGGGCGTCGAGTGGATGACGTACGAGGCCCACGACGGCTGGGTGGAGATCTACCGCACCGAGGAGGCGTCCGGCACCAAGGTCACGATCAAGGCCTCGGCCATCTGGGACGCCCAGCACCGGCCCACGGTCAAGACGTACGACTACAAGGAGGTCTCCCCGTCGCCGAGTTCCGCCCCGGCGTGAGGGCGCGACCGGGACGGCCGGTCCCTGACGAGCGGCCCTCGCGGGACCATGGTCCCGCCCATGGTCCCGGGCGCCCGCAGCCCCCCATCCCCGCTGGTCAGGACGTCGCCGGCAGCCGGTCGTACATCCGGAACGTGTAGGTAGCGTCGTACGTCATCAGGTTCCCGCTCGGCGCCGGCAGTCCGAGCCGGCGGTTGAGCAGCCCCGTCAGCGGCCCGCAGCCCTCGGCGGCGGGGGCAGCGAAGGTGTCGTCGTACGCGGAGAACGCGATGAGCGGCGGATCCTGGGACAGCCACTGCGAAGGCCCCGACCGCTTCAGCTGGAAGTCGACCGGCGCGCTCGCCCCGATGGTGCAGTCCCGCGGCAGCAGCGGGCTCACCAACCGGAAGCGCAGGCTGAACTGCCCGGTGTAGAAGTCGGATCGGCCACCGTACTCCGGCGTGATCGCGAGCCGGAGCTGCCGCACCTGATCACCTGCAGCGGTGCCGGTCAGCCCGCCCGGAACGGCGGTGGGCGCCGCGTGCATCGCGCCCCACACCTGCCCGTTGGTGCCGTCCGGCATCGGCCCCTCGGCGTGCGTCATCGTGATGGGCGCGAGCGTCACGCTGACCTTGCCCATCGTCAACCGGGGTGCCGCCGTGTGCACTTCGCACCGCCAGCGGGCCGGATCGACCCCGGGCGGGAGGGCCGGGCAGTCCCCGAACTGCGCCACCGGCTGGGCGGTGGCGGGGCTCTGCCCGTCATCGGCGTACGCGGAACCCGGTGTGGCGACGGTGGCAAGACCGGCCAGGGCGGCGGCCCCGGCGGCGGCGACCGCCGCACGGCGCGCGAGGGACGGACGGAGGCTGAGGGCAGTGAGTTTCACCATGCCCACCAGCCTGCTGACCCGCGCACCCACCCACCATCAGTGACTCCCCCGCCCCACCCCCCACCCGCCCCTGACCTCGCGTCAGGGATCCCCCCGACCCCGCCCCTGCGGCAGTCTCGGCCTTCCCCCGCCTGGCCTGCGGTCCGGCTCCCTCAGGGCAGGGCTCAGCCGCCGACTGCTTTGAGGAGGACGTCCCGCGCGTGAGCCGTTGCCTTCGTACCAGCCGCAACGGCGGCGGCCTTGGACGGGAAATCTCCGTAGATGATGAGGACCCCGCCCACGCGGACGAACATCGTGTATGCGCGCTCGCCGGCGTCCGGCGAAGCCGACGGGGCGGTAGGACCGCCGTTCCACGTCGTCTCCTCCTGCACGAACGCCTCGTCGCCCAACTGCGCCTTGGTCAGCGCGAAGCGCACGGTCTCCGCGGGGATGGCCTTGAACCCCACCGCGGTCACCGTGGTCTGCGGGCAGGCCGCCGTCAGTTCCCACTTGAGCGCGACGTAGTGGGCGGCTTGATCACGGGACATCGGCACGAGTGCCTCGCGCGGGCCCGGGTCGTCACCTGAACCGTCCGAGTCCGTCCAGCGGACCACGCGGGGGGCCTGTGTCCGGTACAGGTCGGTCACCACGCTCCTGGCGGAGGCAGGGCAGTCCGCCTCGAGCTCGCCCCTCCGTGGCCCCGTTCCCGTCCCCAGCCCCCCGGTCGTTCCCGGGTCTCCGCCCTTCGACGCCAGAAGCGCGGGCATCAGTTCGCGCTCCGTGAAGACCCTGGATCCGGCCGCACTGCCGTCAAGTCCCGCAACGGGTGCGGCTGATGCGGACGACGGCGGCGGATTCGCGTGGCCGCTGCCGCCACCGGTCCCCTCCTGACCGCAGGCAGCCGCAAGCAGAGCCAGTGACACGGCACCGGCCACCGTCATGGGACGTCGCACGTTCCCTCCCCTTTCTCAGTCCCGTCCGCAGCCCGAGCCAGTGGACCGCCGGACGTCGAGCGCACACTCTCCCAGGCGGAGCCGGCCCGGCGAGGAAAACCGGACAGCCGTCGCGGGTGCGTCGCTCTACGGCTCGAGCGGTAGGGAGCTGAACGGGGGCAGGATCGCGATGACGGTCAGTGCCAGGGCGCTCAGCACCACGGCCTCCGTCAGGGCCACCACCCGGACCGTCTTGCTGCCGGGCGTGCTCCTGACGAACAGCGAGACGAAGGGCGGGACCATCGCCAGCAGCGCCAGCCAGACCGGGCTTTGGTACCTGCGCGGGACCTCGGGCACGCCGGAGTCGCTGAGTTGCGGCAGCATGAACCAGCCGATGCAGTAGGCCGCGACCAGCCCGGCCAGTGCGTAGGTCAGGGCCGTGAGGACGTCGAGTCGCACGTCCCGGGGCCCGGCCTCCGGGCGCTTCGGCGGGGTCGGAGCGATCTGGTGCGTCATACCCCTCAGCAGACCAGGCCGGCGCCGCCGTGCGGATCCGTCCCGCTACTCAGGCCCGGCTCGCCGGGTACTCACCTCCGCGAGCGCGGACTCGACGCGTACGGACACAGCGGTCAGGAGGATTCGGGGGAGTCCGGGACGGTGGCGGGCGAGGACTGGTCGCGGGCGCGGAGGGTCGCCTCGACGGCCTCCTTGACGCGGGCGTCCTCGCGCTGCCGGGCGCGGGCGCGGCTGCGGCGGGTGAGCAGCAGGGCGCCGACGGCGGCCGCGGCCACGAGGACGATCAGCGCGGTCAGCGTCCAGGGGACGGCCCAGCCGTGGGCGGTGGCCCTGACCGGCTCGAGCGGGGAGGTGGAGCCCGAGGCGTCGGTCAGCAGCGGGGTCAGCGTCACGGTCGCGCTCAGCCGGAATCCGGGTGCCACGCCGTGGACCGGCACCTTCACCTTCCAGGTCTCGCCAGGCAGCAGGGAAGGCGGCGCGGCGACGTCCTTCGCGTCGGCCTTCAGCCAGCCGAAGGGGCCGGAGAGCGAGACGGCCTGCCGGGCCGAGAGGGTGGCGTTGCCGGTGTTGTGGATCGTGTAGCTGACGGTGGCGTCGCCCGTCCCGAACGGGTTGGCGGTGCCGCGGTAGCCGGTGTGCAGATCCTCGACCGCCAGGCCCGGCCGGAGTTCACCGCTGACCCGCAGTGCGATCTTGATGCCGAGCCGCCGGTCGACGGTGATGCCCTGGTCGGCGTCGGGCTGCTTGAGCGAGGTGAGGATGCCGCCCACGTGGTCGCCGGGGGTGGCGTTGGCGGGGACGGTGACGGTGAAGGGGACGTCGGCGGTCCTGCCCGGCTGGACGACGACGCTGTCGCGTCCGGGCGGGTCCACGCGCCGACGCCGGTCGACTTCTTGTCCCGGGTGAGCAGGTCGAGTTGGCCGGTGCCGGTGGTGAAGCCGTCGGAGGCGTAGACGGTGAGGGTGAGCGGGTCCTTGCCGTGGTTGGCGACGGTCATCGTGTCCTTGATCGCGCCGCCGGGGTTGATGCTGTAGCCGAAGCTCGACCGGTCGGAGCCGTAGGTGTTGGCGGCCGTCCTGACCGTCCAGCTGACGTCGCCGTCGGCGGCGCGCGCGAGGCCGGTACCGGGTCCGGCGATCGTGGCGGCGAGGGCCGTGAACAGCGCCAGGGCGACGGTGCGGACGAGGGCGGTGCGGGCTGGGCGGGTGGTGGCGCGGCGCGCGGCGCGGGCAGTGGCGCGGCGCGTGGTGGTCGCGTGCATGTCGGGTTTCTCCTGGCGCGGTGAGGGCGGGGCGGACGCCCGAAGGCATCCGCCCCGCCCAGGTGTCACGGTCGGACCGGCCGTCCGGGTCGGGTGGTCCGTCCCGGTCCGTCCCGGGTCGGTCCCGGGCGGAACGGCCGCCCGTGGTGCTCCGGCTGCCCGGGCGGAGCAGCCGAGCGCGGTGGTTCAGCCGAGCGCGGTGGTCAGCTGCTCAGCGCGGTGATCGTGAGCGTGGCCCGGTAGCTGCCCTTCTCGACGCTGTCCGGGATGGTGAGGCTGAGGTCGGCACCGAGCTTCGCCGTGCCCCTGGCGTGGCCCTGGGCCGCGGAGCCGAGGCCGCGCGAGACCGACAGGCCCTTGCCCTGGTCGGTGTAGCCGGAGACGACGGTGGTTCCGGCCTGGGCGCCCGCGCCGCCCTGCAGCACGCGCGGTGACCAGCCGAGGTAGGAGCCGGAGAAGGTCTTGCCGGCGTCCTTGAAGTCGCTCACGCTGGCCGAGACCGACCAGGGGGCAAGCGAACGGCGGGTGTCCGACACGGCGATCGGGTTGATCCGGCCGTTGGCCGCGAAGCGGTCGCCGCCCTGCTCGACGGCGGTGCCGAGGTCCACCAGGCCGTTTCGGCCGTCGATCGTCCAACCGAACTCGCCCGGGGCGGCGTTGGGCACGTTGACCTGGATGTCCTGGCCGTCACCGTGGTACGCGTGCACGGTGAAGTCGTCGACGATGGAGCCGACCGGCTGGGCGGTGGTGGTGTTGTTGCACCAGACGCCCTTCTCGACGGCCGAGTTGGGGGCCTCGCAGGTGCCGCTGCGGACGTTCTGGACCACCAGCTGGTCGTTGCGCACCTGGACCTTGACGTAGGTGCGGACGTGCTCCTGGTTCTGGACCGAGTTGTACCAGTAGTTGTCGGGGTTCAGGGGGTCCGCCCCGTTGCCGGCGCCGCTGGTGCCGCTGCCGTCCGGCTGCGTGATGTCGTAGTACTTCGAGCCCGACGCGGAGTTGGCCGTCACGTAGACGACGCCGCCGGGGCCCGGGTACAGCTCGGCCTCGCCGGGCTTCTCGTTAGGGTTGGCCTTCTGGCCGTTCTTGATCTCGTAGCTGCGCGAGTAGCTGTGGTCGTGGCCCTGGAGCACCAGGTCGACACCGAGCTTGGAGAACGTCGTCGGGAAGTCGACCCGGCGGGCCTTGTTGTCGGAGTCCTTGGCGTGGTCGGCCGGCGAGTAGATCGCGTGGTGGTAGACGAGGACCTTCCACTTGGCTTCGGAGCCGTGCTTGTCGATGACGTCGGTGACGTAGTTGATGTGCGCCGCGTCACCGCCGCCGCCCTGGGAGGTGGCGTAGCTGTTGCTGTTGAGGTCGATGAACAGCACATCCTTGTAGATGTACCAGTAGTCACCGCCCGAGGAGTTGGACGCCGGGTTGCCGTTGGAGTAGTAGGCAGCCGAGTTGTCGGTGTTCGGGGTACTGAAGTGCTGCTCGTACGCCTTGCCGCCGACGTCGTGGTTGCCGATGGTGGCGGCCCACGGGTACTGGCGGAGCTTGTCGAGAGCCAGGAAGGAGTTCCACTGGTTCTCGTCGTTGGCGCTCTCGACCTGGTCGCCGCCGGACACCAGGAGTTCGGCGTTCGGGTTGGCCGTCAGGGCGACGTCGAGCGTGTCCTTCCAGCCGGCGCCGTCCTCGGCCACGTCCTTGGACGAGCCGATCTGCGGGTCGCCGAAGAACAGGAAGTCGTAGGTGCCTTCGAAGTCCTGCGTCCTGAACGAGTAGGTCGCGGACCAGTTGCCCTCGCTGCCGACGCGGTACGAGTACCGCGTCTGCTCCTTGAGGTTGGTGACCGTCGCATGGCGGTTGAAGCCGCCGCTGGTGGCGATGTTCGCCGTGCCGGTCGCGGCGAAGCTCGCGGCGTCGGCCGGGAAGTCCCCGCCCGTGAGCGAGCTGGTCTCGGCGACCTGGAGCTGCTGCGCGGTGTCGGCCGAGGAGTACCAACTCACCGTGCGCTGCGACTCGTTCGCGCCGACACCGAGGATCACACCGGTGATCGCGGTGGGTTCCGCGGCACCGGCGGGTGACACCAGGCCGCTGCCCAGCGCCACGGTCAGGCCCAGAAGCGCCGCGGTGGCCCCGGTGGCCACGCGACGCCGCACGGGCCCGGCGGCCCGTGTCGAGGGTCTCACGTTCATCAGTTTCCTGTTCCTTCTGCGTACGGAATGTACTGGAAGTGGGGACGTCAAGTTCTCAGCGCCCGGTAAACCTGCACTAAATACGTTCTTTGCGATACCTAAACTTTTGTGAGGGCAAAAAAAATCTGCTGTTCACTCAGCGGCCGAATACCCGCTGCGTGAACCACACCAGTCCCATGGCGAACACGCCCGCGGAGATCGCCCCGGTGGTGGCCAGACCGGCTGCGGGCGCGCGCCGCCGCAACAGCGTCAGCACCGGGAAGACCAACGCGATCAGGGCCAACTGCACAGCCTCGATACCGACGTTGAACACCAGCAGCGACCACAGCAGCGTCCACGAGAAGGCGCGGTCGATGCCCAGCGCGCCCGCGAAGCCCAGGCCGTGCACCAGCCCGAAGCAGAAGACCACCGCCAGCCGGGTCCAGCCCGCCCGGTCCAGGCCGAAGTGACCGCCGTGCGCCGCGCGGAGTTCGGCGGCCCGACCGCCGTGCCGCCACAACCGCCACAGGTACCAGCCGGCGACCACCGCGATCGACAGGGCGATGACCGGCTCGACGACCGCCGTGGGCACGTCGACCAGCCCGAGCGCGGCGAGCATGAACGTCACCGAGTGCGCCAGGGTGAAACTCGTTGCCGCCAGCACCACTTCGCGCAGCCGCCGCGACCCGGCGATGAGCGCCAGCAGGAACAGGATGTGGTCGGTGCCGGTCAGCAGGTGCTCGGTGCCCAGCCGGAAGAACTCCCAGAACCGCTCGTACCAGGCCTGGTGGGTGGAGAACGCCGGATGCGCGGCGTCCAGCGCGGCGCTGCCCGTGCGGCCGTCGATGTCGTACGTCACGATCGTGCGGGTCCCGGTGACGTACGTCTCGGCGTCCGGGAACAGCCCGCTGCGCACCTCGTGGTCCCCACCCTGCTCCGGGCACGTCCAGTCGAGCAGCAACGTGGCATACGGGACGCCCTCCTTGCGGCCCATCGTGAAGTCGCCGGACTGCGCCGGGGTGCACCGGCCGCCCTGCGAGGAGACGGAGAAGCGCCGGTCGACGTAGGTGACGGCCGCCTTCCGGTGGGCGTTGAGCGCGGCGGCCTGGGCCCGGGCGTCGCCCGCCTCGAAAGCGGCGGTGCCGGCCCGGAACAGCGGGTCGTCGTGCGCGGCGTCGGCGGCCGACACGACGTAGAGGTCGTACTCGAGCTGCAGCTTCGTCCGCGGGCGGCCGTCGTCACCGCTGGTGATGTCGACGTACACCACCGAGGAGAAGCCGTGGGCGGCCGCTGGTGCGGCCGTGCCCAGGAAGGCGATCAGCGCCGTCACGGCCGCCACGGCGCCGAGGCGTATTCGGGATGACATGGTGCTCCTTTGGTTGCCAGCGCACCGTGCACGCGCGGGGTGAACGGAGCCCGGCCCGGCGGCGAATGCTGGAACAACAACCGCGAGGACGACACCTGCGGACGGATAGGGCAGCGCGCGGCATAGCAGGATGGCGGCACATCCCGCCGCCCCTCCCGGAGGACGAACGTGTTGCGCCCCTCGCTTCTGGCTGTCGCCGCGCTGACCGCGGCCGTCGCGCTGGCCACCGGATGCGGTGCCGGCGACGACTGGTCGCGGCCGCACGCCCGACCGTCCGCCGTCGGCACGCTCGGCCCCGGCTTCGTCGACCGCGCCGACCCGCCCGGACCGGAGGCGACCGCCACGCCCGAGCCCGGTTCGTGGGACGGGGTCAGCCCGTCGAAGGGCTTCCGGGTGGTCCTGCTCACCGCTGGCGACGACCGCCCCACCGGCGCGCTCGTGACGGCGGTCGAGGAGTGGGCGGCCGAGGAGCACGTCACGCTCAGGACGGTGACCGCCGAGGGCGGTCCCGACCTGCTGCCCAGCATCACCAAGGCGCTGGACTTGCACCCCGACCTCATCGTCAGCGCGGGCAACGACCTGATCGACCCGCTGGCCACGGTCACCCCGAACCACCTTTCCCAGCAGTTCCTGGTGGTGGGCGCGGAGTTGGCCGAGCCCACCGGGAACGTCACCGCGGTCGACTGGTCCGGCGCCTCCTTCCGCGGCGAGGGCCTCGGCATGTCCTCGACCTACGACGCCGCGTCCTTCACCCCCGAACGCTGCGCCGCCTCGATCCGCGCGGGCGTCGCCGCCGTCCTCAACGACCTGACGGGCATCGTGCTCTGGCTCGACAAGATCTGACGCGCCGCGCGCGCCCACCGGCAGCGGACGGAACGCTGGCTGCCCGAACCGTCGGGCGGCACCCCGCGGTCCTCCCATGAAGCGGGCCGAGGGGTGGTTCCGACGGCCGCTGCACCGCTGTGATAGAGGCAAGGGGCACGCGGCAGGCACGCGGGAGACGAGGAGGGGGCGCTGTGGCGGCGACGAAGAGCGGTGTGGGCCGGAGAGTGGGGGACTTCCTTCCCCGCGAGCTGGGACAGGACCGGGAGCTGGGGGTCTTCGCGCTGCGCGGCCCGAACCCGTACCTGCGGGCGGGCCTGCTCGCCCTGGTGTGGACGGTGATCCCGGTCGCCGTCCTGCAGTTGTGGAAGTTCCGCTACCTGGCGGTGACGCGCGAGGCGGTGGTCGTCGTGACCGTCTCCAAGTTCACTCTGGCGCCGCGCACGGTGGAGTCCGTGACTCCGCGGAACCAGGCGCGCCTGCACGGCGTGCACCACGGATCGCTGTGGACCCGCTTCTGGTTCACCGACGCGGAGGGTGCCCCGCACCGGTACAACATCAGCCGCGCGCACCGCAGGGACCTGGACGCGTTCCTCGACGCGTTGGGCGCCCCGCCCCGGCCGGGAACCCAGAGCGAGCCCACCGGCACCTCGCACGGCCGGCACTCGGCGCCTCACTGAGTCCCGGCCGCGGCTGGGGCCAACGCGCCGGTCAGAACGCCCACACGTACGGGGCGCTGTCCCACGGCATGTCGGGCATCGGATTGCTGAAGGTGCCGTTGCCGATGCCCGAGTAGTAGTACATCTGCTGGGGGAAACCGCGGGAGAAGTCGCTGACCCCGTCTCCATCCAGGTCCCCGGTGGCGAAGAGCTGCTGGTCGGAGGGCCAGCTCGCGCTGTACTTGGTGCGGGTGGCGAACGAACCCCTGCCGTTGCCGGGGTAGAGCCACAGGCCGCGGGAGGTGTCGCGGGCGATCAGGTCGCTCTTGCCGTCACCGGTGACGTCCCCCACTCCGATGAGCGCGTTGATGGAGTTCCAGCCGCCGCTGCCGATCTTCACCCGGGTACTGAACGAGCCCCGGCCGTTGCCCGGGTAGAGCCACAGCACACCCGCGGTGTCCGCGGCCACCAGGTCCCGCCTGCCGTCACCGTTCAGGTCGCCGACCGCCGCCAGCTGCCGCATGCTGTTCCAGCCGCCGCCGACCTTGACCCGGGTGCCGAACGCGCCCTTCCCGTTGCCGGGGTAGAACCACAGCACGCCCGAGGTGTCCCGGGCGAAGATGTCCTCCCGGCCGTCCCCGTTGTAGTCCCCGTGCCGCACCAGCTTCGTCATCGAGTTCCACCCACCGCCGATCAGGTGCCCGGAGTCGTCCCCGGGCAGGAACCACAGCTTGCCGCCGTAGGCGCGTTCCAGCAGGTCGGGGCGGCCGTCGTTGTTGAGGTCACCGAACTGCGCGGCGGCGGGAAGACCCGCCGGGCGGGTCCGGGGGCGGAACCAGTCCATGTACTGGGTCCCGTAGCTGAGTTCGAAGTCCGAGTACGCGATCCGGATCGAGCTGACGACGTTGTTGTACTGCCCGTCGAAGACCCGCGTGAGGTCGATGGCGCCGTTGTGCGGGCTGACGTACATCGAACCCAAGGAGCTCGACGTGTAGTTGGCGCCGTCGAACAGGCCGATGTAGAGGCCCGAGTTGTTCACGAACGACGAGATCGAGTTGTTCCAGATGCCGAGCGAGGGCTGGTTGCCGGAGTACGTGGTCATGGCGCCGCCGTAGTTCCCGTACTGGAAGACGCAGAACTTCCCGGCCGGGCAGCGCGACGAGGGGTCCTTCGTGGCCGCGGCGGCGGACGGCGCACCGACGAGGGCGCCGGCCGCCAGCGCGGCGGCAACTCCCAGCGCGGAGGCGGACTTCCAGCGGGCCGGCCGGCGGGCGGTGGTACGGGCCGGCAAGCGGGCGGCGCTCCGGGCGGAGCGGCCAAGGCGCCGCATGAGCGAGGTGATCGGCATCGGTGTCTCCGGTTCGGGCCATGGACCGCACAAGGGCCGCACGACGCGGCGGTCGCGGTCGGAGGGAGGGGAGCGGGGAGGGCCGCCGCACGGGTGCGGCGGCAGAGTGCAGCGGGCCGGTCAGAAGACGAACTGGGCCTCGCGGGCCCAGCCCTCGTACACGCGGGCCCTGATGGTGCCGGTGCCGGTGCCGCGGTAGACCCAGACGTCGTGGGAGCGGTCGTGCGCGACGAGGTCCGGACGGCCGTCCCCGCTGACGTCACCGGCACCGTAGATCTCCTGCATGGCGTTCCAGCCGCCGCTGCCGATCTTCGTACGGGCCCCCAACCGTCCCTTGCTGTTGCCGGGGTAGAGCCACAGGCGCCCGGACGTGTCCCGTGCCACCAGGTCGCTCCTGCCGTCACCGGTGAGGTCGCCGGAACCGACGAGGGCGTTCATGGAGTTCCAGCCGCCGCTGCCGATCTCCACCCGGGTACTGAACGAGCCCCGGCCGTTGCCCGGGTAGAGCCACAGCACACCCGCGGTGTCCGCGGCCACCAGGTCCCGCCTGCCGTCACCGTTCAGATCGCCGACCGCCGCCAGCTGCCGCATGCTGTTCCAGCCGCCGCCGACCTTCACCGGCGCGCCCAACGCACCGTGCCCGTCGCCCGGGTAGAACCACAGCACGCCCGAGGTGTCCCGGGCGAAGATGTCCTCCCGGCCGTCCCCGTTGTAGTCCCCGTGCCGCACCAGCTTCGTCATCGAGTTCCACCCACCGCCGATGCGGCGACCGGGGCCCTGGCCCGCCTCGGAATAGAGCAGCCCGTCCTTGCTGCGCGACACCTGGTCGGCGAATCCGTCGTTGTCGAGGTCACCGAACTGCGACGCGGCCGGCAGACCAGCCGGCCGGCGGCCGATGTAAGCGCCCCAGCGGGTGTAGTCGCGCGGGGTGCCGCAGTCCGAGCCGTCCCGGGAGAACTCCACCGAGCTGATCGCGTTGTCGAGTTGCGGGGTCGGGCTCTCGTCGAGCGAGAGGGTCCCGTTGTACAGGAGCCACTCGTCTCCCCCGACAGTGCCGTAGTTCGCGTCGGAGTACAGGCACATGGCGAGGTCGCCGAAGTTCGCGATCGAAGTGATCCGGTTGTCCCAACTCCCCAGGGACGCACGGTCGCCGGTGATCTCGGTCATGGCGCCGGTACCGCGGGCGCCGTCGAAGACGCAGACCTTCCCCCAGGCGCACCGGTCATAGCCGGTTGCGGCGTGAGCCGGCCCCACCCCGGTCAGCAGACCTGCGCCGACAGCCGCGGCAGTGATGAGCGCGCGCACGGAAAAACGCACGTACCCCCCCCTAGAGCGCAATGCGTTGAGTCGGCGCCCACGCGGCGCCGAGGAGCGCATCCTAGCTACTCCCGGAGCCTGGCGTCGTTGATCACGCGCGTCTCGGGCGTGATCCTCTCCAACTCGGCGCGGAGTTTGACCGCGCGGGGGTCGTTGATGCGGTCGAGCACGATCTGCGCCTGCTGCCAGTGGTGGCGTCCCTCGGGCGTCTGGCCCTGGCTGCACAGGGCGTTGCCGAGATTGACCAGGACCGTGGCCTCGCAGTAGACGTTCCCGGACTGCCGGTGCAGCGCGAGTGCCCGGGTCAGGCTGGCGAACGCCGTCCGGTGGTCGCCGAGTTTCAGCTGGGCCTCGCCGAGGTTGCCGAGCGCGATGCCGACGGCGGCCGGGGAGCCGGCGGCCTCGTAGACCGACGCTGATTCCAGGAAGCTCGTCGCGGCTTCGTTCAGCTTGCCCAGTCCGAGCTGCGCGTGGCCGATGTTGTTGAGGGTGTTCGCCTCACTCGTGAGGTCACCGATCTCCCGGCTGATGGCGAGCGCTTGCTGGTACTGGACGAATGCCTCGTCGCTGCGCCCGAGGTTCTGCAGGACGTTCCCGATGTTGCCCAGGGCCGTCGCCTGGCCGATCCGGTCGCCGCTGCTGACCCGAACCGCCAGGGCCTGGCCGTAGTACGCCAGTGCCTCCTCGTTGCGGTTGAGGTCGTGGTGGGCGATGCCCAGGCCGTTGAGGATGCGGCTCTCGCCGTTCCGGTCGCCGATCTTCCGCGCCGCGTCGAGGCCGACCCGATACGTGCCGAGCCAGTCGGTCCAGTACTTCCGCAGGTCGAAGAAAGTCCAGAGGCTGACCGGGAGTTGCCACGCCAGGTCGAACATCTCCAGCCGGGCGGCCTGCTCGGTGGCGGCCACCAGGTTGGAGCGTTCGGCCTCCAGCCAGGTGAGCGCCGCGGCGCGGTCGGCGAAGTCCAGCGGCCGGCAGGCCGGGGAGAGGGGAGGCAGGTCGAGGCGGAGCGGCAGGGTCCGGAGCCGGCCGGCGGCAGCGGTGGCGGTGTGGAGGTACCAGGTCACCAGGCGTCGCATGGCCTCGTGCCGGTCGGCGTCCGCCTCCTCGGCGGCGGCCCGTTCCGCGGCGTAGAGACGCAGCAGGTCGTGGAACTGGTAGCGGCCGGGCGCCGGAGCCTGGAGCAGGTGCGTCTCGGTCAGGAACTGCGCCGCCCGTGCCGCGTGTTCGGGACTCGTTCCGAGCAGCGCCGCGCTCGCCGGGAGGCTGATGTCCCTTCCCGCGGGCAGGCCGAGGAGCCGGAAGAGGCGCGCCGGGTCCGAGGGTTCGTAGACGGGAGTCGGCAGGCTCGCGTAGCTGACGGCGAAGCTGGATCGCACCGCCCGGTCCTCGACGCTCAGTTCGTCCAGGCGGCCCTGCTCCGTGGTGAGCCTGGCGGCGAGGGCCTGAACCGTCCAGTCCGGGTCGGCGTGCAGCCGTGCCGCCGCGATCCGGATCGCCAGGGGCCACCCACCGCACGCGTCGAGCACCCGGGCGCAGGCCTTCTCCTCGGCGCCGTACCGGTGAGGGCCCGCGATGCGTACGAACAGTTCACGTGCTTCGAGCGCGTCGAGCGGACCGAGGCCGACGCGGTGGCATCCGTCCAGCGCGGCCAGGCGGTTGCGGCTGGTCACCAGCACGGCACACGGGCCACGACCGGGCAGCAACGGGCGGACCTGGGCGCTGTCGGCGGCATCGTCCAGCACGATCAGCATCCGGCGGCCCGAGAGCGTACTGCGGTACAGCGCCGCGCGTTCGTCCTGGTCGGTCGGTACGTCGCCTCCCTCGACGCCCAGGCCGCGCAGCAGTTGGGCGAGCCCCTCGCCAGGGGAGAGCGGTGCTGTGCCACCGCCCCTCAGCTGCACGAACAACTGCCCGTCGGGAAACGCCTCGGCCAGTTGGTGGGCGACGTGCGCGGCCAGGCTGCTCTTCCCGATCCCGGCAGGCCCGACCACCACGGCGACGGGAACGGCGCCCGTGCCCCGACCCGCCGCCGTCAACACGTCGGCGAGCGCGACGCTGTCGGCGAAGCGCCCGGTGAAGTCCGCAAGGCTTGAGGGAAGTTGCGCCGGAGGCCGCTTTCTCGCGGCCGGGGCGGCGTGCTGATCCTGTTCCTCCCCTGCCTGGGCCAGTTGCTCGACGGCGGGAGTTGCCGGCGGTCGCGCGGCGGAGATCAGACGGGCCCTGTCCTGATCGGTGAGTTCCAGTGCGTCCGCCAGCAGGCGCACCGTGCTGAGCCGGGGATGCCGCGCGCTGCCGCGCTCCAGATCACGGATGGCGCGGGGAGAGAGGCCGGATCTCCCGGCCAGATCCTCCTGCGTCAGGCCGGCCCGCAGCCGCCACTCGCGCAGCACCGAACCGAACGGGGTCGTTTCCACGGCCCTGCCCCTCCCCGTAGCTGTCTCCCCGAACCACTCACTCAGAGCGTAGCCACAACTTCCCCTTAACTGCCCGCCAACCTCCTGGGGTTGGGAACCTCTTGACTGCCAGGCTCGACGTCGTCGGGACAGCAGGCCGTTCCCGACATCGGCAGCCTTGCCGTTCGTTCCACAAGGGGGAATTCCATGCGGTTGAAACGCCTGTTCACCTCGGGAGCCGTGGCCATGGCACTCGCCGTCTCGTGCGCGGCGGCCACGGTCGGCACGGCCCACGCGGACGAGAGCACCCTGACCTGGGAGCCGTTGACCACGACGCACTGGGTCGGCCTCTACAGCATGCCGGACGCGAGTTCGGCCAAGGTGCCTTGGGCGGATCTCCGCCCGGGAGGAGACGCCGTCCAGTACGACTGCTGGAAGGCCGGAGCGTACATCGGCAGCGCCGGGGACGTCTGGTACCACACCTGGAGGGCCTTCTACCGGCTGACCGGCTACACGGCGTACGTCTACCCGGCGTGGACCTTCGCGCCCTACGTCGACGGGGCCGCGGACTTCCACAACCACACCATCCCGCAATGCAATTTCTGACGCGCACACCCGAGAGCCCGTCGAATTGCGACCCTTCGCCGAAGGCAGGTAGCCCCATGTTCCGTCGTATCGGCCTGGCCCTGTCGGCCTCGGTGCTGCTGGCCGGCGCCATCGTCGGGGCCGGGGCCACGAGTGCCTCGGCCAACACCTGGGGCGGCGGTTGCCGCTCCGACAGCGCCGGCTGGGCCAAGGAGCCGGGCGGTATCACCCTCAACCCCTGCCTCTACGTGAACAGTTCGAGCTTCGTCTTCGGCTCTCTGGAAGCCGAGAACCCCAACAGGGTGAACGCGGACTACTGCGCGCAGTTGCTGCGGGTGCTGGGGAACGGAAGCACCGAAGTGGACTTCGACTTCGGCTGTGCCGGCTGGACCAGCTCCGACGGGGTCAACTACTCCGCTCCCGGCGACAGCTTCAACCTCTGGGCGCCCAGGGGCACCCTCGCCCATCCCGGCCCGGGCGTCTACGTCCTCCAGATCGGCTACTGGGCCACCATCAACAACAACTACGCCTACTACGGCAACGCGCAGAGCCCGCGCATCTACGTCGACCAGCCCTAGCCTCCTGACTCCCCGGGGCGGATGGCGGAAAGCGCCCCGCCGTCCCGGGCTCCGGAGCCTGACCACAGGCCGACCGCGCACCGGTCGACCGTGTGATCCGGGGGCACACACGTGGGCCAGGCAACCAGGCAGGGGCGGCCTCCGAACAATGGAGGCCGCCCCTCCCTGCGTTCACCGCGGCGGCGGAGGCCGTCTTCCGCCACTACCTGAAGGTCCTCACTGCGGCGCCTGCGTCGGAGTAGCCGAGCTCTTGCCACGACCAACGATTCGTAGGTTCACCAGGGGAAATCGCACCACGCACGATGGTTTCTTCGCTGGAATCGCCCAAGTGGCTTGGATTGCAAGGCTTCGCTATGCTGAGGCCACCAACCCGACGGGTGGCGACCGCCCCTCTCGGGGTCCGGACCGCTGCCCCAGTCAGGTGCACCTGTGGCCAAGAACGACGAGCCCGATCCGCGCCTGCGGCTCTCCCTCACATGGAGCGTCGTGAGTGGTGGCGGCATTGCAACGGCCATCGCCTCAGGAAGAGTTCAGGACCACACGGCCATCTGGGCCCTGGTCGTGCTCGGCGCGGTCGGGCAGTGCTGTGAGACGGCCAAGGCCGTGTCGCGCCGCCGCCGTTCGGGCCGCTGATCCGGCCCACGGCTGGTCCGCCCGCGCAACGTCGCTCCCCCAATCGCCCCGCTGGGCCGGGCACTTGAGTCAAAAAAGTCGGTCTGCGTACAACCATTCGACGCTTCCGGGTGTCCCGATCTGGAAGGCGCCGGGTGCGCCAGGTCGTCGGAGGAGGAAAAGACGTGAGCCAGACCGGTCCCGTGGTCCGCCGGCGGTTGACCGCGGCCGTCACCGCCGTACTCACCCTGACTGCCGGGACCTCATTGTCACTCGTCTTGTCACCGCCTCCGGCCATCGCAGCTTCGACTGCCACGGGTGGCACCGCCGCCGGACCCACGGCCGGGCAGACGCCGATCAGCATGCCGGCCGGCGTGGTGGTGACGGGCATCGGCAGGACCGGATTCCTCAGCGTCGTCCAGGGCCCCGATCCCCATCCACGGTGGACGCGGTGGGCAGACGGGTCCACGACCGAACTGGGCGGCAAGGCGGCGGGTTCCCCGTCCGACATCGTGGTCCAGGAGCAGGACGACGCGTTCATCCTGCGGGACATGAGCGCCGCCGGCCCACCGGTGCGGATCGAACGCAGCACCCTCGGCAGCAGCTACACCCTGCTCCGTCCCGTGGGTGCCACGCTCGTCATGACCGTCCCCAACGCGGCCGGTGGGAACGACCTGCACCTCGTCGACATGCAGGACGGCATCCTTCGCGACCGGCGGGTCACCGGCCTCCCGGACAACGCCCACTTCGACGGTGCAGCCACCGACACCCCCGCCGGCACGTTGATCGCCCGCTACGCCACCGACACCCCCGCGTCGCCGACCTACCACCTTGCGCTCGTGGACATCGCCACCGCTGCGGTCGTCGAGGCACGCGACACGCCGGACGCCTCAGTAGTGACCGGCATGTCGGCCTCGTCGACGTACCTGGCCTGGGGACAGACCAACCGGAGCGGGGGCCGGACCGTCGTCGTCTCCCCGCGCGGCGGCGGCCTGGATCAGCGCATCGCGTTGACAGGAGCCGGCTCTCTCAGCGTCGACCTGCTGCAGGACTGGGTCCTGTACGCGCAGAAGGGCGGCGAACTGGCCACTGACCCGAACCCGCTCTACGCCTTGACCGCCCTCTCCCTGAAGACCGGCGCCACCGTCAAGCTGCTGGACGACGCCTTCAGCGCGTTGACCGCGGCCGACGGCACGGTCATGGCTCAGGGCGGCACCCTGGCCCAAGGAGAGGGTGAGTACCGGATCTCCCTGGACTCGCAAGGGACGCCCGTCGCCACCATGGTGGCCAGCAGCGGCGAGCCGACGGCGATCGAGATCCAGGGGACCGTTCCCCCCGTGATCGACCTCGACCGCAATCGCGGCGCCTTCTCCTTCGACACCACGCTCAGCCGCCCCGGCGCGCGGGTGGACATCGAGGTTGTCCACACGGCGTCCCAGCGGCGATGGGCCGTGACGCGGATTCCTTATGACACCTGGACCCCCGGCCCGCAGACCCTCAGTGTTCCGTGGGACGGCCGGCTTGATCTGGTCAAAGGCGAGTCGGGCGAGTTCATCGCCGCGTACAACGGCGCCTACTCCTGGCACATCAAGGCAACCCCGCTCAACGGCATCGGTCCCGCGGCGGAGCTCTCCGGGACGTTCACGGTGACCCGCAAGCCAGCACCGCACGACTTCAGCGACAACGGATCCCCCGACCTTCTCGTGGTCAGTTCCACGGGCATGCTCAACCGCTTTGACACCGCCTTCCGCGCGGACGGCGGCCGGCTGTACTACTTGCCGTCAGCCTCGACCGTCGGTCCGGGTTGGCAGACCTACGACCGGTTCGCGTCCGCCGGCAACCTGGGCGGCACCTCCGCGTCCGACATCGTGGCCCGCGACAGGACGGGCACGTTGTGGGTCTACGAGGGCACCGGCACACCGGGCGGCGCGCCCTTCCGGCCCCGCACGAAAGTGGGTGGCGGCTGGCAGATCTACGACACGATCACCGCTGGCAGCGACCTGAACGCCGACGGCAGGCCCGACCTCCTCGCCATCGACAAGACCGGGGTCCTGTGGCTCTACCCGGGCACAGGCTCCCTCTCCGCGCCCTTCGCTCCTCGCAGGAAGATCGGCGGCGGCTGGCAGATCTACAACCGGATCTCCGCCGTCGGCAACATCGCGGGGGCTGACGCCGGCGACCTCGTGGCCCGGGACAAGGACGGCATCCTGTGGCTCTACCTCGGCAAGGGCAACGGAACCTTCGCCGCCCGGACCAGGATCGGCGGCGGTTGGAACGCCTACAGCCAACTCGTCGCGGTCGGTGACGCCAACCGCGACGGACGCCCTGACCTCATCGGCTACGGCGCAGGAACCACTTACGTGTACACCGGCACCGGCAACTGGCGCGCACCCTTCGCACCGCGCAAGGCGACCATGGGCACCAAGCCTGACTTCTGGAACCTCGCAATCTTCTGACGACCCCGCGACCATCGGCACACGCAGCCGCGCGGGGTGACGGGGGCGGAGCAGAGCACCGTCGGCCCGTCCCGCGCAGGTGTACCTCCGTAGGCTGCCGACCTGCCGTGATCACCGTGCGGCTTGCTGCTGTAGTGCCCAGGTGGGTGGTCTGGCACGGTCTCGGTCATGCCTGCCCGGTGCTCGCGGGGAACTTCTTCAGGAAGTCTTCCACGTCATCGCGTGAGTGGAACGAAACGTTCAGCCGGGTCGGCTTCGCGTTGCCGGGGAACTGCAGGTACAGGATCGCCTACTACCCGGTCGCAACGCCCAGGAAGCGCAGCACCGCCAGGACGCGGCGGTGGTCGGCGTCGGCCTTGGGCAGGTCGAGCTTGGTGAAGATGCTGTTGATGTGCTTCGCGACAGCGCTCTCGCTCACCACCAGCTCGGCGGCGACGCCGGAGTTGGACCGGCCGCCCGCCATCAGCTCCAGCACCTCCCGCTCGCGCGGTGTCAGCCGGTCGAGCGGATCGCTGTGCCGACGCACCAGCAGCTGCGACACGACCTGCGGGTCGAGCGCGGTGCCGCCGGCCGCCACCCGGCGTACCGCCTCGGTGAACTCCTCGACGTCGGCGACCCGTTGCTTGAGCAGATAGCCGACGCCCGAGGTGTTGGCGGCGAGCAGATCGGCGGCGTACCGCTCCTCCACGTACTGCGACAGCAGGAGCACGGCGGTACGCGGATACTGGCGGCGGATCACCAGCGCGGCACGCACTCCCTCGTCGGTGAAGCCGGGCGGCATGCGCACGTCGACCACGGCGATGTCGGGACGGTGCTCCTCGACGGCCGCCAGCAGCCCTTCTGCGTCGGCGACCTGCGCGCACATCTCGAAGCCGGCCGCCTCCAGCACCTTGACCACGCCGATGCGCAGCAAGAGGGAATCCTCGGCGATCACGGCGCGCACGGCAGCTCCACGGTGATGACGGTCGGGCCCCCGGCGGGGCTGCGGCAGGAGAACGTGCCGTCGACGGACGCGACGCGCTTGGCGAGCCCGGCAAGCCCGGTACCGCCGCCGGCCGCTGCGAGATCCGCGCCGCCCGCGCCGTCGTCCGCGACGACCACCAGCAGTGTCTCCCCGATCCGCTCCACGGTCACATCCGCCCGGGTCGCCTGGGCGTGTTTGACCACGTTCGTCAGGGCCTCGGAGACCACGAAGTACGCGACGGCCTCGACCGTGGGTGAGGGGCGCTGCGGCAGGTGCACCGCCACGCGCACCGGGATCGGGAGGCGGGCGGCGACCCCGGACAGCGCGGCGTCGAGGCCGCGGTCCTCAAGGACGGCCGGATGCAGGCCGCGCACCAGGCTGTTCAGCTCGGCGATCGCCTCCTTCGCCTCGCGGTGCGCCTCGTCGATCACCTTGCGGGCATCCGCCGGCAGGTCGCCGAGGGTGGCCCTGGCCAGGCCCAGGTTGACGGCGAGCGAGACGAGGCGCTGCTGCGCGCCGTCGTGCAGATCGCGCTCGATCCGCCGCCGCTCGGCGTCGGCGGCGTCGAGCACGCCGGCCCGGCTCTCGGCGAGGTCGGCGACCCGGCGGGTCAGCTTCTCCGTGCGGCTGGGGCCGAGCAGTACCTCGGCCGCCCGGGTGTCCAGCCGCACCAGAGCGCCGGTCAGCCGGGGCCCGAGGAACAGCAGGGCGAGGCCGCCGGCGGTGATGTACGCGGCCTGCGTGGTGTACCCGAATTCGGTGACCCGCCATTGCGGGGGCAGCGCCCAGATCCACACGTAGATGGAGGCGGCCACGAGACCGGCGGCCCAGACGGCGAGGACGGCGAGATCCAGGACGGCCAGCAGCGGACCCGCCACGGCGTGGTAGCAGACCTGCCGCCACAAGGCCCGCGACGTCAGCCGGCGCACCGCCGACTTCCAGTTGCGCCCCGGCCCGGGTGCGGCGGGGCGCGGGAGGTCCTTGCCGATGAGTGCCCGGTAGCGCAGCCGCTGCCCGGCGGTCAGCAGGGGTGTCACCAGGAGCGTGAGCAGCACGGGCAGCGGAGTCACGGCCGGCACCAACGCCGCCAACGTGCCGAGCAGCCAGAGCCACATGGGCACAACGGCGAGGTGGAGCGGCAGGCCGGCGGCGACGAGCGCAGCCCGGTGTCCCGCCCTGCGGAACGGCCGGCCCAGCACCAGCTGCAGCCACGTCGTGAATTGCATGCGTCAAACGGTAAAGCCGCAGGCCATCCCCGTGCCATGACGCTCCCGCCCGGTTCAGGGGTGCACTTGTCTCCACCCCAGGTCGGAACCCTGCGTGACTGACGGCGCCTGGTGTGCGGCGGAGGGTGGAGCACGTGAAGGGGACAGCCGACGGGGAGCGGGGGAAGAGGATGCGTCAACTGGCCTTGTGCGATGAGGAAGTGGCCGGCGCCGAGGTGATCCCGTTGTACGAAGAGGCGGAGGAGCCGCGCCCGGCGCGGGGCATGCGGCGGGCCGGGGCGCTGCTGGTCGCCTGCGGGCTCGGCCTGCTGCCGTGGCTGTACGTGCTGGCCACCGGCCTGCCGGCCACCGCGACCGCGGCGCACTGGCCGGTCGCCTGGGTCGGGCTCGACGCGCTGGAGGCGCTCGGCCTGATCGCCACCGGCCTCCTCGCCGCCCGTGGTGACCGGCGGCACGCCCTGGCGGCCGCCGCGACCGCGACGCTGCTTGCGGTGGACGCCTGGTTCGACACCACGACCGCGGCCCCGGGCGGCGACTTCGCCACCGCGGTCGCCATGGCGCTCGGTGCCGAGCTGCCGCTCGCCGCGCTGTGCGGCCGGCTGGCGCTGCGGGCGCTGGGCCGGCGCGCGTGACGCCTACCGCCTACCGCCTACCGCCTACCGCGAACGACGATCCCGAACCGTATCGATCCACCGGAGAACACCATGCACCGCATCATTACCGCCCCCATCTCCCCGATCCCGGCCCGGACCCGCTGGGCGGTCGCCGCCGGCGTCGGCGCCGCGTTGGCCGCCGCCTGGTGGATGGGCGACACGGCGCCCTATCCGTACGCCCAACGCGGCCTTCTCGACGTGCCGTTGCCGTTCCTGACAGCCGACCGGATGGACGCCGTACTGCAACCGCGGCCGGGGGAACGGATCCTGGAGATCGGCCCGGGGACCGGCCTGCAGTCGCTGCATGTCGCCCCGCAGCTCGGGCCGGAGGGACGGCTCGAAGTGCTCGACATCCAGCAGGAGATGCTCGACCACGTGATGTGCCGGGCCGAGCGCGACGGCGTGGCGACGATCAGGCCCACCCGCTCGGACGCACGCGAACTGCCCTACGCCGATGGGACATTCGACGCCGTATACGCCGTGACCGCGCTCGGCGAGATCCCCGAGCCGGATCGGGTACTGCGCGAGGCGGCACGGGTGCTGGCACCAGGCGGACGGCTGGTGATCGGCGAGTTCTTCGACCGGCACTGGATCCCCTTCGGCCGACTGCACCGGCTCGCCGACGGCGCCGGCCTCCACCTGACCGAGCGCCGCGGCCCAAGCCCGGCATACCTCGCCCGCTTCCGCCCCTGCACAGCCGCGGCCGCAACCGCGGCCCCTACCGCGGCCCCCACCGCGGCCAGCCACGGCTGAAGTCCTGCGCGAACTGCCCAAGGACCTCTGCCCGGAGTCCAAGGTCACCTCGGCACTCGCGGACATGCGCAAGCTCGGACTCCATCCCCTCGTGATCGGGGTGGACGAGTGCCAGATGTGGTGGGTCCACAGCGTCATCCGGACGGCCCAGCAGGCAAGAAGGTCCACCGCTGGAGCGGTGAGACCTGCTCATCGGACCCTCCGGTGCGGCTGGCTCGCGTACTCCCGTCATGTAGGCAGCGCCATACGGCTGAACCGCATCCCGACACCCGTCGACCAGCAGTGAGCGGACGAGGTGGATAACTAGGTTTCCAAACACACATCTGAGTCACCCGCCCTCATATTGTGGCCTCGACCTGCCCCCGGGGCGCGGGGTCGCGGGGAGGTCGCGACAGCCCCCGCACACGCGTGGGGTTTGTCTCGAATGCCGCCGTCACCAGGTGGCCGAACGGGTCTGGCTCACCGACCCGTTCGGAGGTTTGATGCACGTATCCCGTGCCTTGCGTTCGATCGTTGCCGTCGCCTCGGTGGGAGCGGCGTTGCTGGCCTCCCCTGCGTGGTCCGCCGCGCCCGCCGCCAGAACGGCACTAAGGACGGTCGACCACGCGCAGGCTACTCGGTCCCCTGACTCCGGCCCCGCAGTGCACCATGACACCTCGCCGCCGTTGCGTGAGCTGTCGCAAAGTTCCAGACAGCTCCGGCGCGCATCCGACCCCATGCCCCCCAGAAAAGGGCCGCACCCGTCCTCCGTCAGGGCCGCCGGTCCCGACCGGGTGGTGCAGAACCGCAACGGCAGCCGGGGGCGTATCCGGTTCGGCGTCAGTTTCGAGGGCGTCCGGGAAGGCGGGGGCACCCCTCCTGACCCCAACGCCTCGGTAGGCTCCCGCCAGGTCGTAGAGATCACCAACTTCAAACTCGCGGTGTACTCCAAGTCCGGTACCACCCTGCTGGGGCCACTGACCACCGAGACCCTGTTCAGCGGATTCGGCGGACCGTGCGAGAACGCCGAGAACGACTTCCTCGGGGACCCCGAAGTCCGCTGGGACTCCCTGGCCCACCGCTGGATCATCAACCAGTTCGCCAGCGACCCCGCAACCAACACGAATCGACTGTGCGTGGGCGTCTCCCGCACCGCGGACGCCACCGGCGAGTACTACCGCTACGCATTCGGGTATCAGACCCTCCCCGACCACCCGAAGTTCGCGGTGTGGCCGGACGCCTACTACGTGGTCGCCACCGCCGCCGGGTCGCTCTTCGAGGCGTGCGCCTGGGACCGGGACAGGATGCTGCGCGGAGCCGACGCCGACCAGCAGTGCTACACCCTCCCGGCTTCGACCATCCCGATCGGCTCGGACCTCGACGGCACGACCCCACCCCCGCGGGGCGAGCCCAACCTGCTGATCAACCTCGGCCCCACCGACGACACGCTGCAGTACTGGCGGTTCCACGTCGACTGGGCAGACCACGCCCGCACCACCCTCACGGGCCCGCAGGAGTTGAAGGTGGCCCCTTACACCCGGGCCTGCGAGAGTACCGATCCCACCCACTGCGTCCCCCAGGCCGGCACCACCCAGAAACTGGATTCGCTCTCCTACTCTCCTATGTACCGGTTCGCTTACCGCAACTTCGGCGACCACGAGTCCCTGGTCGTCAACCAGGCGGTCGATGCCCGGGGCGGAGTGGGCGTGCGCTGGTACGAACTGCGGCTGCGCCACGGCCGACCGGTCGTCCGCCAGCAGAGCACCTACGCTCCGGACCCCACGTACCGGTGGATGGGCTCCGCAGCCATGGACAAGAACGGCGACATCGCCCTGGGATACTCGCAGTCGTCGTCCCGGACCCGTCCCTCGATCCGCGTCACCGGACGCCTGGCGCACGACCCGCCGAACCTGATGACGTTCCACGAAACCACCGTGTGGACGGGCGCAGGCTCCCAGACCGGGAGCAACCGCTGGGGTGACTACACCTCCATGGCGGTCGACCCGGTGGACGGCTGTACGTTCTGGTACACCAACCAGTACCAACCTGCCGACGGCACCGGAAACTGGAACACCCGTATCGCCTCCTTCCAGCTCTCCGACTGCCACGCCCACCATGGCCACGGCCCCCAGAACGGCCACCACCGTCACGGCTGACACCACCGGGGTGAACGGCGCACCACCGTCCACCCCGGACCCGCTCGAACCGTGCCCATCCCGCCGGCGCTCGTGTCCATGCTCCGCACGCATCTCGCGGAGTACCGCACAGCCACCGATGGCCGCCTCTTTCGGGCCGCTGGAGGAGGGCGATTGCGTTCCACCGAGTACGCCGAAGTGTGGCAACTCGCGCGGTGCCAGGCGCTCTCCAACGCTGACCAGGGGACGCCCCTGGCAGAAGTCCCGTACTCGCTGCGTCACGCCTGCGTGTCCCTGTGGCTCAGGGCCGGGGTCGATCTGGTGGAGGTCGCACGCCGCGCCGGCCACAGCGTGACCGTCCTCTACCGCTTCTACGCGAAGGTGATCAAGGGACGGGAGGAGGCGGACAACGCCCGCATCACAAGGGCTCTGGCCAGCGCGGAAGCCGGGCCGAGCGACGGAGCGTAGTCACCGAATCTGGCCCGCGCATGGCCCGTACGGACTGACCGCGGCCGGGATACCGGCGGCTCAAGGTGAGACAGGACACGAAAGAGCGGGTGCCCCGAAGCTCGGGGCACCCGCTCTGTCCTGCTGCTACTTCCATCCTGGCGGAGGCTGTGGGATTTGAACCCACGGTGACATCGCTGCCACGACGGTTTTCAAGGGAACTACTCCTGAGGGAAGTACAAGCACGGTGACCAGCAAGGGAGTTGGGCAGCACTCGATGTCCCGGTGGAGTCTGACCACAGGTTGACCACACGATGCCCCGCACCTCCTGGTGCCAGGCGTTGTCCCACGCCAGGCAATTCGACCACAGGTTGCACTCCCGACGCGCACACGCGATGTGATGCACGGAGCGCCGCCACCCACACTGGTGACCGCCGAGCAGTCTCCGAACTCCACAAGGAGTTGGACGTGGCGCACAGGGGGTCCGAAGCCTCCCCTCCACCACCCACCCCATAGCCCCTGGCCAATCAGTACACGTTCTTCGTGACACCGCCTTCGATTCGGCCGTGCGGTACCTGTCGGCGCGGGTACCCTGATGCCTCAACGCTGGACAGAGGGTGGGGATTCGGGGCGATCATGGTGAAAGAAGACCCGGAGGAGCTGTTGGCTTCGGAGTGGGCGCTGGCGAAGGATGAACTGGCCACCCGCAATCGAGCCCTCCGAAAAGCTGACGGGGAACTCCAGAATGACTCCATATCCGATAGCGAAAAAGAACGGCTTCGAGTTTTACGCGAGAGGTTGGAGTTGGCGGTAAATAGAGCCAATAGTCGACTCCAATACCTGTCGGAGAGACGGCAGAAAACGCAAGAAATTGTTCAGCATATTGTCGTCACCGGCGGCGACACGGTGATTAACTCTGTCAGCGGGTCGGGATCACAAACTAACACACTCGGCGAATCAACGGACCAGCGAACGCAGCGGGTTTCCCTCGCAGAGAAGCAACAAGACTTCCATTTCAACTTCCTGAATCGCTCTCTCACCCAATCCAACATAATGTTTTGGGTGAGCGTTGTTTTTATGATCTCCGGCGGCGCCATCGTTCTCGCCTGCATAGCCCTTCTAGCATTCCGCGACGGGCAAAGCGGCGTCAAGTGGGCCTCAGGAACAGTGGGAGCAGTCTTCACTGCGGCGGGTGGAATCTTGAATAGACAAGCCCGACGGAAAGATGAACACATCACCAACGAGGCCAAGGGGGTCGCCGATAAAATCGACTCGAACGACCGATTCGAGAAAGCCACATCGCTAATTGAACGCGTAGCGGACCCCGACCTCAAAGATCGGCTTAAAGCCACTGCCGCCATGGAACAACTCGGATTCAATCCAGACCCGGACACCATGGCGCAGTTGTTGATACCGCCGCACGCTGAAAGGCCTACGAGAGAACTCTCTGCGACCCAGGAATCCGCGGAAGGGTTTGATAATCCGATGTGAAGCACCTTACGGCCGGTATAGTCGCGCGGTAGGGTCTTGCGGACGGACCCGGTCGGATGGGGTCACGTCATAGCCAATCTCGCGAAGTGTCGCCGCAGCTTCTTCGTGGGCGTCGCGGACGGCTGCCTTAAGCTGCAATATTCGCCATTCACGCATATGACGCTCAATGATGCTATCCCAGCCAGGCAATACGTCAATCGCATACTCCCGCTCAAGAAGGAGCAGCACGTCCTCCAGCGCTGGTCGGAGCCGATGTCCTCCCACGGGAAAGTGAACCTCTGCGAGTCGCGGAAGTGAGCGCTTCCGCATCCCGTCGTTCGGGCGTCCCTTTCGCTCAGCGAGACGCAGAAGATATGCCATCTCGTCTCGATGTGCGTGCACGTGGAAATGAGCCCCAGGAGGGTTCTCCCATTCCCGCTCGTACTCGTATCTAACAAGTGGTTCACGAGAGTCGGTGAAGTACACATGAACCTTGGCGGTGACCGTTGCCAGGTACTTACCAGTCCCGTCCCAACAGCACCAGTACTGTGCGGACAAAGTGAGGCAGGACACGCCTCCGATGCTGATCGGCACCTGGCACGCCTTCGCGTCGTCCCCAATCGACGTCACGTAGACGCGGTCCCCCAGATTCCGAGCAAGGAACTGCGGGGAGTCCTCAGCCAGGACTCCCCGCGTCAGATGTGTCAACTCGTCAGCGAACTCGGTCGCCTTGTCTTCGAGAGTGGGCTCGTCGTCAGCGGTCACCGTCAAGAAGGTAGTCGATGCCTTGGATAGTGTGCCAAACGTCCAGCTCGTCCGAGTTCAGGCTGTAGCTTGCAGCGCGCTCTGCCAGCTGGCCGTCGGTCATGCCGACCTCTTCGAGAAGCCGCTCGCGCTGTGCTTCAAGTTCCTCACGCGTCGTGCGAATCATCGTTGACATGGCGCGCTCCTCCGTCGGTCGATGCGGAACAGTCAAGCAGGCCGCACTGACAACGACCGTAGAACGTGAAGGGACATCCGCCAAACTCAGCCTCACCATACGAGCTACCCGGATCAGAAGATCGATAAAGTCGCAGGTCAGAAGAGTGGCCGACGGATCAAGAGTCGCGATAGCCCTCGGCTCCCTCACCCCATGACCGGGCCGTGATCAGATTGATCCGAACGGTCGCGACGGGTCGGCGGCAACAGCAAGTCACGGTCCTGGTGGCTGTCACCGATGACGGAGCCGCTTACACCCAGGTCGACACGGGCCGCCTCGTGGAGGGCGTTGATGCAGCGGAAGACGGCCCGGTTACGCTCGCGCCAGTCGTCCAGGGTGCCGGGCTGCTTCCCGGTCGCCTGCCAGTCGACCTCGCGCGAGGCCGCGTTGAGGTCGTGGGCGACCTCGATCACCTCGTCGCCGGCCAGGAGCATGATGCGCTCGAACGCGCGGCCCTGTAAGCGGATGGCGTCGGCCAGCTGGGCGCGGAGCTGGGGCTCCGGGTCGTCGCTGAGACGGATGCCCTCGCGGTGCTCGTACAGCTCGACGGCCAGGAAGACGGCCGCGCGTACGCGGTCGACGTAGTTCTCGTAGGCGCTGAGCTTCCTGTCGTCCCAGCGCGTGAGCAGTTCGCGGCGGATGCGCTGCCGCTCGGTCCAGTAGTTGGTGACGTAGGTGGTGAGAGCGCCCAGGAGGACGGCGGCGATCGTCAGTAGCTGCTCCGACGTGCTCAAGCCGTCCCCCACCCGCCGAGTCATAAAGACGTCTTGAGGATTCTAGGAGGCCGGGTCGCCGACCGGGGCGAACTCAGGAATTCCGCCAGGCCAGGCCGCATCGCGGCACAGTGCTACCGTGCCTGTGGCAGCTCGCGGAGAGGCGAACGGATGAGCAACCCCACCTCAGAGACCCTGGTCACCCTGGGTCGCTGGTACGTACGCAATGCCCCCGGCACCCTCTTCAAAGCCCCTCTGGCCGGCCAGCTCCTCAACCCGCACCTCCGCGATGAACCGCGTCGGCGCGTCACCGAGACGGCCATCGGCGCACGGTTCGCCGTCGACACCCAGGACCTCATCCAGCGGTACCTCTACCTGTTCGGCGTGTGGGAGCCGCGGATGACGCAGTGGCTCACGCGCCGGCTGCGCTCCGGCGACACCTTCGTGGACGTCGGCGCGAACATCGGCTATTTCAGCGTGCTGGCGTCCCAACTCGTAGGCCCCGAGGGCCGCGTCGTCGCCATCGAAGCCTCGGAAGCGTTCAACAACCGGCTCCGGCAGAACGCACAGCTCAACGGCTGCGACAACGTCCGCATCGCGCACGTGGCCGTCTCCGACAAGCGGCAGACGCTGACGTTCATCCTGTCCAGCAACAACAACATGGGCGCGAACAGCATCGTCCCCTGGGACGGCCCCGTGGAGTCGAAGTTCGAGATCGAGGCGCAGCCGTTGCCGGAGATCCTGGACGCGGACGAGATCGCGAAGGCGCGGGTGATCAAGGTCGACGTGGAGGGCGCCGAGGGCAGCGTCGTCCGCGGCATGGCTCCACTGCTCGACCACCTCCGCCCGGACGCCGAGATCACGGTCGAGGTGACGCCCGAGCGCATGGAGCAACTCGGCGACTCCGTCGAGGAGTTGCTGGACACCATGCGGGACCACGGCTTCCACGTGTACCGGCTCGCCAATGAGTATGCCGCGGAGACGTATCCCTCGGCGCTCAGCGGCGCGTCCGCGGTACCCGTGCGGTGGCGCGGCCCCGTGACGGACGAGAGCGATCTGATCTTCTCGCGGGTCGACACGGAGACCCTGCCTTGACTTCGAAAGCGGCGGCTGCCCGGTACACCCTGCTTGGTGTACCGGGCAGCCGCCGTTTCTGCTTTTACGGGACGTTTCCGGGTTGCGCGGACTGCGCCGGTTCTTCGGGCTCGGCAGCCGTCACGCGTTGTCCGCGGCTGACCGCGACACGAAGTGTCAATGTCAGGTACTCCGTCAGACGCCGACCCGTGTAGCGAAGCTCTTCCGGGCCGGATCCCGGGTTATCGAGAACACCCGGAACAACATCCAACAACTGTTGTGCCATGTCGAGTTGGATCGACTCAATGGCGTCGGCCATCTGGGATACTGGGCCTCCGTCACCGCTGAGGAAGGCGGGTTTGCCTTCGGGAGAGGTCCACGGCAGCAACCGAAGGCCGGAGTTGAGGGGATGGACCTCCTGTCCGGATGACGGTTCGGTCGGCAGCTCGGTCATACACGGGCCTCTCTCTGGGCAATCAGGCTGGTGAGGACAACCTCCGAGCGATCACCGGGCAGGACGAGCGTCGAGTACGCGACGATCGCGCCGTCCGAGGTAGTGCTGATGCGTTCGACAGCGAGGACCGGGACCTTGGCGCCCAAGCGCAGCGACTGTACTTCCGCCCCCGTGGGGAAACGGGCGGTGACCAGGTCGGTGCTGGACGCCACGGACACCCCGGTCTCGTCGGCGACGCGGCGAAGGATGTCGTCGCCCCACGGCGAGGCGCCGATGTGAGGCATGGTGAAGCGGGCTATGCCGTGGGGGATGTAGACGCGTGCGAGGGACTGGGGGCTGTCGCCACGGTGGCTGAGGCACACGTACTCGGTGACGGGAGCGTCGCTGGGCACCCGCAGGCGGGTGGATACGGCGCCGGTCGCGGCGATGTCGGCCGAGCTGACGATGACGTGCAGGCCGCTACCTGGTGACGTCGGGTAGATCAGCCGCTTGGGCGGCCGTCGCACGAAGTTGCCGCGGCCCTGGAACTTGTCGATCAGCCCCTCGGCGCGGAGCAGTTCGAGGGCTTCCCGCAATGTCGGGACGCTCACCCGGTAGTGCGTGGCGAGCCGGGACTCCGGAATCAAACGCTCCCCCGCTGCCAGTTCGCCGGACGTGATGAGCCGGCGGAGATCCTCGGCCACTTGCTGGTGGCGGGCGGTCATGGCGTGCAGACCAGCAGCCTGGTCGATGTGGCCCTCCGCCGCCGAGCCGTCCATTCCTCGGCGCTGAGGACGTAGGGGCGGACAAGCGGGACGTCGTCCCCGTGGAGGTACGGCTGCGGAGGATGCGGTTGGCGCAGGCCGAACCGATGAGGTGGGCTGGGCGGTTGGTCCGTCTGTCGGTTTGCCGAGGCATGACTCGGCGCGCGGTGACGGTGACTTCCCTTGGCAGGGAGGAGCTGCTGGGCGAACCAGACAGCGGTTCTGCGGAGTTGTTTGAACACAGATCTCAGCTCCTACGGCTGATCGCGCGCATCCGCGGCGGCGGTGTCGTTCGGTGCGGGCGTGCTGTTGTGGAACGCGGCCCATAACGAGCGACCGCGCGCGCTGCTGTCGGCGAGACCGAACCAGTCGGCTTTGCCGAGCAGCGCCAGGAGACGGGGCCAGGACGCGTCGGGGAACGTTCGCGGCACGGCTGCCTCAAGTGAGGTGTGGCCGCGGTCTTCGACCCGCTTCGGCCTGAGTCCTACGGCGGTGAGGCCCGTGGCGACCTCGGCGATACGTGATTCGGGCGGGGGCACAAGGCTGTCCTCCGTTGCCACCAGAACACTCTGAGTGAATCTAGTTAACTAGATTAGAGCTAGTGGACTAGATTGTCCACATGCCTGATCAGCCGCCGTACCTCCGCATCGCAGACGTACTGCGCGAGCGCATCGCGAACGGGGAGTGGGTTCCCGGAGACCGCCTCCCGTCCCGCGCCGATCTCGGCCAGGAGTACGGCGTCGGCGACAACGTCATCCGCCGAGCGCAGGAACTGCTCATCTCTCTGGGGACGTTGGAGGGCCGTGCCGGCTCCGGCACCTACGTGGCGGAGCCGCGCAAGCGATTGCGCATCGTCCGCTCAATCTTCCGCGAGCAGGCCGGCGGCTCGCCGTTCGCCGCGGACATGGCAGCTCTGGGGAAGCGGGGCACTTGGGAGAGCCGGACGGACGCGAAGATCCCGGCTCCTGTTGAGATCGCGGCCCGACTCGGCATCGCCGAGGGTGAGTTGTGCGTGCGCACTGCGTACGAGTTCCTCGCCGACGGCAAGCCTGTTCAGCTCTCGACGAGTTGGGAGCCGTACGCCTTGACGGGCGGCACGCTCGTCGTCCTCCCCGAGGGCGGCCCGCACGGCGGCATCGGCGTCGTCCGCCGCATGGCCGAGATCGGCATCACGATCACCCGGGCCGTCGAACAACCCTCACCGCGAACCGTGACCGCGGAGGAGGCCGGCCTGCTCGGGGTCCAAAAGGGCACGCTGGTCACGCACATCGTGCGCACCTACTACGCCGAAGACGGCCGCCCCGTCGAGACCGCGGACATCGTCGTCCCTGCTGGCCTCTGCGAGATCGTCTACGAGGTCCCGGTGAATTCCTAGCACAACGCACCGCGTTGCTACAGAAGGCACCGAACGAAAGAATCATGATCTCATGTCAAGTGACAATGTTTCCCTCATAGTTGACCTGGCCACAGCGTTAGTCGCCCTTGGTATTGGCACCCGCCTTGGTTACGTACTTTCATCCCGTGGAACCGCACGGGACGTCGCCATGATGGAGCGACACTTCGAGGCAAGCAGGCAACTATTCGAGCGCCAGTGTGAGCTCCAGTTCATAGCCGACCGAAGAAGTCGGGCCCGCGAGGAACTAAAAAAGAGCTACGTTGATCTCGGGATTTGGCTGCATACCCTTGAGCGAACTATCGATGAAATAAACGCCGGTGCTAAAACATCTCGTCCTCACGTACGCAACAAAGCCCGCGGCATTTTAGGAGACCGCCCTTGGAGTGTCATTTCGCCACCAGCCGCCCTAGCCTCATCAGAATTCTACTGGAGCAGCGAGGTCAGGAAGCTTGTAACCAAACTAGAAGCACCCTACGCAAACTTCATCTCGCGCGTATCCTCAATCATCAGGCGTCAGTCAACCGACGAGGAGTCCGCCGAGAATTTCGATCAGCAGGCATGGGGGCTCCGAAACGAGCTCATCTCGATCATTCACGAGATCAAGACGCAAGCACGGGCCGACTTGATGCAAGACGGGATGTAAATGTTTACGGCATTCCCCCGTTAGCGATTCCGACGCCGAAGAAATCTTCGAGAATTGGAGTTGGCGGTAGACTCAGTGCTCACTTCGACATACAAGGGGGTAGCTACCAAGAGTCGGTCGAACCAGGACGAGTTATCGATATCCATGAGCACGATTGCGTGTCCTCGGAGTCGTCCGCGCGTCAATGGTGGGTATCGTCGATTGAGCCAGCCATAGACCCCCTGTGTCGCGGTTTCCATTAACTGCTGACTCTTGCGAGTAGGCAGGATTTCACTCAGAAACTCTGGAATTACATTTACGCCGTTTTCTTCCCGATCCTCGACTTCAAGGATCAGGTCGTGAAGCCATGTCGTATCCGACCCCATGCGGCCGCCGACTATGGCATGTGTACGCAAATGGCGAACGGAGCCGCAGAGTAGGAATCCCATATCTCGTGGCTGACCGCTAGATCCGCTTGGCACGCTACCCACGAATAGAGCAACGTCCTCTGGCGGCCTTCCGCTATCCTCATGTACGGCGACCTGAGCCATGGCCAGATCGAATCGAATCCACTGATTTGGATGCAATCCGAACTCAGTGAAGTCGACAGGAAGAAGCTCCCGCTCGATCTTTCTCCTTGCCCTCTGAACCAGTGCATGTGAAGCCGTTGATTGGGAATCCTGCCAGGTGGTCGAACCGGATATATCTGCGATCGGCGGAATCTTCAGTGTTCCCTGAAGGCCCTTCTGGGAAGGTGCCTGCATTCCTAAGCGCCCGTAGATCTTACGCTCAGATACGTAAATCAAGTCAGGCATTCATCACCTCGCGCACAGACTGGTTCCTACTCAACCCAAGGTGTTCCATACGCAGTCACTCATAGCTTGTACTCTTCCCTGCACTACTGCCATACGGGCTTCGCGTTCGGCCGCGTCGGTGTGACTCGCCTGGGCGGTGGCTTGGCCTTCCCACTTGCGGTAGAGGAGGCCGTACTCGCGGGTGAAGTAGCCGCGGCTGACGGTGTTGAGGGCGAGGAGGAGGCCGGTGTCCTCGGAGGCGGGGAGGGCCATCCAGCCGCCGAGGGCGAGGAGGAGGTCACGGCGGATGAAGAGGGTCGCGGGGTGGACCTGGGCGCGGTAGTCGTGGGCCTTCCAGTGCTCGACGACGGCGCCGCGTTCGATGGGGCCGTCCTCGGGGTCCTGGTCGAAGCCGGCCGTTGAGCCGTCTGGGAGAAGGTCCAGGACGCGGGAGGTAGCCCAGCCGAGGGTGGCATCGCCTTCGAGAAGGGTGAGGTCGCGGGCCAGGGCTCCGGGGGTCAACTGGTCGTCGGCGTCCAGGACTTTGACGTAGGGGCCGGAGGTGTAGGCCAGGGCCATGGTGCGGGCGACGCCCGGCCCGCCGGGGCGGCCCTGGTGGAAGGTAACCCGCGGGTCGTCCGGGACGTGGGGGCGTACGGCGTCGCTGGCGCCGTCTTCCTGGATGATCCAGTGCCACTCCCAGCCGTCCGGCAACTCCTGTGTGCACAGCGACTTGTAGGCGTCGGCGAGGAAGAGTGCGGAGGGGGCGTGCACGGCGGTGATGACGTCGATGCGGCGGTCCGCCACGGCGGTCACCACCTTTCCAGTGGGGTGACGAAGGTCATGACGGTGCGGTCGCCCGGCAGCCGGACGAACGAATGCTCCACCACACGGCCGGTGGTGTCGTACGAGGTCTTGCCCAGGATGATCAGCGACGTGCCGGGGGGCAGGCCGAGCTCCTCGGCCTCCTCGACGGACGGTGGCCGGGCCAGGACGCGCTCCTCGATCCGGTCCAGCTCGATGCCGATGGTGTGGAGTTGGCTCTGCGTACCGCCGGGCCACGGCTCGTTCGACGCGTCCAGGAGATCGGGGTTCGTAGCGACCACATCGCGGACGAGGTAGGAGTCGACGAGGCTGAACGGGTAGTCCTCCGCGTCGTAGCGGGTGCGATAGGTGCGCTCCACCATGACCGTGCCGACTGGCACATCGAAGATCTGCGCCAGTTCCTCGCCCGCCTCGACAAGGCCGTATGACGCCTGGAACACCAGGTCGTCCACTTCGAGCCCGGTGTCGTGCTCGGTGGCGCCGGTCTTCTTGCGCTGTGGCTCGGGTTCGCGGGCCCGGTCCTTCTCCCACTGGTGGCGGACGTTGGTCCGTTGCACGGGAGTACGCGGCCGGCGGACGAAGTTCCCGCGGCCGTGCTGCTTCTCGATCAGCCCCTCGGCTTGGAGGAGGCCCAGCGCCTGGCGCAGGGTCGGAAGGCTCTTGCCGTACCGCTCGACGAGGACGGTCTCCGTGGGGAGACGGTCGCCGGGTGCGAGTTCACCTGCGCGGATGCGGTCACGTAGATCGTCGGCGATCCGTTCGTACGACTTGGCCATGCCGGTCACCGTCCTCATCGTTTGGCTGCGCCAGCTTACAACTCCTAAAGAGGTCTTGACGAGTTGAGGACTGAGGGTTCATAGTTCTAGCTACTCCTAAAGAGGACCTGAGGACAGGATCTCTTGAGGACTTGATACGTCCTGAGCGCCCAGAGGCTCCCGCTCGTCCACCGAGCGGTCCGAAGACAGCGCCCGACCCTTGAGAACTCCACAGAGCGCCAGAACAAACGAAATGTCTTTGGCCCCGGCCCGGCCGCGCCCGCCTCACACGGCAGCGCGGCCCTCGCCGGGCGCCACGGACGCACGCCTCTTCTCACCTCTGTCACCAGGAGAAATCGATGCACGTCTACTTAGCTCGCCACTGCCACTTACGGGAGCCTCCGCCGCCGGACCGCGCGGACGACTTCCGCGAGCTGTTCGCCGGCCCACCGCCCGACCGTCCCGAGTCCGCCGAGGAGCACGCGGCCCGCTCGGCCGCGGCCCGCGATGTGCTCGCCGAGCTGCTGCACGAAGGCGCGTCCGACGTCCTCACCATGGAGGACGCGATGTACGCGCTGCGGCTGACCGGTCCCTCCCTGCTTCGTCCCGACCGTCCGACGCACCGGCCATGCACGTGGCGGTGGGCGGCATGACGACACCGCTGCCCGTTCTTGTCGCCTACGGCACCGCCGCACTACTCGCGCTTGGGCTGACGGTGGCCATCGTCCGCCAACTGCGGCGGGGAACCCTGGCTGTCCGTGTCGCCGCCCTCGCGGCGGTCGCGTGTACGGCCTACAGCGCCGACACCTCGTGGCGCTTCGCCGCCGACTACCTCGACATCACCGGGCCCGCCGAACGCGCGGCCATGTTCGGCGCCGCCGAACTCGCCCTCTTCGCCACCGCGTTGATGGCACGGCAGAACCTCAACGGCCCGACCGCGGCACCCGGCATCCCCGGCGTACTCGTCTGGGTCATCACCGGCGTGCAGATCATCCCGGCCTACTCCGAGTCCGGGCCGATCGGCGGCACGGTCCGCGCCTTCGTGGGTCCCGTGATGGCCGCGATGCTCTGGCATTTGGCCATGGGGATCGAGCTGCGCCACCGTCGACCGGACGCCTCGTCCAACGGCTTCGGGGCACTGATCGTCCGCGAACTGCGCGAACGCCTCCTGTCACGGCTCGGCATCGCCGAGCGGCACCGGGACGCCGCGCAGATCACCCGCGACCGCGCCACGGTGCGGGCCGTGGCTCTGGCCGCGCGGCTCGCCGAGATCAGCCCGGAGCGACGCGAGCGGCGTCGCGGCCGACGCTTCGCGCGCCGCTTGGCGGTCGCCGTCGCCCGCGCGTCGGTCGGGACGGACGTCGAGCAACGCGCCAAGCTGCTCGATCAGTTGGCCGCGCGGCGCAACGCCACTTCGCTGGCGACGATCACGCTGCCGGCGCCCTGGCTCGCGCCACGCGATCCGGTAGCGTCCGCGCTCGCGAGCGAAGTGCGCGACCATATGGCCCGGGCCGCGATGAACGTCCGCCGCCTCCCCAGCCCGTTCACCGACCTTCCACCGGTAAACGGGGTGAACGAGGCGAACAGCGAAGCCCGTTCAGAGCCGCGTTCACCCGTCAAGCTGGGCACCAATGACGCGTTGGCCGTCATCGAACGCGGCTGGGCCGCCGGCCTGAGCGTGCGGGAGACCGCACGGCGGGCGACGCGTGCCCCGAGCTACGTCCACGGGGTGTTCACCCGCCTCGACGGTGAACGCGGGCCGCGTTCAGTGAACGCCTCTGGCGGTACTCGGCACGACGGGTGAACACCTACCGCAGCGGCCCGGCAGCAAGAGTGCCTGCACTTTACGCACCCGTTCAGGCTTCGGGCTCCCTTGCCCTGTCGTAGCGGAGCCAGTCACGCAGACCACCTCACGAGAGGTCCAAGGATGAATCACACCAAGCAGGGCCCGCCAGAAGGGCCGTTGCCGCCGCCCGCAGCGGTTACCGCCGCGCAGGACGGCACGATCTTGGTCGACAAGCCCGGTGGTCGCACCGGCCTCGGGCTGCTTGATCGTGTGCGCGGCGCGAAGCGGCGCCCGGTCGTACCCCCGTGGGCTCGGTCGCGGCGGGAGTTCGGCAGCGCCGCGAAGGGCGTTGCCGCGTACGCCGGGCACGTCACCGCGTATCACGCGATACGCACCCCTTGGTACGGGCTGCGGCTGAGCCTGCGCGCGCCGGTCGGTGGCGCCCGGTTCGTCGGCAGCTTTCTGCGGTGGCTGGCCGACGCCGAGGGCGAGCCGCTGCGGCGGGTCGCCGCGGCGCGCGAGGACATCGAGGAGTACCTGAAACTGTCGCGGCAGCGCGATCGGCGGGTGCGCTGGCGGACGGTCGTCGGCGTGATCGCCGTGTTCCTGGTGACGTTCCTCGGTCTGGCCAGCTACGTACTCGCCCCGGCCTGGCTCCTCCTGCTGGCCGCCGGCGCGTTTGGGATGGGGCTGGGCAGGATCGGGCAGCCTGCGGACGATCCGATTATCCACAGGGCTGTGGATATCCCGAAGGCCACCAAGCTCACCAGCGACATCGTGCTACGGGCCCTCGGCTCCCTCGGCATCCCCGCCATCAGCCAGGCACAAGCGAAAGGCGGTCCGGGCTTCGCGTTCACCGCCCCGATCACCCGCGACGGTCCCGGCTGGCTCGCCGAGGGCGACCTCCCTTACGGCGTCACGGTCACCGACGTCATCGACCGGCGGGAGAAGCTCGCCTCCGGGCTGCGTCGCCCGCTCGGCTGCGTCTGGCCGGAGGCCGTGCCCGACGAGCACACAGGCCGGCTCCGCTTGTGGGTCGGCGATCAGGACATGTCCAAGACCCGCCAGCCCAAGTGGCCGCTGCTCGACGTCAAACCGCTCGACCTGTTCAAGGCCCAGCCGTTCGCCACCGACCAGCGCGGAAGGTGGATCGCGCAGGCCCTGATGTACGTCTCGGGGATCATCGGAGCCGTACCCCGCATGGGCAAGACGTTCCTCCTCCGGCTGCTTCTGCTTATCGCGTGCATGGACTTGCGCGCCGAGGTGCACGCCTACGACCTCAAGGGCACGGGCGACCTGGCCACCGTCGGACGCGTCGCGCACCGCTACCGGGCCGGGGAGGAAGAGGAGGACATCGCCTACGCCCTGGCCGATCTCCGGGAACTACGCGCCGAGTTGAGGCGCCGCGCCAAGGTACTGCGGGAGCTGCCGAAGGACCTCTGTCCGGAGTCCAAGGTCACCTCGGCGCTTGCAGACATGCGCAAGCTCGGGCTGCACCCCATCGTCATCGGGGTGGACGAATGCCAGATGTGGTTCGAACACCCCAAGCGCGGTGCGGAGTTCGAGGAGCACTGCACAGACCTCGTCAAGCGCGGCCCGGCGCTCGGGATCACCCTGCTCCTCGCCACACAGCGCCCGGACGCCAAGTCCCTACCGACCGGAATCTCCGCGAACGCCACCATGCGGTGGTGCCTCAAGGTCATGGGGCAGATCGAGAACGACATGGTCCTCGGCACCGGTTGCCACAAACGCGGCGTCCGCGCCACCATCCTGGCCTGGGGCGACAAGGGCATCTGCTGGTTCGTCGGCGAGGGTGCCGACGCCCGCATCGTCCGCACCGTGGGAGTCGACGTCCCCACCGCCGACGCCATCGCCTCGCGCATCTACGAGCTGCGCAAGCGCGCGGGAACTCTGACCGGACACGCCCTCGGCGAGGGTCCGGCGGAGGAGGCCGGCGCCTCTTACGACCTGCTCGCCGACCTCAGTGCGGCCCTCCCTCCCGGCACCGACAAGATGTGGAGCGAGGCCGCCCTCACCCGCCTCACCGAGCTCCGCCCGGACGTCTACGGCACGTGGACCACCGAGCAACTGGCCACCGCCGTAAGGCCGTACGGCATCCGCACCGTCCAGGTCTGGGGCACCACCGAGGGAGGAAAGGGAGCCAACCGCCGCGGGCTGCGCCGCCGAGACGTGCTCGCTGCCGTGGAGCGGCGAGAAGGCGGGAGCGCTGCGGCATAGCAGCCTCCTCGGGCTCCACTGACCGCACTCATCAGCCCCTAGCAGCGCTGACCTTGCTAGCACTCCGCCCCGCTAGACCTAGCACCCCCGCTAGCGCCCCGCACCCCCTCTGACCTGGCCGCTAGCGACTAGCGGCCAGGTTCCCGCACGCCCTGATTCCGCCCTGGAAAGGGGTTCGCCATGTCCTCACTCGGCGCCGCTATAGCGCTCGCCGTCATCACCATCGCCGCCTACGCCGCGCTCTGCACGGCCAGCCCGGTCGGCTACTGCCGCAAGTGCCGCGGCTTCGGATTCAAGATCAAGCAGAACCGGCGCGGACGGATCGTCCGCGGCCGGACCTGCCGCCGCTGCGACGGCTACGGGCAGCGCATCCGCCTCGGACGACACCTCTACAACGTCGCCACCCGCCTGCATCGCGAAGGCACCCGCTGACCGCCACACCGCGCAACCGCCACCGAGAAAGGCACCGCAGAAATGGCCTTCAGCATCTCCGCCCTCGTCCTCTTCGGCGCCCTGCTCGCCCTGCTCATGCGCTACCGCGCGCTGGGCGCAGGAGCCGCCGTCGTCGCGCTGCTCTTCGGGTTCTACCTCGCCCGCAGCGGCGCCGCCCCCTCCATCGACCAGATCATGACCGCCCTGCGCGACGCCCTCCCCAAGTCCGGCAACTGACCTGCAAGGAGCCCACGATGTGTACCACCATCAGCGCCACGCCCCGCATATCGCTCATGGCCATCGGCGAACTCCGTGACGTCCTCACCGCGCTCGAACTCGGCCAGGGCCCCGCAGCGATCGCCGGCCTGATGGCCATCGACGCCGAGTCCTGGCAGGTCATCGAACACCGCCTCGCCGCCGTCGGCGGCAACCTCCGCCACCTCCTCGACAACGCCGGCCACCTCGTCTGAACCCGAACCGGAGACCCACGCACATGACCACCTGGCACAACAAACTCACCGACAGCGTCAACGCCCTCGGCGCCGCCACCCGCGAACTCCACGCCGCCCACAGCCACGCCCGCCACGCCGCCTGGTCCGCCGACCCCGGCCGCATCGCCCCCGCCACCGGCTTACTCGCCATCCCCGGCGCCGAGCCCGTCCACCCCCACGACGAAGCCCTCTGGCAACTCAACGACCTCTACACCGTCCTGGAACACCACACCCACGAGCTGTACGAGAACGCCGCCCTCGGCTACGCCTACGGCACCGCCAACGCCCTCACCGCCGTCCTGCGCAACCAGCACCCGTGCCTCGTCGAGCTCCCCCGCGACGCGCACGGCCGCTACCTCTACCCCGCCCAGGGCCTCCCCGACCTCGACCACTCCCTCACCACCAGGGTTGGAGGCCGCGAACTCGACCGGCTCCGCACGCGATTCGCCGAGTGCCTGAACACCCACGACACCGAGAGCGCCCAGCGCTCAGACGACGAACGCGCCGACGTTCTGGCCGCGTTCACCACTGACCTCGCCGACGCAGCGTTCGCCTACGCCGAGCACGCCGAACGCGTCCTGCACCATCTGTTGGAGTTCGCGGACGCGCACGGCTTCCTCCAGGCGGGCTGAGCATGACCCGAAAGCCCGCGCTCCAGGCGCACCTCATCCAGTCCTGGGACGGCACCAACTGGCAAGTCTTCGTCGCCGAACCCGAAGAATCCCGCTGGCCCCACGTCCCGTTCCCCATCGGCGACGGCGTCCCCACCATCAGCGCACGCACCACCGCCCTGCGCGCCCTCGGCTACCGGCCCATCGACGACGGCACCGCCTGGGAATGGATGGAGACCTTCTTCGAAGGCGACCCCGAGGGCCAGGTCTCCCTTATCGCCAGCATCAAGGTGACCGTGGCCGCACGGTCCGAGGACACCTGACTCTGCCCGGGGCAGCGGCCAGTCGGCCAAGATCACCCGCTGCCCCGGCCTCCCACCCGCATCAACGGCACAGGAGGTAACCCCAGCATGACCTACGACGACCCCCCGCCGCCCCTCGCGGCCCAAGCGAACGCGCTCCGTTCGTTACTCCGCCTCGCCGAACTCCACCCCGAACTGCCCGGCGCCTACGTCGTGTCACACAACATCGACGCCGACCGCATCGACGTTCAACTCGACAACCCCAGCAGCTTCGAAGCCTGGCGCGAGGCCCTCACCGCTTCCCCCGCATCGGTCCGGTCGAAGCCCTGCGAGGACCGGGAGTTGCTGGAGTTCACCGCCCCGGCGCACCCGTCGACCATTCGCGTCTACGCCATCTTCCCCCGGCTCACCAACGACGCAGGGGCAAGCGCATGACCGGTACACGACCCGGGGCACACTCCCGCACCTCCGCTCGCCGCAGCCTCAAACTCCCCGAAGTCCTGGACGAGATCGGCATGTCCCGCTCCGCCTTCTACCGTCTGCGCGCCCGCGGAAAGGCCCCGCGCTGCGTGCGGCTCCCCAACGGTCAGATCCGCGTGCGTCGCAGCGACCTCGACGCCTGGTGGTCCACCACCTGCGACAACCTGTCCGACTGACCCAGATCCCGGGTGCGCGCCCGGCAAGGGGCGCGCACCCGGCCCGGAGGTGGTCACGTGCTGACCTACAACGTGCGGATCTGGAGTGTCCGGAGCCGCCCGAGCAAGAGTTCGCCCTTCCAACTGCGCTGGCGCGTCGGTACGGAGGTTCACTACGAGGTCTTCTCCAACGTCACCCTCGCCGACGGGCGCCGCTCGGAGCTGATGTCTGCCGTCCGTCGCGGCGAGCAGTTCGACACCGAGACCGGTCTGCCCGCGAGCGAGTTACGTGAGCGCAAGTCGCCGACATGGTACGAACATGCCTGCGCGTACGCCCTCATGAAATGGCCGCGGGCCGCGGCGAAACACCGCGCCGGCATCGCGGAGGCGCTCACCGTCGTGACGCCGGTTCTCGTTTCCTCGGTCAAAGGGATGCCGGACCGTGCGGTGCTCCGGCGAGCGCTGCGCACCTGGGCGTTCCAGATGTGCCGCTCGGAGGGCGGCGTCGTCGCGCGCAAAGACGCCGAGCCCATTCCGGAAGAGGAGTCGGCAGCCCTGGCCTGGATCGCCAAGAACTCCCTCAAGATGGCCGAGTTGGGAACCTCCGAGAGGATGCGCGCGGCGCTGACCGCCCTGTCGCTGAAACTCGACGGAACGGCCGCCGCCGACAACACGTTCCGGCGCAGGCGGACCACACTCAACAACGCCCTTCGGTACGCGGTCGAGCGGGATCTCCTGACCGTGAACCCCCTTTCGCGCATCGACTGGACTCCGCCGGAGACGGACGACGAAGTCGACTTCCGCTATGTGCCCGAACCCGAACTCGCCCGCGCTCTCATCCGGGCAGTGGCCCTGCAAGGTGCGCGGGGGGAACACCTCGAAGCCTTCTTCGGCTGCCTGTATTACGCGGCTATGCGTCCCTCCGAGGCTGCCGCCCTCGCCAAGAAGGCGTGCGTTCTCCCGGACGAAGAGGCCGAAGACGCCTGGGGCGAACTTGTCCTGGCCGAGTCCCGGCCCGAAGTCGGATCGGGCTGGACGGACGATGGCCGGTCCTTCGAGACACGGGGGCTGAAGCGGCGCGCGCGCAAGGCGACCAGATCCGTGCCGATTCCGCCGATCCTCGTCCGCATGCTGAGGGAGCACATCAGGGTCCACGGGATCGCGTCGGACGGGCGCCTCTTCCGCGCGGCCGGCGGGGGACGTGTCCGCTCCACGGAGTACACCGAACTGTGGCAGGCGGCACGGGAGAAGGTGCTCTCTGCCGACGAGTTCGAAACGCGGCTCGCCGAAGTCCCCTACTCCTTGCGGCAAGCAGGAGTGTCCCTGTGGATCAAGGCAGGAGTGGACCCGGTCGAGGTCGCCCGGCGGGCAGGACACAGCGTCGCAGTCCTCTTCCGCTTCTACGCGAAGATCCTTCGCGGCGTGCAGGGCCATGCCAACGAGATGATCAGCCGCGCCCTGGCCGACCAGGACGGATGACGGAACGTGGCCGCCGTCCAGGGCTCCGGAACCTGACCACAGGTTGACCACACGCACTGGTCGGCAGTGGGATCCGGGGGCACACACGTGGGACAGACCAACAGGTAGGGGCGGCCTCGGGAACTCCGGAGGCCGCCCCTACCTGCACGTTTACCGCTACTGCGGAGGCTGTGGGATTTGAACCCACGGTGACATCGCTGCCACGACGGTTTTCAAGACCGTTCCCTTAGGCCGCTCGGGCAAGCCTCCCCGCGGCGCCGGCGGGCGCCGCGGGGACAGCTTAGTGGGTGGCGGGAGGGGTTACTGGCTGCTGTCTCCCTTGCGGCTGCCCAGGGTGAGGGTCGTGGTGTGGGAGGAGCCGCCGCGGGTGTAGGTGATGGTCGCCTTGTCGCCGGGCTGGTGCTGCCAGATCTCGCCGATCAGGGTCTGGCCGCTGTCGATGATCGTGTCGTCGAACTTGGTGATGATGTCGCCGGGCTTGAGGCCGGCCGCGGCGCCGGGGCCGCCCGCCACGATCGCGTCGCTGCTGCTGGCGATCTGCGCGCCGTCGCCGTCGTACGCGGAGTTGAGGCTGACGCCGATCACCGGGTAGACCGGCACGCCGGTCTTGATCAGCTGGTCGGCGACCCGCTTGGCCTGGTTGATCGGGATGGCGAAGCCGAGGCCGACGCTGCCGCCCTGGCTGCCGGGCGAGCTGCTGCCGCCGGGCTGGATCGCGGAGTTGATGCCGATCACCGCGCCGTCGGCGTTGAGCAGGGGCCCGCCGGAGTTGCCGGGGTTGATCGACGCGTCGGTCTGGATGGCGCTCATGTACGACTGGCTGCTGCCCTGGCCGTCGCTGGAGGCGACGGGACGGTGGACGGCGCTGACGATGCCGGTGGTGACGGTGCCGGACAGGCCGAACGGCGCGCCGATCGCGATCGTGGCGTCGCCGACCACCGCGTTGTCGGAGTTGCCGAGCGGCAGCGGGCTGAGCTTGATGCCGCTGGCGTCCTTCAGCTTGACCACGGCCACGTCGTAGCCGGAGGCGCGGCCGACGACCTGGGCGTCGTAGGTGTTGCCGTTGGAGAAGGTGACGGTCAGCTTGCCGCCGTTCGCCGCCGGGGCCACCACGTGGTTGTTGGTGAGGATGTGACCCTGGGTGTCGTACACGAAGCCGGTGCCGGTGCCGCTCTCCTGCGAACCGCTGGCCTTGATCGTCACGACACTGGGCAGCGCCTTGTTGGCGATGCCCGCGACCGAGGTGGGGGCCCGGTTGAGGGCCTTGATGTCGGCGGGCGCGGAGACGGTCGTCGAGCTGGAGTCGTTGTTGTTGTGCTTGGCCGCCTCGTAGCCGATGCCGCCGCCGACACCGCCGGCGACCAGTGCGGCCACCAGGACCGCGGCGACCATGCCGCCGATGCCGCGCTTCTTGCCGGGCGGCGGGGTGGGGGAGCCCCACACCGGTCCGCCGGGCGCGCCGGGGCCGCCGTGGCCCGGTTGGGTGTGCGGGGCGTCGTACGGCGACTGCCCGCCCGCGGACGCGTACGCCGGGGTGGCGGGGACCGCGAAGGGGTCGGGGGAGGGGTGCTGCGAGCCGGCCGGCGGCTGCTCCGCCGCGAAGGTCGCGGTCTGCGGTGCGTCGTAGGGGGACGCGGGGGCCGCGGAGGTCGACGGCGCCTCGTACGGGGACGGCGCGGGAGCCGTGTGGGTCGCGGGAGCCGGCGGCGCGTCGTACGGGGACGGCGCCTCGTAGGGAGACGGCTTCGGCGCCTCGAACGGCGACGGCGAGGGGGAGGACGCGGACGCCTGGGCGGCGCTCGCGCCCGCACCGCCGTTCAGTGCGGCCGGCGGCGGTCCGTACGGGGAGGGCGGGCCGACCGGCGGCGGCGCCTGCAGCGGCGGTGCGGACGTCTGGACCTGCGGCGCGGAGTGCGGCTGGGCAGGGTGCGCGGGCGGGGCGGCCGGTGCGTGCGGGGCCGGCGGCTGGTCCGTGCCGTGCACGGGCAGCACCTCGGTCCGGGGCTCGTCCGCGGAAGCGGGAGCGGGAGCGGCTGCGGACCCGGCGGCCGCGGAGGACCCGTCGGACGGGCCGGACGGGGACGGCCCGGCGGATCCGTCGGCGACGGAGTCGGTGGGCGTGGCGGGTGCCGCGGCGGGCGGCGCCACCGGAGGAGCCGCCGGCGGAACGGGCGCGCCGGCGCGGTCGGCCGCGGCACCCTCGTGCGCTGCCGCTGCCGGCTCCGCATTCGGAGCCGGCAGGGGGGACCCGGACCCGGCTTCGTTCTCGGTGCTCACAGCGAATCTCCTCGGAGTTCAGAGTTCAGCAGTCAGGTCGCAGCGTTCACGACACATCGTTTACGTGGACACAGCATTTCTCACGGCGTGTCGGACCGCCGTAAGCGGTAGCTGTGCGACGCTCGCGCCAGCGTGTACCACGGGGGCCGGTGGGACGGTGGCACGATGGCCCGGTGACGTCTGCGCGCGCGGTCCCGGATGCGTACCCCGGGGGCCGGCCTGTCCAGGTCGTGGCCCACCGCGGTGCGTCCGAGGACGTACCAGAACATACGCTCGCCTCGTACCGGAAGGCCATCGAGGACGGTGCGGACGCCCTGGAGTGCGATGTTCGCCTCACTGCGGACGGCGAGCTGGTGTGCGTGCACGACTGGCGGGTGAACCGGACGTCCAACGGCCGCGGGGCCGTGTCCTCGCTGGAACTGGCGGACCTGGCGGCGCTGGACTTCGGCTCGTGGAAGGGCCGCACCGCCGACCACGAGGCGCCCGAGCGGTACGACCCCGGCGAGCGCAGCCGGGTACTGACCCTGACCCGCCTGCTGGAGCTGGTCGTGGACACGGAGCGGCCGGTGCAGCTGGCCATCGAGACGAAGCATCCGACGCGTTGGGCCGGACAGGTGGAGGAGCGCCTGCTGGAGGTGCTCCACCGCTTCGGTCTGGACCGTGCCGCACTGCCCGGCGAGCCCTCGCCCGTTCGGGTGATGAGTTTCTCGTCACGCTCGCTGCGCCGGGTGCAGGCTTCGGCGCCGGGCCTGCCGACCGTCTATCTGATGCAGTACGTGCTGCCGCGGAACCGCGACGGGCGGCTGCCGGCCGGGGTGCGGATCGCCGGGCCGGCGCTGCGGATCATCCGCGCCAACCCCGGGTACGTGGCGCGATTGCATCGGGCGGGACACGAGGTGCACGTGTGGACGGTCGACCGTCCCGAGGACGTCGAGCTGTGCGTGCGGCTCGGTGTCGACGCGATCATCACCAATCGCCCGCGCAAGGTGCTGACCCAGCTCGGCCGCTGATCAGAGAGGGCGCGGGGGTCATCGGTGCCCCGCAGGGACCCAGCCCGGCACCCCCGCGTCCGTCACAGGGAGTGCAGGGGGGCGTGCGGAGCGCAGCATCGGGCGGTTGCCCGCGCCGGATCGTGTCGGTGGCATAGGCCGGTGCCGCGGGGCGCCAGGCGTGCGGCAAGAGATCGCGGTTGGCCTGTTTCCGGTCGACTACGGACGGGCATTGACCCTGTGGCGTGGGGTGAAGGAGGTCTCGGGGGTGTCGTTGATGGTGGCGCAAGAAGTGCCGACGTCCACGACCATGGCCCTACCCCATGGTCCGACCGGAGTCGCTGACGCACGCAGGAGACTGCGCGCCGACCTGTTCGCGCGCGACGTGCCCGAACCGGTCGTGGACGACGCGGTGCTGATCCTTTCGGAGCTGCTCAGTAATTCCTGCCGGCACGCCCGGCCCTTGGGCGAGAGCGACGAGGGCGGGCACAGGAACGGGCAGGCGGGCGCGCAGGCGCCCGCCGGACGTTTGCCGCAGCCGCCGGCCGGCCGGGTGGGCCGGCCGCGCGGGGCTTCCGGGGACGCGGGTCCGGACCTGGGCCCCGGCCTGGGCCCCGACCTGGGCGCGGAGGCGGGCATACGAGCCGCCTGGTCGGTGGACGGGGACGGTCTGCTGGTCCTGGAGGTCACCGACGGCGGCGGGCCCACCCGCCCGCGGCCGTCCAGCCCCTCGCTGACCGCGCACGGCGGCCGGGGCCTGGGCATCGTGGGCAACCTGGCGCTGCGCTGGGGCGTGCGCGACGCGCCCGGCGAGGTCACCGTGTGGGCGGTGCTCGCGGTCCGCGGCCGGCACGCCCGGCGCGACGACTCGCTCGGCACCGGCATCAAACTGCCCCTGGGCGTCCCGCTCGACCTGCCGCTGGACCTCGCGGAGTCGCTGGACGACCTGGGCTGAGGCCCTCGGGGCGGGCCGGGCCGAACGCGCGCAGCCGAAAGCGCGCCCTGCCGGCGCCCCGCGCCTCACCTCGCCGGCGCCGCGCACCCCGCTCGGGACGCGCGCTCCCGCCTCATGGCGCGTCCGCCGTCCGGGACCGCCGCACCCGCGCGCCCGGGGAGCCCCGTCCCGCGGCACACCCGCCGCGCGCCCGGTGAGCCCCGTCCCGCGGCACACCCGCCCGCGCACCCCCGCGAGCCCCGGCCCGCGGCACGCGCCCCCGCGCACGACCCGAGCGCCATGACCGGCACGGCCTGCGCGAACCCCGTGAACGGCAGGAGGCCGCCCCTCCGGGCGCTAGGCTCGCGGCCGTAACACCGCCGCAACGGGAGAGACCGAGTCATGGCCAAGAAGCGCGCGACCGCCACCCAGACCAAGGGCCCCAAGGCCGAAGCCGGGGCCGCCGTTCCCGTCGTCGGTGCGCGCGAGCCCTGCCCGTGCGGCTCGGGCCGCCGCTACAAGGCGTGCCACGGCCGGGAGGCCGCCCACGCCGTCACCGAACTGGTCCGCCGCCCGTTCGAGGGCCTGCCCGGGGAGTGCGACTGGATCGCGCTGCGCGAGCTGGTGCCTGCGGCGACCGTGGAGCTGACGCTCAAGGACGCGCTGCCGGAGGACGTGCCCTCGGTCACCCTCGGCACGGTGCTGCCGATGGCCTGGCCCGGGCTGCGCCGCGACACCGGCGCCGTGCTGCTCGGCCTGCAGAACGACGCGGCGTCCGGCGACATCAGCCGCGACCTGGCGGACACCCTCCAGCGGGCGCTCACCGCCGAGCCGGGCAACCCCGTCGAGGGCCGCCGGCCCGCACCCGACGGTCCGCGGCTCCAGGACCTGCTGGACCTGAGCGCGCCGTTCGAGCCGCAGGTGCAGACCGGCTTCGAGTTCTGGCTGGAGGACGCCGACGCGGCGACCGGCGAGGTGGCCGCGTCGCTGGAGCGGGCCAACCAGGCGGCGATCCCGACCGCGCGGCTGACCGGCGTGGACGCCGCCTACTGGTGTGAGACGCCGGAGAAGAACCACCTGCGGTGGGTCATGCCGCACGCCGAGGAGGCGCTGCTCGACGCGATGGCGCGGCTGCACGTGGCAGGGGCCTCGTCGCTCGGCGAAGGCACCCGGCTGGTCGGCTCGTTCCGGGCGCACGGCCTGCTCGTCCCGGTCTGGGACCTCCCGGTCGGGATGACCGCCGACGACGTCGAGAAGCCCGCCGCGGAGTTCGGCGACCGCCTCGCGGAGACGCTGGCGCGCACCGGGCCGCTGACCGCCGACGAGCGCAAGGCGCGCAGCGGCTTCACCAACCGCCAGATCACCCTGAGCTGAGACCGGACAGGCCAGGGCGGGCCGGAAAGGCCGGGCCAGGCCGGGACTTCGGGGTCGGCACCCCCCCGAAAAGGGGTGCCGACTGAGCGGTCGGTCAGTGATTCCGCTCACAAGTCCCTTGGAAACGCCGGGGAATCGGCAGGACCGCCCGTTCGGGGAATTTGCGATCGGACGAAGTCTTGTTACCGTTTAAACAGCCCGGTCGCTGATGCATCCCCCGTCGTCAGCGACCGGGCGTTTCCATGCCGTGCCCCGGAATGCGAGCCCGCGGTCGCCACCGCGAGCACCAGCACGAGGGCGAGTGCCGCCACGCTGGCGACGGCGACACGACGCAGCCCTTCCGGGCAGCCGGACGCCCGGTCACCTCGCGACGCCTGCCTCCGGGGATCCCCGGAGGCAGGACCGCCCGCGGGAGAGGCGCCGTCCGGCCGCGGCTGCGGATTCACCTGGCTCACCTGCGCTCATCTGCTCGTGTGCTCGTGTCGGTTGACGCCTTCGGTCCCGCCACGGACCGAGTCCCGCCCCGCCCCGCGCACTCGAACATAGCGAACTCATTCACCGCAAACGGGACATTCACCCATCTGCGAGGTGCGCCCCGCACACGCGCGTACGGGGCGCCTCGCCGTCACGGACGGGTGGCTGCCGGACGGGTGGGTTCGGACGGCCCGGACAGCTCGGACGGGGGTTGCTTTCGGACGGCAACCGTCAGAACCGCAGCCGGTCCCCGTCGGGTGCCGTCCGCCCCGCCCGGACCAGCGCGTCGACCAGGGTGTCGATCGGCGGCAGCCAGGGCGCGGGCGCGTCCTTGCCGGTCATCGGCGGCCGCACCCACTGCGACCCGCCCCCGCTGCCGCAGGACGGCAGCGGGAGGTAGCCGCCGTCACCGTGGTAGCGCAGCGAGGTGGGCACCCACTCCTGGCTGTCGAGCAGCTCGCCGAGCTCGTCCAGGGAGTAGGGGGCCACGAGGAAGAAGTAGCGGGTGGGTGTCGCGGCCACCGGACCGAGCCGGAAGCCGAAGTGCTCCAGGGCGGTCAGCGCCTCGGCGCCGGCCGTGGCCGGCAGGCTCGCGGCCGACACCTGGTCACCGGTGGCCAGCATGATCGGCGCGTCCGGCCTGCTGGTCCACCACCAGCGCACCATCCGCGGGTCGCGGGTGGCGGCGAGCAGTCCGGGGTCCAGCGGATGGGCCCCGGGTACGGGGCAGTTGGGCCGCAGGCAGGCACATGGCTGCCCGGTCGACGGCCACCAGCCGCCCGGCTTGTCGAAACCGGCTCCGGGCACCACACGCCACTGCCAGTGCTCGGCGTACATGAGCGCCGCGTTGAGGTACGCGGTCCGCCCCTCTCGCTTCAGGGAGAGCTTGCGTCGCCTTCCGAGGATCTCGCGCATCAGCGCTCGTTCCTTTCCGTTAACGCCCAGGGATCTGCCCATTGCACAACGTAACTGTCGAGCACACCGCATTCGAGGCAGCGCATCACGCTGCCAGCCGAGCGTGGAATGTGGCGCAGGGTGGCGCTCGCAAGGCGCTTCGTTCGTCCGGTGGGCCCAAGTCGCGGAGGATCCCCGGACGAGCACAGCACCCTTCACCACTCGGGGTTGGGTCGGCCGTCAACTGTTCACGTACTACGACGCTTGAGCCTGACTTCGGGTTCCTACCCATCACCCGCGATACGACGCGCTGTTGGCTGGCATCAGTCGACCGTGCGCATGGACCGGGGGTGTCGGTTTCCGGCCAACGTACGGCGCGCGCCCCGCCGGCCGCAAGACTCCGACACCTTTCCGTGTACCAGGACAATCCTGGACATGCCCACGATCGTGCGTGTAGAAGTGGGGTCCTTGATAGCGGCGCAGCACGACATGGGGGTTTGCGATGCTATTCATGCAGATGCTCCGCGCATTGCGGACGAAAAGCGCTGATTGCCCCGCCCGCCGGCCGCCGACCGGAGGCTCCCGGCCATGAGCACCGCCCACGTCAGAAAAGTGGCCGGAACCGAACCGCCTCCTCCGGCCCAGGCGCACACTGACGCCGCGCCGGCCGCCCAGGCGACCGCCGTCGTCCCCTCCCCTGCCTCCGTTCCGCAGGCCACGTCGGGTCCCGTGCACTCCGCACTCGCCGCCCGCGGCACCCCCGACCAGGCACTGGCCGTCCAGGACCGGCTGGCCGCCTGGGTCTGCGACCTGTCGCTGCTGCACGAGCTGACCGAACGCCTCACCCGCACCGCCGTCCTCGAGGACGCGCTGCACGAGGTGCTGCGGGCCGGCGCCACGCTGGTCGGGGCGCGCCGCGGGATGATCGCCCTCGAACCGGCGGACGGCCTCGGCCCCGACACCTCCGTCGGCCTCGGCCTGGGCCACTGCGACCTCGGCACCCTGGAAACCGTCCCGCACCTCGTGCCCCCGGCGGGCCCGCGCGACGGCGCCTGCGGCCCCGCGTGCCCGGGCGGCTGCACCACCGTCTGCGCGGGGACGTGCGCCGGCGCGGCGGTCGCTTCCGGCTCGGCCACGGCCGCCGATCCGCGCGGCGAGGTCGTGCACCGCGACCTGCTCCACGAACCGGGCCTGTCCCCCCGGCACCGCGAGGTCGCCCACCAGCTCGGCCTGGGCGCCAGCTACGCCCTCGCGCTCACCGCCGAGACCGCCGGCCGCCTCGGCACCGCCGTCTGGTTCTACGACGAGCCGGCCGCACCCGCCGAGAGCCAGCGCCGCCTGGTCGGGCTCTACCTGCGCCACGCCGCCGAGCACCTGGCCCGCTGCCTCACCCTCAGCCGCGCCGAGAGCGTCACCGCCCGGCTGGCCGCCGAACTGCTGCCCGCCCGGCTGCCGCGGGTGCCCGGCGTGCGGATGACGGTGCGCCACACCACGGGACCGCGCGGCGGCGGCGACTGGTACGACGCGCTGCCGCTGCCCGAGGGCGCGCTGGGCCTGGCCGTCGGCGGGGTCACTGGCGCCGGCCCCGGCGCGGTCGCCGCGATGGGACGGCTGCGCGCGAGCCTGCGCGCGTACGCCGTGATGGAGGGCGAGGACCCGGTCGCCGTCCTCTCCGACCTGGAACTGCTGCTGCGGCTGACCGAACCCGCCCGCTCGGCCACCGCGCTGTTCGGCTACGTCCAGGCGGCGGCCGGCACCCCGGGCGGCGCCTCGGGCGGCGCCTCGGACGGCGGCGGCAACGGCGGTCGCAGCCGCAAGCTGACACTGGCCGGTGCCGGGCACTGCCCGCCGCTGATCGTCGGCGACCGCCGCTGCGAGTTCGTGGAGACCTCGCTGTCCGCGCCGCTGAACATGCTCAGCTGCTGGGAGGCACCCAGCGTGGAGCTGTCCGTGCACTCCGGCGAGAGCCTGCTGCTTTTCACCGACGGGCTGCTGCACCGCACCGGGGAGCCCGCCGACCGGGCCTTCGCCCGGGTGCACGCCGCAGCGCAGGGCGCGTCGCGGGCCGTCCGCGCCGACCCCGACCTGCTCGCCGACCACATCGTCCGCACCGTGCTGCCCGACGGCCTGGACACCGCCGACGGCGTGGAGGACCTGGTCCTGCTGGTTGCCCGCTTCGACTGAGCCCCGCCCGGGGTCCCGGTCGCCCGGCCCCGCCGGGCCGTTCCGGCCTGCCCCGGGCGGAGGCCGTCTTCCCTCCTGCGCACGCCCCCATACGATGGGACGAAAGGTTCATCTGAGGAGGCAGGACGTGGCGGAGGCCCAGGAGAAGCAGGACGCGCAGGACGCGCAGGGGGGACAGGACACGCAGGACAAGCCCATCAAGCAGCGCAAGAACGGGCTGTACCCCGCGGTCTCCGACGAGCTGGCCGCCGTCATGAAGTCCGGCTGGGCCGACACCGAGCGCGCCGGACTGCAGCCGGTCCCCCAGGCGTCGTACGCGGCGGCCCGCCGCGCCGCGCTGTCCGCGCGGTTCCCCGGCGAGCGCATCGTGGTGCCCGCGGGCAAGCTGCGCACCCGCTCGAACGACACCGAGTACCCCTTCCGGGCGTCCACCGAGTACGTCCACCTCACCGGCGACCAGACGCAGGACGCCGTCCTCGTCCTGGAGCCGCTGCCCGGGGGCGGGCACGAGGCGACCGCGTACCTCCTGCCGCGCTCCAACCGGGAGAACGGCGAGTTCTGGCTCGACGGCCAGGGCGAGCTGTGGGTCGGCCGCCGCAACAGCCTCACCGAGGCCGAGCAGCTGCTGGGCCTGCCCTGCAAGGACGTCCGCAAGGCCGCCGACGAGCTGCGCGAGGCGACCGGCCCGGTCCGCGTGGTCCGCGGCCACGACGCCGGCGTCGAGGCCGCCCTCACCGACAAGGTGACCGTCGAGCGCGACGCGGAGCTGAAGTCCTTCCTCTCCGAACTGCGGCTGATCAAGGACGAGTTCGAGATCGGCGAGCTGCAGAAGGCGTGCGACTCCACGGCCCGCGGCTTCGAGGACGTGGTGAAGGTCCTGGACCGCGCCGAGGCCACCTCCGAGCGCTACATCGAGGGCACCTTCTTCCTCCGCGCCCGCGTGGAGGGCAACGACGTCGGCTACGGCTCCATCTGCGCCGCGGGACCGCACGCCACCACCCTGCACTGGGTCCGCAACGACGGCCCGGTCCGCTCCGGCGACCTGCTGCTGCTCGACGCCGGTGTGGAGACCGACACCCTCTACACCGCCGACGTCACCCGGACCCTGCCGATCAACGGCACCTTCACGCCCCTTCAGCGCACCGTCTACGACGCGGTCCACGAGGCCCAGCAGGCCGGCATCCAGGCGGTCAAGCCGGGCGCCGCCTACCGCGACTTCCACGAGGCCGCCCAGCGGGTGCTCGCCGAGAAGCTGGTCGAGTGGGGCCTGGTGGAGGGCCCGGTCGAGCGGGTACTCGAACTCGCCCTGCAGCGCCGCTGGACCCTGCACGGCACCGGCCACATGCTCGGCCTCGACGTCCACGACTGTGCCCAGGCCCGCACCGAGGCGTACGTCGACTGCACGCTGGAGCCCGGCATGGTGCTCACCGTGGAGCCCGGCCTGTACTTCCAGGCCGACGACCTGACCGTGCCGGAGGAGTACCGCGGCATCGGCGTGCGCATCGAGGACGACATCCTCGTCACCGAGGACGGCAACCGGAACCTGTCCGCCGGGCTGCCGCGGACGTCCGGCGACGTCGAGGCGTGGATGGCCGCGCTGCGTTCCTGAGCGCGGCGCCGCCGGCCTGCCGGCAGGTCCTGCCGGCCGTCCCGCGGCGGTCCTGCCGGCGGTCCGACGCCGGCAGGACGGGGACGGCTACGACGCGGTCAGCAGGACGTCGTCCCGCCACTTGAGCACTTTGTCGAAGGCCACGACCGTGCCGTGCCCGGGCCGGTCGTGGAAGTGGACGTGGTCCACGAGTGCTTCGATCAGGATGAGTCCGCGTCCGTGCTCGGCGTACTGCCCGCGATGGGCGGCCTGCCGGGCCGGATGGCGGAAGCGGTCGCGGGGAAGGCCCGGTCCTGAGTCGGCCACCTCGATACGGCAGCGGTCACCGTCGATCGTCGCGGTGACGCTGTATCCGGTCGCCGTTCCGGCATGTTCCACGGCGTTCGCACAGGCCTCGGTGAGGGCCACCGAGAGGTCGAAGGAGATGTCGGGGTGGACCCCGGCCGTCTCCATGGTCCCCAGCAGGAGTCGCCGGGCCAGCGGAACGCTCGCAGCCTCGCGCCGCAAATGGAGTGACCACCAGATGCTCATGCTCCAGCCTCCTGGCTGCGGCTCGACATACGGATACGTATTGCCGCGAAGGGCACTCCGTAAGCGTGGTGTTGACGTGATGCCGCTCATTCGGCCGATGCGTCAGCCCGGCGAACCGGTGTAAAGGGACACTCGGTACGCACCACCGCGAGCCGGTCACCCGCCGTATCGCGCCGCGAGCGCGGGTGAGAGGATGGCGCCCGTCATGGCATCTCCAGCTCCCGCCGGCTCCGTGCGCGCAGGCGCCGGCCTGCGACTCCTGCGGGCCGCGGTGTTCACCGCGGTCTGTGTGGCGCTGGCCGCGGCAGGCCACGGCGTGGCCTCCGGCCGCTCCGTGCCGGTGTGGTCGCTGGTGCTGGGGTGGCTCGCGGTCTTCGCGGTGGTCGCCCCGCTGGCGGGACGCGAACGCCGGATGCCGGCGATCGCCGCGGTGCTCGCCGTCGGGCAACTCGCGCTGCACACCGTCTTCAACGCCGGGCAGATGTGCGCGAGCGTGGCGGCCTCGGCCGCTTCGGCCGCGCACACCGGCGGCGGGCAGTCCGGCTCCGGCGGGCTGCTCGCGGTGGCCGCACGGCTGGTGTGCGACGGCCAGGGGGCACGGCTGACGCCGGAAGGCGCCCGCCACATCGTCACCCAGGCGGGGCTGGACCCCTCGGCGCTGGCCGCGCCGGCGTCCGCCATGCCGGGCATGCCCGGGCCGATGGGCCCCGGCGCCATGGCCCACTCGCTGTGCTCGCTCCCGATGCTCCTCGGCCACCTGCTGGCCGCGGTCGTCGCGGGCTGGATACTCCGCCGCGGCGAGGCCGCCCTGTGGCGGCTGGCCCGCGGGGCCTCCGGCCTCGCGGTGGCGCTGCGCCGGGCGTTCACGCTCCTGTCGGGCCTCACCGCGTGGATGCCGTCCGCCGGACCGGCCTGCCCGCCGCCCGCGCCGACCGCCCGCCACCGCACGGTCTGGCTGCGCCACACGGTGGCCCGCCGCGGCCCGCCGCAGGTCGTCCTGGCGGCCTGACGCGCGACGTCCTCCACGGGTGAGGCGACGTCACCGCGCAGGTCAGCCCTGCTCCTCCCCCGCACCACGCAGCCCCCTCCGCCCCTAGGGACCCGCGACTCGTCGCGAGCCCCGGTCCGGATCCGGCTGCGCCCGCACCCCGCAGGCACCACGAGACGCTCCCGGACCACCGGTTCGGGCCGGCCCGGCCTGCGGCGGTACCGCGCCCGACACATCCGGTACACACCTGTACATGCCTATGTGTACCTGTACATCCGGATGATGCCGCGTCGCGGTTCCGCGGATCGGCCCGATCGGCCCCGGCACGGGCGCCGTTCGCGCAGGCCGTCCGCGATGCCGCCGAGGGCGCGCCGCGCGGGCGCCGCGCGGCGCGTGGCGGGCAACCGCGGTACGTCAGGCAGCGCTGCCGGCGGATCCGCGGACGGGAGGAGCGGTCCGGCCCGCCGGCGCGTCACCGGGTCCATACCCGGGCCCGCGCGGGCGGCGACTCGTCACCCGGATCCGACCCCACCTCACATCGTGGAGACAACAAGCCATGAGCGGTTCCCCCACCACTGCCCGCCGTACGCCGCTGCGCGCCCGTGCGGCGGCCGTCGCCGCGTTCGCCGGCGGCGCGGTCCTGCTGTCGGCGGTCCCGGCCTTCGCCCACGTGACCGTGCAGCCGTCCGCCGCGGCCAAGGGCAGCTACAGCACCGTCGCGTTCAAGGTGCCGAACGAGCAGGACGCGGCCTCCACCGTCCGGATCGAGGTCAACCTGCCGGCCGATCACCCGATCGCGTCGGTCTCCCTGCAGCCCGTCCCGGGCTGGACGGCCAAGGTCACCACGTCCAAGCTGGCGACCCCGCTGAAGACCGACGACGGCACCGTCGACCAGGCCGTCACCAAGATCGTGTGGAGCGGCGGGAAGATCGCGCCGGGGCAGTTCCAGCAGTTCCCCGTCTCGTTCGGCCCGCTGCCGCAGGACACCGGTTCGCTGGTGTTCAAGACCCTGCAGACGTACGACAACGGCGACATCGTGCGCTGGATCGAGGTGCCGCAGGCCGGGCAGCCCGAGCCGGAGAACCCGGCGCCCAGCCTGACGCTCACCGCGGCCTCCGCCACGTCCGGCACGGCGGGCACCCCGGCGGCCGCGCCGGCCGGTGACACGTCGAAGGGCGGTAAGGCCCCGGCCACCGCGTCGGGCGGCAGCAGCAGCGACGGCACCGCCCGCGGCCTGGGCATCGCCGGGATCGTGATCGGCGCGGCCGGCGTCGCGTTCGGGGTGCTGGCCGGACGCCGGCGCTCGGCCGGCGGCGGCAGTGGCACGGGCGGCGGCACCAGCGCCTCCGCCTGAGCCTCGTGGCGCCGGCCGCCCGGCCGGCGCCACCCGAGCCCGCGTCACCTGACCCCCTGTGACCTGCTCCGGCCGCGCCGACCGATCCGGCCGGCCGGCGGATCCGGTCCCCGACCCGCCGGGCGGCCGCCGCATCCCGCGGCCGCCCGGCCCACCTCAGCGAAGCGAAAAGGACCACCTCCATGCGCACCCTCTCCCTGCCGCGCGTCTCCCGGCGCACCGGCGTCAAGGTCGCCGCGGCCGCGCTGACCGCGGCCTGCGCCCTGACGCTGGCCGGCTGCGGGAGTTCCGGCTCCGGCTCCTCGGCCGCGGACGCCGGGAACGTCGCCGACGTCTCGGGCTCCACCAAGGCGGGCACGCTGCTCGACACCCCGTTCACCAAGCCGGACCTCGATCTGACCGACAACCACGGCAAGCCGTTCGACCTGGTGAAGCAGACCGCCGGGCACCCCACGCTGCTGTTCTTCGGCTACACCCACTGCCCCGACGTGTGCCCCACCACCATGAGCGACATCGCGCTCGCCAAGTCCCGGCTGCCCGCGGCCGACCAGGCGAAGCTGCGCGTGGTGTTCGTCAGCTCCGACCCCGAGCGCGACACCCCGGCCCGCCTCAACGCCTGGCTGGGCGCGATGGACAAGAGCTTCATCGGGCTGACCGGCAAGTTCTCCGTCATCCAGGCCGCCGCGCGGTCGGTCGGCGTCGGCATCGAGGCGCCGGTCAAGGAGAAGGACGGCAGCATCAGCGTCACCCACGGCGCCGAGGTGCTGGCGTTCTGGCCGAAGGACGACAAGGGCCACGTGCTCTACATGTCCGGCACCACCGCCGAGCAGTACCAGCACGACCTGCCGAAGCTCATCAGGAGTGAGGCGCCGTGACCGCGCCCGAGTCCGACGCCGTGACCGCGCCCGGGTCCGGCACCATGCCGGCGGCCGGCGCCGGCGAAGCCCGCGCGGAACTCGGCCCGCAGGCCGGTGCGGGCGGGCGCGCACGCCGGCGGCGCAGGGTCGCCGGCGCGGTGACCGGTGCCCTCGCGGGCGGCGCGGCCGTCGCGCTGGCCGCGGTCGTCGGGCTCGGCGGCTGCTCGGCCACCAGCGCGTCCGCGCACGCCAAGGGCCCGGCCAGGCTCTCGGTGAGCGACGGCGGCTACGTCCCGCAGCCGCTGCTCACCGACATGGCCGCCGCGTACGTCACCGTCGTCAACAGCGGGGGCGCGCCCGCCGAACTGACCTCGGTGACGACCCCGCTGGCGGCGCACGTCACCCTGCACACCACCCAGGGCACCACCATGCGCCAGGTGCCGTCGCTCACGATCCCGGCCGGCGGCCGCCTCGCCCTGGGCACCGGCGGCGACCACCTGATGCTGGAGAACCTCACCCACCGGCCGGCCGTGGGTGACACCGTTCCGCTGACCTTGCACTTCACGCACGCGACGCCCGCCACCGTGACGGTCACCGTGCCCGTGCGCCCCACGACGTACCAGCCGAAGGACTGACGAGCCGATGAACCCACGGTCGTACGTGCGCTCCTCCGCCGCCCGGTTCGCCGCCCTCGCGGTGGCGCTGCTGGCGCTGCTGCTGGGCACCGCCGCGCCCGCCTCCGCGCACGCGGCGCTGATCCGCACCGACCCGGCCTCCGGGTCGGTGGTGGCGACGGCACCCCAGCGGGTGGTGCTCACCTTCTCCGAAGGGGTGCTGCTGTCCGCGGACTCGCTGCGGGTGCTCGACCCGCGGGGAGCGAACGTCGCGGTCGGCACGCCCGGCCACGCCGACGTCGCGGACTCGGGCTCCACGGCGACCGTGGCCCTGAAGTCCGGCCTCGGCAACGGCACGTACACCGTGGCGTGGCGGGCGGTGTCGCAGGACAGCCACCCGGTGGCCGGCGCGTTCACCTTCTCGATCGGCTCGGCCTCCCGGACGACCGTCGACCTGTCCGGTGCGGCGGCGGCCGGCGGCGGGGCGGCGTCGACGCTCTACGGCATCGCCCGCTACGTCGCCTACTTCGGGTTCGCGCTGCTCGTCGGCGGCTCGGTGTTCCTCGCGGTGTGCTGGCCGCGCGGCGCGCTGCGCCGACCGCTGCAGCGCCTGGCGGCCGGCGGCTGGGCGGCGCTGGTCGGCGCGACGATCGCGCTGATCATGCTGCGCGGGCCCTACGTCAACGGCGGCGGGCTCGGCGGCGCGTTCGACCTGAGCGTGATGCGCACCTCGCTGGAGAGCCGGCCGGGCGCCGCGCTGCTGTCGCGGCTGCTCCTGCTCGCGGCCGCCGCGGTGTTCCTCGCGGTGCTGTTCGGCAGCTACGCCAAGCGCGAGGACCCGGAGGAACGCGCCGACCTGGCCTGGGGCCTGGGCATCGGCGGCAGCGTCGTCGCGGTGGGCATCGCGGCGACGTGGGCGATGGCCGAGCACGCCTCGGTCGGCATCCAGCGCCGCCTGGCGATGCCGATCGACGTCGTCCACCTGCTGTCCATGGCGGTCTGGCTCGGCGGCCTGGTGACGCTGCTCGTCGCGCTGTGGGCGCCGTCCATGGCCCGCGCGGCCGTCCCCGCGTTCGCCGTGCGCCGCTTCTCGGTGCTCGCGCTGACCGCGATCACCCTGCTGGTCGGCACCGGCACCTACCAGGCGTGGCGGCAGATCGGAACCTGGCGGGCGTTCACCGACACCTCCTACGGGCGGCTGCTGCTGATCAAAATCGGTCTGGTGGCCACGCTGGTGGCCGTCGCCTGGTTCTCCCGGCGCTGGACGCACGCGCTCGGCCGGACGACGACGACCGCGGCGGCGGCGGGTGCCGGGGCGGCGAAGGGCACCGAGGTGAAGAGCGCCGAGGTGAAGAGCGGCCAGGTCAAGGCAGGTGCCGGCAGGACGGGTACCGGCAAGGCGGGTGCCGCGAAGGCCGGTGCGGCGGCGGTGAAGGAGCCGGCGGTCACGGCGGCGGCCGGCGAGAGCGCCGCAGCCGGCGGCACCGCGACCGCGGAGGACACCGCGGGTGCCGCGGACCCGACCGGGACGGCCGAGGCCGAGACCGGGTCCGGCGGCGGGCAGGGCGCGGGGGCCGGCGACGGCGGCGCGCCGGAGGGCGGCGACAGCAAGCGCGCGGCCCAACTGCGCCGCCAGCAGGCCGCCCGCAGCGCCGCCCAGGCCAGGAAGGCCCGCGAGGCGGACCCGGCGCGCGGCGCGCTGCGCCGCTCGGTGCTGGTCGAGGCCGGCATCGCCGTCGTGCTGCTCACGGTGACCACCATGCTGTCGGGTTCGCAGCCCGGCCGGGCCGCCGAGGAGCAGAAGGGGCTGGCCGCGGCCCCGCCGGCCCCCTCGGCCACGTCCACCGTGCCCGGCGAGGTGACGGTGTCCGTGCCGTACGACACCGGTGGTCCCAAGGGCAGCGGCACGGCCGCGTTCAGCATGTCGCCCGGCCGTGCGGGCGTGCCCAACGAGGTCCATCTGGAACTCACCGGCGCCGGCAGCCTGCCGGTCGACGTCCCCGAGGTGCGGCTGGCGTTCACACTGCCGGCCCAGCGCCTGGGCCCGATCCAGGTGCCGCTGATCCGCCTCGGCGCCGGGCACTACGTCGCCACCAAGGTCCAGCTCCCGATCGCCGGGACCTGGCAGATGTCGCTGACCGTCCGCACCTCCGACATCGACGAGGTGACCGAGACGAAGAACGTGGAAGTCACCTCATGAGCACCCTGAACGACGGTTCCCGCCACGACGCCTCCCGCCCCGACGCGTCCCGCCGTGACCCCGCCCGGCGTGATCCCGCGCGGCGCGGGGCGGACAACGGCGCGAGCACCCCCGCCGCGTCGCGGCCGGCGGACGCCCCGGCCGGGGACGGCGCCGTGACCCCGCTGAGCCGGAGGCGGCTGCTCGGCACGGCCGGTGCCGTGGGCGCGGCCGGGCTGGTCGCCGGAGGCGCCGCCGGGGCCGGGATCGCGGGGGCGGCGCAGGACCGCCCCACCGCGCTGGCCTCCATCGGCAGCACCTCCATCCCGTTCGAGGGCGTCCACCAGGCCGGCATCGCCGAACCGGCCCAGGCCCGCGGCCATCTCGTGGCGTTCGACCTGGCCCCGGGGGCCGGCCGGAAGGCCGCGGCCGCGCTGCTGCGCCGCTGGTCGGACGCGGCCCGGGAGATGACGCGGACGGACCGTCCGGGGACCCCCGCGGTCTACGACGACCAGGTCGCCGACGACGCCGGGCCCTCCTCACTGACCGTCACCTTCGGCTTCGGCCGCAGCTTCTTCGCACGCACCGGCCTGACCGGCGAGCTTCCGCAGGCCCTGGCGCCGCTGCCGGACTTCCCCGCCGACGCGCTCGACCCCAGACGCAGCAACGGCGACCTGTGGGTGCAGATCGGCGCGGACGACGCGCTGGTCGCCTTCCACGCGCTGCGCGTGGTGCAGAAGGCCGCGCGCGACACCGCTACGGTGCGCTGGCAGATGAACGGCTTCAACCGGACGCCGGGCGCGACCGCGCGGCCCATGACGGTGCGCAACCTGATGGGGCAGATCGACGGCACCAACAACCCCAAGCCGTCCGAGTCGGGCTTCGCCCGCACCGTGTTCGTGCCGGGGGCGGGCGCCGCGAGCACGGACGGCACGTCGGGCACGGGCGGGTCGCCGGCGTGGATGGCGGGCGGCTCGTACGCGGTGGTGCGGCGGATCCGGATGCTGCTGGACTCCTGGGACCACCTGTCCGTGGAGCGGCAGGAGAAGGTGATCGGGCGCCGCAAGTCCGACGGCGCACCGCTGTCCGGCGGCACCGAGACGACCCCGGTCGACCTGGAGAAGATCCGTCCCGACGGCTCGCTCGCGATCGCCGGGGACGCGCACATCCGGGTGGCCGCGGCCGCGAGCAACAGCGGCGCGGCCATGCTGCGGCGCGCCTTCTCGTACCACGACGGGATCGGCACCGACGGAACCCCGGACGCGGGCCTGCTCTTCGTCGCCTGGCAGGCCGACCCGATGCGCGGCTTCGTCCCCGTCCAGCGCAAGCTCGACGGCGGCGACGGCCTCTCCCGCTTCCTCCGCCACGAGGCGAGCGCCCTCTTCGCCGTCCCTGGCGGGGCGGGCCCGGGCGAGTACGTCGGCCAGCGGTTGCTGGAGGGCTGACGCACGAGGTCCCGGAGTGGCCGGCCGAGGAACGAGGCCGTCCGCGCAGGGACCGAGCAGGAAGACCGACCGACAACAGGCCGGGGCTGACGCACGAGGTCCCGGAGTGGCCGGCCGAGGAACGAGGCCGTCCGCGCAGGGACCGAGCAGGAAGACCGACCCACAACAGGCCAGGGCTGAGCGCGTCCTCAAGGGGCCGGGGTCTGCCGGGGGTCAGGCCCAAGGGTGAAGACGCGCGATCCGTCAAGGGGGGCGCGGCGCGGCCGTTAGGCTGAGGGCATGTCGCCGGCGAGCCGCTACACCTATCTGGGACCTGAAGGCACCTTCACCGAGGCAGCGCTGCGCACGCTGCCGGAGGCCGCGACCCGGGAGCTGGTGCCGATGGTCTCGGTGCCGGCCGCGCTGGACGCGGTCAGGAACGGTGATGCCGGCGGCGCCCTGGTACCGATCGAGAACTCGGTCGAGGGCGGCATCACCGCCACGCTGGACCAGCTGGCGTTCGGCGAGCCCCTGATGATCTACCGCGAGGTGCTGCTGCCGATCGCGTTCGCGCTGCTGGTCAGGCCGGGTACGGCGCTGGCGGACGTGAAGACGGTGACGGGGCATCCGGCCGCGCAGGTCCAGGTGCGCAACTGGATGGCCGAGCACCTCCCGGAGGCGCTCTGGGAGTCGGCCGCGTCGAACGCCGACGGCGCCCGCCTGGTGCAGGAGGGCCGGTTCGACGGCGCGTTCGCGGGCGAGTTCGCGGCGCCGACGTACGGGCTGGAGCCGCTGGCGACCGAGATCCACGACGCGGCGAACGCCACCACCCGCTTCGTGCTGGTGGGCAAGCCGGCCCGGCTGGCGGCGCCGACCGGTGCGGACAAGACGTCCGCGGTCTTCTGGCTGCGCGACGACCACCCGGGCGCGCTGCTGGACCTGCTGCAGGAGTTCGCGATCCGCGGGGTGAACCTGATGCGGATCGAGTCCCGGCCGACGGGTGAGGGCCTCGGCAAGTACTGCTTCTCGGTGGACGCCGAGGGGCACCTGACCGACCGGCGGCTCGGCGAGACGCTGATGGGTCTGCGGCGCCGCTGTCTGAAGGTACGATTTCTGGGTTCGTATCCCCGGGCTGACGAGATCGCACCGTCGGTGGCCCGCGGGACCACGGACATCGAGTTCACCGAGGCCGCGGACTGGCTGAACCGCGCGCTCGACGGCCGCGCCTGACGGCGTTCACCCGCGCATCTGAGGCGCCCCGGGGGATCCGTCCCGCCGGGGCTTTCGGCGCGCTGTCCCCACAGTCCACCGAGTTATCCACAGGCCCATCCGGCTGCCTGTGGGTAACGTGGGGACAAGTCGACACCCGAGTCGGACCAAGTCGACAAATGGGTACACACGCAACACCGCGGACCGAAGTGGCGCAGGTCACCCCGTGTCAGCCCAATTCCTTCGACCCATCCTTGCGGGGGAACACTTCTCACTCCAAAGAGAGTGTGAGGCGCGTTTGGGTGGGGAATCCATAGCCGAACACCGGCCTGGGGAAATGATCTCCGCACTTCTCCACAGATCTTCCCCACACCCTGTGGACAAGGTGCGGAAAGTCCCCCGGGGCCTGTGGATAACTCCCCGCCGGGTCGCCCCCCGCAGCTTGATCAACTCCGGTTCTCCACAAGCCGGATGCCCCCGGGGAGGGATCCCCCGAAGTGGGTTGACCAGCCCTTTTTCATGGTCATTTTGGGGTGCATTTCGCTTTCCCTGGCAAAGCGGACAAAGATCGCATTACGCCCCTAAGTTGTCGCGTCCGATGCCCTCGCGCCGGTAGCCTGTAGCCGTGATTGACCTTCGCCTGCTTCGTGAGGACCCCGACCGTGTGCGCGCGTCCCAGCGCGCCCGTGGAGAGGACGTCGCGCTCGTCGACTCCCTCCTCTCCGCCGACGAGCGGCGCAGGTCCTCCGGTACCCGCTTCGACCAGCTGCGCGCCGAGCAGAAGCAGCTCGGCAAGCTGATCCCCAAGGCGCAGGGCGAGGAGAAGGCCGAGCTGCTGCGGCGCACCAAGGAGCTGGCCGACGCGGTCAAGGCCGCCGACGCCGAGCAGCAGGAGGCGGCCGACGAGGCGCAGCGGCTGCTGCTGCAGATCGGCAACCTGGTCCACCCGGACGCGCCGGTCGGCGGCGAGGAGGACTTCGTCGTCCTGGAGCAGCACGGCACGCCGCGCGACTTCGCCGCCGAGGGCTTCACCCCGCGCGACCACCTGGAGCTCGGCGAGCTGCTCGGCGCCATCGACACCGAGCGCGGCGCCAAGGTCTCCGGCTCCCGGTTCTACTACCTGACCGGCGTCGGCGCCCTGCTGGAGTTCGCGCTGGTCCAGGCCGCCATCTCGCAGGCGACCGCGGCCGGCTTCACGCCGATGCTCACCCCCAATCTGGTCAAGCCCGCGGCGATGGCCGGCACCGGCTACCTCGGCCAGGTCGAGGACGACGTCTACCGGCTGGAGAAGGACGACCTCTACCTGGTCGGCACCTCCGAGGTCCCGCTGGCCGCCTACCACATGGACGAGATCCTCGACGCGGGCCGGCTGCCGCTGCGCTACGCGGGCTTCTCCTCCTGCTACCGGCGCGAGGCCGGCTCGTACGGCAAGGACACCCGCGGCATCTTCCGGGTCCACCAGTTCGACAAGGTGGAGATGTTCGTCTTCACCACGCCAGAGGAGGCCGAGGCCGAGCACCAGCGGCTGCTGGCCTGGGAGAAGCAGTGGCTCAGCGCGCTGGAGCTGCCGTTCCAGGTGGTCGAGCTGGCGTCCGGCGACCTCGGCGCGTCCGCGTCGCGGAAGTTCGACTGCGAGGCGTGGATCCCCACGCAGGGCAAGTACCGCGAGCTGACGTCGACCTCCAACACCGACTCGTTCCAGGCCCGGCGGCTCAACATCCGGGCCCGCGACGCCGAGGGCACCCGGCCGCTGGCCACGCTCAACGGCACGCTGTGCGCGGTGACCCGGACGATCGTGGCGGTGCTGGAGAACCACCAGCAGGCCGACGGCTCGGTCCGGGTGCCGGAGATCCTGCGGCCGTACCTCGGCGGCCGCGAGGTCCTGGAGCCGCTCTCCGCCGCCTCGGCCAAGTGAGCGCCCCCGCAGGGTCCGCGGCCCGGCGGCCCGGCATCGCGCCGGACCGCCCGCTGCCGTACCGGCTGGTCGCCACCGACCTGGACGGCACGCTGCTGCGCAGCGACAACACCGTCTCGCAGGCCTCGCGTGACGCGCTCGCCGCCGTGGTGGCGGCGGGCGCGGCGCACATCATCGTCACCGGCCGCTCGGTGCCCTGGACCCGCCATGTGCTGGACGACCTCGGCTACCAGGGGCTCGCGGTGTGCGGCCAGGGCGCGCAGGTCTACGACGCGGGCACGCACCGCCTGCTCACCTCGGTGACGCTGGACCGGCAGCTGGCCGGGCTGGCGCTCGCCAAGATCGAGGCCGAGGTGGGCCCGGTCGCGATAGCCGCCAGCCGGGACGGGCTGGCGGGCGAGGTGCTGGTCGGCGAGGGGTACGTCTTCCACCCGGAGCTCCCGGTCATCCACATGACCGACACCACCGAGCTGTGGGCCGAGCCGATCAACAAGCTCTACATCCAGCACCACGGCCTCGGCGACGACGGTCTGGCGCAGGCCGCGCAGGCCGTGGCCGGCGACCTCGTCGGGGTGACCATGGCCGGCGAGGGCATCGTCGAGCTGCTGCCGCTGGGCCTGACGAAGGCCACCGGGCTGTCGCTGGCCGCCCGCCGCCTGGGCGTCACGGCCGCCGAGACCATCGCCTTCGGCGACATGCCCAACGACGTGCCCATGTTCGGCTGGGCCGGGTACGGCGTGGCCATGGCCAACGCGCACCCCGAGCTGAAGGCGGTCGCCGACGAGATCACCGCGTCGAACGACGAGGACGGGATCGCGGCGGTGCTGACGCGGCTTTTCGGCCCGGTGGAGTGAAGGCGTAGCAGCACAGGCCGATCAGGACCGCCGTGAGGTGGCCGAGGTCGGTGAACGTGCCCCGGTTCAGCACCGGATAGGTGAAGAACGCCAGCACACCCGCCAGATACCCCCAGCGCCAGGGCCACGGCACCCGGTAGGCGAGCACGCCCACGACCCCGGCCAGCCCGTAGCTGACGCCTATGTCGATGGTGTGCGCGAGCGAGCGCGGCAGGCGGGCGTCGCGGATCCCGAAGAACACCGCCTTCTGGCTGACCAGGGTGGCTCCGATGTGTGCGATGGCCGCGACCAGCAGCCAGCGGGCGGTGCCCAGCCAGCGTTCCGCGGTGGCGTGCACCAGCTCGAACAGGACGGCGTAGAACAGCAGCGCGGACGGCGTCTCGATCCAGAACGCGCTGGCGAACAGTACGCGGACCGGGTGAGTGTGCAGCTGCACGAGGTTGGTGCTGACGTGGTGCAGCAGGTACGAGCGCAGGCGCGGCGACAGGCCGGCCGCCACGGCGCTGGTGACGGCCAGGACCAGCAGCCAGGTGTGGGTGCCGGGCGTCGAGCGGACCCGGTCCGCGGCCGCACGGAACACCCGGCCGGGCGTGACGCGGCGCTGTACGAGGGCCGCCCGGGGAAGCGTACGGCCCGGCGCGGCGGGGGAGGTCTCCGGGACTTCTGGGGCCACGCTCCAGTCTTAACCGGCAGCCTGTGAACCCGCTGGGTGGACACACTCCCGCGGGTTCACTGCTCCTTCCGGGTGAACGGGCCGCCTACCGCCACCCCGGGGAGTCCGGCCGCACCTCCCCGGCGGGCTCGCGCACCTCAGCTCGGCAGGCCCGCTCACTCCTCCCCGGCGAGCTTGAGCGTGCGCAGCTTGCGGGCCGCGAACCAGGTGGCCGCCGCGGTGACCAGCACCAGCAGCACCACCCCGGTGGTCAGCGAGACGTCCGCGGTGACCGCCGAGTCCACGCTCAGGCGCTGGGCGATCGACAGCGACCACTGCTGGACGCTCAGGGTGCGGGCGCCGGGCACCACGTTGCCGATGACGCCCTCCCACACCAGCGCGTAGACCAGGCCGACGACCACCGCGTGCCGGGTGAGCACGCCCAGCATCAGGAAGATCGCCGAGTAGGCCACGGACGCCACGGCCGCCGCGACGGCGAAGGCCACCGCCAGGTGCTGCCCGTTGCCGTTGAGCACGAACCCGGCCACCAGCGTGGGGATCGCACAGAACGCGACGCTCACCCCGATCGCCACCAGCAGCTTGGTGGCGACGATGGTGGACCGCTTGATCGGCTTGGCCAGCAGGTAGACGATCGCGCCGTCGTCGATCTCCGGGCCGATAGCGCCGGTGCCGGCGATCACGCCGATCAGCGGCACCATCGCGCTGAGCGCGAAGCCCTGCAGCAGGTTGGCGGTGGTGTTGTCGTCCTGGCCGGCCAGGGCGCGCACCGCGCTGACGATGATCAGCAGCAGCAGCGGCAGCGCGAGCAGCAGCATGGCGCGGCGGCGGCCGAGCAGCCCGCGGTAGGTGAGCCGGGCCACGGTCGGGTGGTAGATCCCGGCCTGCACCGGGGGCACGGCCTGGGTACGGGGTCCGGCGGGGCCGGCAGCGGTGGTGGACATGCGCGCGGCTCCTTACGCCGTGACCAGGTAGGAGAAGACGCTCTCCAGGGACTCGTCGGACGGCGAGACCGTGAAGAGCCGGATGCCGTGGTCGCGGGCGATCCGGGGCAGGAACTCGGTGAAGGCCGCGAAGTCGACCGCCTGGATCCGCAGCGCCTTCTCCGACCAGTCCAGCTCGATGCCGGCCGTCGAGGCGTGCGCGATGAGCACCGACGCCAGCTGCCGGTCGTCGCTGGACCGGACCAGGTAGCGGTGCGGGCGGTCGGTCATCAGCCGGCGGATCTTGCGGAAGTCGCCCGACGCGGCGTGCCGCCCGGCCACCACCACCTCGATGTGGTGGGCGAGCTGCTCGACCTCCTCCAGGATGTGCGAGGAGAACAGCACGGTGCGGCCCTCGGCGCCCATCTGCCGCAGCAGCTCCATCAGGTGCAGCCGCTGGCGCGGGTCCATGCCGTTGAACGGCTCGTCGAGCAGCAGCACCGACGGCTCGTGCACCAGCGCCGACGCCATCTTGGCGCGCTGCCGCATGCCCTTGCTGTAGGTCTCGATCCGCCGGTCCTGCGCGTACTCCATCTCGACCGTGGCCAGCGCCTTCTGCGCCGCGGCGCCCGGGTCGGGCAGGCCGTGCAGCTCGGCGTTGGCGACGACGAACTCGCGGGCGGTCAGGAAGTCGTACATCGCCTCCCGCTCGGGGACGATGCCGATCTGCCGGTACGCCTGCTCGTTGCGCCAGATGGGCACGCCGTCGAGGGTGACCGCGCCGGTGGAGGGCGCCAGGAACCCGGCCATCATGTTGATCAGGGTGGACTTGCCCGCCCCGTTCGGTCCCAGCAGCCCGGTCACGCCGGGCCCGATGGACATGGTGATGTCGTTGACCGCCACCACGTTGCCGAACCAGCGCGACGCCTTGTCGATGCCGATGGTCGTCACGCCATGCCCACCTTCCGGTAGCGGCGCATCAGCAGCCCGAAGCAGGCGGCGATGACACCGAGGACGACCAGCAGGTACACCAGCCCCGCGGCCATGTCGGGCGGCCCCGCCGCCTCGGGGAAGGCCGAGCGCGCGCCGAGGAACCAGGTCTGGAAGCCGTCGATCAGGGTGATCGGCGAGAACACGCCGAGCCAGCCGATCACGTGGTACTTCTCCTGGCTGGCGGCGACGCCCTGGACGCTGGAGACCGCGCCGTAGGAGATGACGAACAGGGCGATGACCGCGGCCACGCCGAACCCGCGCCGCGGGGTGACGGCGGCGATCACCAGGCCGATCCCCGCGAACAGCAGGGAGAGCAGGACTACGGACACCAGGCCCTTCGCAAACCCGGCGGTCTGGTCGCCGAAGTCGAGCTTCGCGAGCAGCGCGCCGATGTAGAGGATGAGGAGCGGCACCGCGGTCAGCAGGAACAGCGCGGTGGCCAGCGCCGCGAACTTCGCGAGCACGTAGTCGATGCGCTCGATCGGCCGCGAGAAGTACAGCGGAGTGGTCTTGAACCGCAGGTCCCGCGAGACCGACTGCGGTGCCTGCGAGGCCACGAACAGCGTGATCACCGCCTGGAGCAGCACCGCGTAGCGGGTGTACGCCACCGGCAGCTTGTTCATGTGGGTGAAGATCGCCACGGCCACCATGATCAGCGCGGGCGCGCACATCGCGCCCAGCAGGATCATCGGCAGCACCTTGGACTTGGCGCTGCGGCCCAGCCCGTAGGCACCGCGCAGGCTCTGGCTGAACAGGGACTGGCGGGCGTAGGCCCGGCCCAGCCGCGGCCCCTCGTACTTGCGGTAGCCGATGTTGTGGATGACGTCGGTGGGCGACGCCGCGGGGGCCGCGGACGGCGGACCCGGGACTGCTGCCACGTCAGGCTGCGTCACGGCCGTCTCCTTCCTGGCTCGTTCCGGGCGTGGCCGGGGCGGCGTCTGCTGCGCCGCTGTGGTCGGGGTGGCCGGTGTGCTCGGTGTGCTCGGTGTCGTCGGTGAACAGTTCGGCGATGCGGTGGCGGCGCTGCTCCATGCGCACCAGGCCGACGCCCAGTTGCGCGACCGCGTCGCGCACCAGGTCGTAGCTCTCGTCGTCCGCGATGTCGACCAGCAGCAGATGGCCGCTGGCCTGGACGGTCAGCCCGGCGGCGCCGAGCATCGCCAGCAGGTCCTGCTCGCGGTCGGTGACCTCGACCGCGACCGAGGCGGTGGCCTGGGTGAAGTCGCTGGTGGACGAGGCCCGCAGCAGCTTCCCGCCGTCGATGACGACGATGTGGTCGCTGGTGCGCTCCAGCTCGCCGAGCAGGTGCGAGGTGACCAGCACCGAGATGCCGAAGTCGGTGTGCACGCGGCGGATCAGGCCGAGCATCTCGTCCCGGCCGGACGGGTCCAGGCCGTTCGTCGGCTCGTCCAGCAGCACCAGCTTCGGGTCGTGCACCAGCGCCTGGGCGAGCTTGACGCGCTGCTTCATGCCGGTGGAGTAGCCGCCCATCGGGCGGTACCGCTCCTCGTAGAGGCCGACGTGCCGCAGGGTGTCGGCGGTGCGCTCGCGCGCCGCGGTCGGCGGCAGCCCCGACATCCGGGCCATGTGCACGACGAACTCGGTCGCCGACACGTCCGGCGGCAGGCAGTCGTGCTCGGGCATGTAGCCGACCAGGCCGCGGATCTCGGCGCCGTCGGTCGCCACGTCGAGTCCGAGCACGCGGGCGCGACCCTCGGTCGCCGGGGACAGCCCCAGCAGGATCTTGATCAGGGTCGACTTGCCGGCCCCGTTGGCCCCCACCAGCCCGGTCACGCCGGGGGTGACGTCCACGGTCAGCCGGTCGAGGGCGGTCACCCGCGGGTACCGCTTGCTCAGGCTTTCGGTAGCGATCACAGTCACGGGACGACCGTAGTGGTGTGCGCCACACGGGAGCGTCCGTCAGGAGTCTCTATTTCTCCTAGTCCTGCGGGCTGATGGTCCCGTAGGGGTCCCTCCCCCGGAGGAGGAGCGCAGGTCAGGGTCGGTGGCCGATCGGCCGGGGGCGGTCGGCCGGACGGCCGGGCCGGGTGGCCGGGTGGCCGGGGACGAAGGGGCGGTCCGGGGGCTGTCCGGGGACGGTCCGGGCGGGGACGGCGGACCGGACGGGCCGGCGTCCAGGGGTTTTCCACAGGCCGGGAGGGGGTCTTGACCCTCCCATCGACGGCTGTCACATTGATTCGTGTCATCGTCGGGGAGCGCTTGAGGGCGGGTGAGGGACGTGGACGGCACGCGTGGGAACGACGGCGCGGACGGCCTGAACGACGGGGGCGGTGCGGACGGTTCGGGTGCTGCGGCGGAGGTGGCCGAGGCGGCGCGGGAGCACTTCGTGGCCGGCGCCGGCGGGGTGCGGCTGTGCGTGGCCGAGTACGGGGACGCGGAACTGCCCACCGTCGTACTGCTGCACGGCTACCCGGACAGCAAGGAGGTGTGGTCCGACGTCGCCCGCCGGCTGGCCCCCCGCTTCCACGTGGTCCTCTACGACGTACGCGGGCACGGCAGGTCGGACGCGCCCGCACCGCTGCGGGGCGGCTTCACCCTGGAGAAGCTGACCGAGGACTTCCTCGCGGTCGCGGCGGCCGTCAGCCTGGACCGGGCGGTGCACGTTGTCGGCCACGACTGGGGCTCGGTGCAGGGCTGGGAGTTCGCCACGGTGCCCGCCACCGGGGGCAGGCTCGCCTCCTTCACCTCGATCTCCGGCCCCTGCCTCGACCACTTCGGCCACTGGATCCGCCGCCGGGTCCGCCGCCCCACCCCGCGGCGGGCGGCCCAGGTGCTCGGCCAGGGCGCCAAGTCCTGGTACGTCTACGCGCTGCACACCCCGGTGCTGCCCGAACTGGCATGGCGCGGCGTGCTCGGCCGGCAGTGGCCCAAGCTGCTGGCCCGCGTGGAGAAGCTGCCCTCCGACGGCTATCCCACCGCCTCCCTGGGGGACGACGCGGCCCACGGCGCCTGGCTCTACCGCGACAACGTCCGCAAGCGGCTGGGCAGTCCGCGGGACGACGCCTTCGCGCACGTCCCCGTGCAGCTGATCACGCCGACCGGCGACGCCTTCCTGTCCGAGCGGCTCTACGACGACCTCGACACCTGGGTACCCGACCTGACACGGCGCACCCTGGCGGCCAAGCACTGGGTGCCGCGCTCCCGGCCGGACCAACTGGCCCGCTGGATCACCGACTTCGTGAACCGGGTCGAGAACGGGGAGACGCCGCCGGGAGCGGCGGGGCCGGGAGCCGACGGCACGAGCGGGGCTGCGGACGAGACCGGGACCGGGATCAGCAGCGACGGCGGCAGCGGCAAGGGCCCCCGCGCGAGCGGGCGTTCGCGCCGGGGCGGGGTCCTGCGCGGCGGCCGGTCCCCGCGCAAGAGCGGGGACGTGCTCGGCAGGGCGCTGCCCGCGGCCCGGGAGCGGTTCGCCGGGCAACTGGTGCTGGTCACCGGCGCGGCGAGCGGCATCGGGCGGTCCACCGCGCTGGCCTTCGCCCAGGCGGGCGCGCGGGTGGTCGCCGTCGACCGGGACGCCGAAGGGGCCGCGCGCACCGCCGAGTCCGCGCGGGCCGCGGGGGCGGCCGGCGCCTGGGCCGAGGCCGTCGACGTCTCCGACGGCGAGGCGATGGAGAAGCTGGCCGCACGCACCCTCGCGGCCCACGGCGTCCCCGACGTGGTGGTCAACAACGCCGGCATCGGCCTGGCCGGCCGTTTCCTCGACACCACGGTCGAGGACTGGAAGCAGGTCCTCGACGTCAACCTGTGGGGCGTCATCCACGGCTGCCGCGTCTTCGGGCGCCTGATGGTGGAGCGCGGCCAGGGCGGGCACATCGTCAACACCGCGTCCGCGGCGGCCTTCCAGCCCTCCAAGGCGCTGCCCGCGTACAGCACCTCCAAGGCGGCGGTGCTGATGCTCAGCGAGTGCCTGCGCGCCGAACTCGCCCCGCACGGCATCGGCGTGACCGCCCTGTGCCCCGGTCTGGTCAACACCCCGATCACCGGCAGCGCCCGGCACGCCGGCGTCAGCGAGGAGGAGCAGGAGCGCCGCAGGGCGAAGTCCGCCCGGCTGTACCGGCTGCGCAACTACCCGCCGGAGAAGGTCGCCCGGGCCGTCGTCCGCGCGGTCCGGCAGGACACCGCGGTGGTCGCCGTCACCGCGGAGGCGCACGGGATCCGGCTGCTCTCCCGGATGTCCCCCGGGGCGCTGCGCGCGCTGGCCCGTGTCGAACCCCCGCTCTGATCCCCCCTCGTCCCCCCTCTGCAAGGAGGCACCCCCCGTGAGTTACGCGATCAAGCCGCGCCGGGTCTCGTTCGACTGGAAGCAGACACCGCTGCACTGGATCCCCGGCGAGCCGACCGCCACCCATGTCATCAACGTGCTGCACCTGCTGCTGCCCGCCGGTGAGCGGTGGTTCGTCAAGGTCTTCAAGGAGGCGCTGCCCCTGGTCACCGACGAGCGGCTGCTCAAGGACGTCAAGGGGTTCATGGGCCAGGAGGCCACCCACAGCGTCCAGCACGCCTACGTGCTGGAGCACCTCGCCGAGCAGAACCTCGACACCGCCGCCTACACCCGGCACGTGGAGTGGATGTTCGACGTGCTGCTCGGCGAGCGGCCGCCGCTGGGCATACCCGTGCCCCGCCGCGAGTGGCTGCGCTTCCGGCTGTCGCTGATCGCCGCGATCGAGCACTTCACGGCGATCCTCGGCGCCTGGGTGCTGGACGCGGAGGCCCTGGACGGGGCGGGCACCGACGAGGTGATGCTGGACCTGCTGCGCTGGCACGGCGCCGAGGAGGTCGAGCACCGCGCGGTCGCCTTCGACATGTTCCAGCACGCCGGCGGCAAGGGAGCGGTCCGCTACCTGCGACGGGCCGAGGGCATGGCCTTCGCCTGGCCGGCCCTGGTCTACCTGTGGATCGTCGGCGCCCGGTTCCTGCTGCGCCACGACCCGCAACTGGCCGCCGGCCGCTACCGCCTCAAGGACCACCGGTCCGCCGCGCGCCGCGGGCTGCTGCCGTCCTGGGCGTCGCTCAACGCCGCGATGCCCCGCTACCTGCGCCGGTCGTACCATCCGTCCCAGGAGGGATCGCTGCGCAAGGCCGTCGAGTACCTCGCGGCGTCCCCGGCCGCCCGGGCGGCCGCGGGCGGTCCGGCCGGACGCGCCGCAGCCTCCTGACCCCGCAGGGACCACGGAGGAGTGAGGGCGTGACCACCGCCGCCGAGCAGCCCGCGTACCGGATCGAGGACCTGTCCCGCCTGAGCGGGACGACGGTCCGCACGATCCGGGCGTACATCGACCGGGGGCTGCTGCCGAGACCCGAGCGCCGGGGCCGGGCCAACGTCTACGGGGACGCGCACCTGGCCCGGCTGCGCCAGATCGCCGACCTGCTGGAACGCGGCTACACCCTGGCCAGCATCAAGGAGCTGCTGGCCGCCTGGGACGCGGGCACCGGGCTGGGCGGCGTCCTGGGGCTGGTGGAGGAGGTGGACCGGCCCTGGTCGGACGAGCAGCCGGCGCGGATGACGCTCGCGGAGCTGACCGCCGCGTTCCACGGCATCACCGACCTGTCGGCGATCGAGGAGGCCGTGCAGCTCGGCATCCTGGAACCGGTGCCGGACGCCGGCGGGGAGTTCCTCGTCCCCAGCCCTCAGGAGCTGGCCGTCGCCGTCGAACTGCACGCCGCGGGCGTGCCGATCACGGCGATCACCGGCCATCTGCGCGAGCTGCGGGAGCAGGTCGAGCACATCTCGGAGCGCTTCCTGGAGTTCACCACCGAGTACGTCTTCCAGCGGTTCCTCCAGCATCCGCCGAACGAGGAGGAGGTCGAGGAGGCGGCGGACCTGGTGCGGCGGCTGCGCCCGCTGGCCCAGCAGACCGTCGACGCGGAGCTGGCCCGCGCCATGCGGATGCGGGCCACCGAGCACATCAGGCGCCACCTCGACGACGCGGGCCTGACGCCGCGGCTCCCCTCGCGCTCCGCCGACGCGGCGGCGACCGCGACCGCGCCCGCGCCCGCGGCGGTCGCCGCCACGGGCCGCGGCTCGGACGGGACGCCCGAGGTTCCACCAGAGCCCGCGCCGGACGGTTTCCCGGACGCGGTCCCGGACGGCGCTTCAGCGGAGGCGGCACAGGTCGGCGCCCCGGGGGGCAGGGGGTCGGCAGACGCCCAAGGGAACGCGCTCCCCGCTGCCCCCGTCGCCGTTCCCGTCGCCCTGCCCGCGGCGACCGTCGACGCGGTCCGCGGGCTGGTCGGGCCCGAGCGGATCGCCGCCTTCGTGGCCGCGGCGGCCGACCGCGAGGTCGCGGCCCGGCGGATGGACGCGCTGGCCGCCGCGGAGGCCGAGGCCACCGCCCGCCCCTGACACCGGGCCCGCCACCGGCCCTGAGGCCGGCCGGCCGCACCGGAGGACGCGCGCTCGGGCCCAACGGCCGAGGGGAGCGCGCCACCGGTCGCAGCCGTCCCGGGGGTCAGACCATGACCGCCCCGCCGGCGACGTCGAGTACGATCCCGGTCACCCAGGAGGCCGTGTCGGACACCAGGTAGAGGGCGGCTTCGGCGACGTCCTCCGGGGTGCCGAGGCGCCGGAGGGGGTGGTCGGCGGTGAGCGAGCGCTGGATGTCCTCGGGGATGTTCCGCCGGTTCCGCTCGGTCATGATCGTCTCGGGCGCGATGCAGTTGGCCCGCACTCCGGACGGGCCCGCCTGAGCCGCGAGGTCCTTGGTGAACAGTTCGATGCCGGCCTTGGCCGCCGCGTAGGCGACCGGCGAGCGGGAGTTGGGCCGGCGGGCGGCCGCCGAGGAGACGGTGACGATGCTGCCGCGGCCGCGTTCCTTCATGCCGGGCAGCACGCTCTTGACGGTCAGGAAGGTCGCCGTGAGGTTGGTGTCGACCGCGGCCCGCCAGTCCCGCTCGTCGATCAGCTCGATCGGGCCGGGCGGCACCGGGTTGCCGCCGGCGTTGGCCACCAGGATGTCGATCGGTCCGCAGGCGGCCTCGACGTACTCCCGCATCGCCTCGACCTCGTCGAACCGCGTCAGGTCGGCGGTGACCGCGTCTACCTTCCCGCCGTCCCAGGAGATGCGCGCGCGGACCGCCTCGACGGCCTCCGCGTCGCGGCCGTGCACCACGACGTGCGCCCCGGCCAGGGCGAAGCGCGCGGCGATGGCCGCGCCGATCCCGCGCGAGCTGCCCGTGACCAGGGCGACCCGCGACCGCAGGCCGTTCGCCGGTGCCGCCGGCGTGGACTTCGGCGTCATCGCGCTCACCTCGCCCTGCGGCCGGTGACGGTGATGCGGAAAGCCGGGTGGTCGGCCGGGTCGGGCAGCGCCTTGAACGTCCTGGTGACGTTGGGCATCCCGCCGAACTGCCGCAGGTACTCCTCCACGAGGCCGGGCAGCTCCCCCACCGGGACCTCCTGCGCGGTGAACTCCTCGACCGCGCCCTTCCGGGTGAGCCGGCCGTTGCCCGCGGCCCTCAGGTTCCGCGACCACTCGGTGTCCCCGTAGGCGGCCATCAGGTACTCCTGCCCGTCGTGCGCGAGCACCGCCACGGGGGTGGAGCGCCAGGCGCCGGTGGTCCGCCCCGGCACCGACAGGACGCTGACGACCTGCGGTTTGAACAAGCGGGCCATCCGCCCGCCGATCACGCGCGCCGCCCACGGCGGACGCAGGTAGTGCGTGGCAGTCATGGCTGCCTCCTCCCGTACGACTGACATCAACGTTAGATATCGAACGGTGAGGAGTCAAACGTTTAGACATCTACTGATGATGATAGGATCCTGGTATGCAACCGCTCAGGACCCCCACCGGGCTCCAGCTCGGCCGGACCGCCCGCGTGGTGAGCCGCGCCTTCGACGAGGCTCTCGACGAGGCCGGCGGCTCGCTCCCGATGTGGCTGATCCTGCTCAACCTGAAGATCGGCCGCCCTGGGAACCAGCGCGAACTGGCCGCGGCGGTCGGCGTCCGCGACGCCACGCTGACCCACCACCTCAACGCGATGGACGCCCGCGGCCTGATCACCCGCCGCCGGGACGAGGCCAACCGCCGCGTCCACGTCGTCGAGTTGACCGAGGAGGGCGAGGCCGCGTTCGTCCGCCTGCGCGACGCCGCCGTCGACTTCGACCACCGGCTCAACGCCGGCCTCACCGAGGCCGAGCGCGACGCCCTGGACACCCTCCTCACCCGCCTCGCCGCCAACGTCGGCGCCCCGCCGTCCGACGACCCCGCCACCCCGCCCTGGACCGGCCTCGCCGACCACTGAGCCCACCGGCCCGGACTTCGGCCCGGGCTTCGGCCCGAACGGGGTCAGTTGAGGACGATCCAGGTCTGGCCGGGCTGGAGGGGGAAGGGCTTGCCCTGGTAGGTGAACGTGGTGCCGGAGGCGGGGGTGGGGCGGGTCCAGGTGACGGGGAAGGACTTCCCGTCGCGCAGCACGGTGCCCGTGCCGGAGCCCACCGTCCGGCTGAACGGCTCGCTGACCCGTCCGCCGCCGTTGGTGTCGACGAACCCGCCGGGCGACTTCGTCACCTCCACGTGCTGGATGATCACGTTCTGCGGGTGCGCGGGAGCCGTGTCGCGGCCGTCCATCAGCACGGTGTAGGACGCGGGGCCGGGGTTCCAGGTGAAGCGGAACGACGCCGCGGGCATCGCGGTGTTGGTGACCGCGGCCGCCGTGCCGCCCGCCGGCACGGCGCCGAAGCGCAGCCCGATGTCCTTGGCCGTCGACGCGCCCTGGGTGAGGCCCGCGGTCCGCACGAACAGGTTGTGCGGTGCGGACCGGTCGCTGCTGCGGACGTACGAGCCCGGCTTCTGCGCGGGCGAGACGTTCACCACGTCGGCCCCCTTCAGCACCTTGAGGAACCCGCTGACCGCCCCGCTGTACGCGAACGCCGGCTTGCCGTAGGCGGACAGCACCTGCAGGTCCGTCTCGCGGGCGCTGCGCACCGGGCCGACCTCCGCCGGCTTGTCCGTGCCGCCGTACACGGCCATGAACCGGCTCAGGCCGCCCTCGACCCGCTCGACGTACACGATGTCGGCCTGCGCCAGGCCGACCGCGGGCCGCGCCGGTTCCACGTTGTCGATCTTCACCGCGAGCAGCGGTCCGGCCGCTCCGGGCCGGCCGGTCAGCGGGTCGACGCCGCTCGCGGTCGTCGTGGGCCGCGCGGTGCCGCCGCCTCCCCCGCCGCCTCCGCCGCCGTTCCCGCCGGCCAGCGCGCCGATGCCCACGCCGGCCCCCGCCAGCACGATCGCGCAGCCGGCCGCGATCGCCGCCTTGGCCTTCGTCTCCACAACCCGGCCTCCTTCGGCCACCGCCGCCCTGTCGGCTCCGCCGCGGAGTCACCCCACGATTCTAGGCCCGAATCCGGACATAACTCCCCAGCGATATAGAAGAGAGCGCCGCGAAAAGCCCGCCTTTCGGCGCGGGCCGCACCCGTCAGCGGGGTGACCGTAGGCTCGGCGGCATGAGTCTGCGTCTGAGCACCGTGATCCTGCCGATCTACCGCTGGGCCGCCGAGGGGCGCGGCATCTGGAAGCGGGCCGAGGAGATGGGGTTCGGCGCCGCCTACACCTACGACCACCTGTCGTGGCGCGAGCCGTTCAGGGACGGGCCCTGGTACGGGGCGCTCCCGACGCTGACGGCCGCGGCCGGCGTCACCGAGCGCGTCAGGCTCGGGACGATGGTGACGTCCCCCAACTTCCGGCACCCGGTGACCCTCGCCAAGGAACTGATGACGCTCGACGAGGTGAGCGCGGGCCGGGTGACGCTGGGCATCGGCGCCGGCGGCACCGGGTTCGACGCGACCGTGCTCGGCCAGGAGCCGTGGCCGCCGAAGGAGCGGGCGGACCGCTTCGCGGAGTTCACCGCGCTGCTCGACCGGCTGCTCTCCGAGCCGCACGTGACGTCCGAGGGCGTCTACTACTCGGCGACCGAGGCGCGGACCGTTCCGGGCTGCGTGCAGCGGCCCCGCCTGCCGTTCGCCGTCGCCGCCACCGGTCCGCGCGGGATGCGGCTGGCCGCCCGGTACGGGCAGGCGTGGGTGACCACCGGCGACCCCAAGCTGTACGAGACGGGCACCCCCGAGCAGTCGCTGGCGGCCATCGGCGACCAGGTGAAGCGGGTGTCGGCGGCGTTCGCCGCGGAGGGCCGCGAGCCCGGCGGCATCCCGAAGATCCTGCTCTCCGGCTTCACCCCGGACTACGCCGCCCCGTTCACCTCTGTCGACGCGTTCGTCGACTTCGCCGGACGGCACGCCGAGGCCGGCATCGACGAACTCGTCATCCACTGGCCGATCCCCGACTCGGACTTCGCCTACGACCACGCGACCTTCGAGCGGATCGCCGCCGAAGCCCCGGCCCAGCTGGCCTGACCGGCCGCCGTCGATGGCCGGCCCTGAAGGGCCGGCCTGAAGGGCCGGCCGCCCGGCGCGGCCGGGACCCGCTTCCGGGCTCAGCTCGACGGGAGGGACAGGACCCGGCCCGCCTTGGCGACCGCCTGCCGGTAGTAGGAGGACGCGACGTCCGACGAGCCGCCGCCGAGTTCGAAGTAGTAGTAGCTGATCATGACCGCGCCGAACCGCTGCATCGCCAGGTAGCCCTTGACCCCGAAGCCCTGGAGGCTGGCCTCTAGCCGGGCGGCCGCGGTGCCGTGGCCGCCGAACGCGACCGGGGTCAGCGAGAACTTCAGGTGCGTGCCGCCGGTCGTCAGCGTCAGGGTGCGGCAGGCGCTCAGGGCCGCCCGCGTCCTGGCGTAGTCGGTGGCCATCAGGTCCGGGGCCTTGGTGGTCAGCCCCTCGGCCACGAACGGGCCGGTGCCGCCGCCGGAGAACCCGGACGACGCGGCCTGCTGCCCGGGCCTGGACGACGCCGCCATCGTCGCGTTCAGCGTCCCCGCCAGCGGCTCGCAGCCCTTGATGGAGGCGCCACCGATGCTGGTGGGGCTCATCGTCGTGCCCAGGCCGAGGTCGTGCGCGGTCAGCAGCGCCGACTTCAGGGCCGCTGCCGACGGCACGGCCGTGGCGGACGGGCTCAAGGCGGTCCCCGTACCGCCGGCACCGGAGTGCCCGCTCGCCGCGTTGCGCCCGGTCCCGCTGCAGCCCGCGGCACCGGCAGCGACGCCCAGGGCCACCGCCAGCGCCAGTACGAAGGCCACCACCGGAGCCGTGCCCGCGACACCGGGCGCACCACCCCGCAGACCGCCTCGAAGGCCCCCTCGGAGATCGCTTCCGTGTCCGTCCTGTCGTCCGTCCATACGCCGCTCCTCTCCTCGGCCACATTCTGTGGCGGTGCCGCGGCGCGCGCCGGACGACCGCCGCCGGATGGCGGGATCGGATGGTCGCGGCCAAGGTGGAGAGGGGCGGGAAAGAGAGGGGAACGGGAGGGGACAAGGGGAGGGAGCCCAGACACCGCGGGGCCCGGGCAGGCCGCACGCGCCCGCACCCGGCGGCCCTGATCCGGATCACCGCTTGGAGATGCGAGATGTCCGAAGTCACCACCCCGTACGAACCCGGCACACCGTGCTGGACCGACCTGATGGTCCCGAACCAGCAGGCCGCGCTGGACTTCTACCGGGACCTGCTCGGCTGGCAGGGCGAGGTCGGGCCCGAGGAGTTCGGCGGGTACTCGATGTGCACCCTCAGGGGCAAGGCGGTCGCCGGGATCATGAAGACCCCGGAGATGGAGGGCCAGCCCTCGCCGCCGCCGGCCTGGACCACGTACTTCACCAGCGCCGACGCCGACGCGACCCAGGCCGCGATCAACGCCAACGGGGGCAAGGTGATCGTCCCGGTGGCGGACGTCGGCACCATCGGCCGGATGCTGGTCGCCGCCGACCCGCAGGGCGCGGTGTTCGGCGTGTGGCAGGCGAAGGACTTCGCCGGCGCGCAGATCGTCAACGAGCCGGGCGCCCTGGTCTGGAACCAGCTGCAGACCCCGGACGTCGACGGGGCCCGCGCCTTCTACAAGGCCGCGCTGGGCCTGGACTCCGGTCCGATGCCGGAGCTTCCGGAGTTCGTCGGCTTCCAGGTCAAGGGCCGGACGATCGGCGGCGTGCAGGGCATGGCGAACCTGCCCGAGGGCACCCCGCCGAACTGGCTGGTCAACTTCTCCGTCGACGACGTCGACAGCACCGTGGACGCGCTGGTGCGCTCCGGCGGGAACGTCCTCGCGCCCGCCTTCGACATGGAGAAGATCGGCCGGATGGCCGTCCTGCAGGACCCGCAGGGCGGGGTCTTCGCCGTCGTCTCCCTCGCCTCGGCCGGCTGACCGGCGCGCGGGGCCGGGCCACGGCACGCGTACCCCCGGGAGCCGGGGTCCCGATCCGGGGCCCCGGCTCCCGGCATGACCGCGGGCCGGCCCCGCCGGGAGCGGTTGCGGGCGGTCCGGGCGCGGAGGAGATTGGAAGATGAGCGCGTCCGGAGCCGGTCGTGCGCACAAGGGCGCCGGGGCGCCGGACGCGGGTCACCGGGAAGGTGAGCGTCATGCGCATGCTGCTGACGGCGAAAATGGACTCGGAGAAGACCAACCAGCTCATCACGGACGGGACGCTGGGCAAGACGATGGAGGGCATCCTCGAGGAACTCAAGCCCGAGGCTGCCTACTTCACCGCCTGGGAGGGCGAGCGGACCGCGCTGCTGGTCATCGACCTCGACGACTCCAGCCAGATGCCGTCCGTCGCGGAGCCCTTCTTCCAGGCCGGCGCGAAGGTCAGCCTGCGTCCGGCCATGAACCGCGACGACCTCACGAAGGGCCTGGCGAGCCTCGGACGGTGACGTCCGGAACACCTGGATTGCACCACTCGGGTGGCGTTGATGTGAATATCGCCGGATTCAAGGTGCGGCTCCTCGGAATCTGTGCTGGCTTCCGCATGATCGGACTAGTCGGTTCACCGGTTCACGAGAAGCGAGAGGTCGACAGGTCATGGCTGCTACCTTCCGGACGTTCTGGGGCGCTCTGCTGAGCGTCCTGCTCAAGTGCATCGCCGCCCTGGGGTTCCGCACCCCCGCCACCCGTACCCAGGCCGCCGCCCCGGCGCCGGTCCCCGCCGGTGCCGAGGCCGGCGCCGTCGCCACCGCGGCCGCCGTGCCCGCGGCGAGGGGAGCCGGCTCCTCAGGGGGCTCCCCTTCGGCACCCGAGCCGGAGGGCCGCCACGTGCCGGCGCCCCGGGTCTACGAACCCGTGCGGAGCAGTCGCGACTGCCTGCTGCCGCCCACGATGAAGCAGCGGATCAGCGCAGAGGCGCACGGAGCCACCCCCGCAGGACGCAGTCTGCCCGCCGGCACGCTGGTGGCCGACGACGGCTACGGCGGCCTGATGACGGTGCCCGCGCCGGACGACGGCGAGGCCGCACGACGTTCCGCGCGGCGCACCCGGAACAGCGGCGGCGCGGCGGCCACCGCGAAGTCCCCGTCGCACGACGGCCGTTCCGTGGACAAGGGCAATGCCGCCGGCCCGCGCCGGCTCGCCGCCCTGCACGGCTGAACGGATCGCGCCGCACTTTCGGCGGCGCAGCGCCCCAGGCGCACCTGACGGAATGCGTCCGACCGCGGTTCCCCGGCTCTCTTGAGCCATAACCCGCACCTTTGTGCGGGGCAGGGGTGCAGTGCGGGAGGATGGGGATCGTGACCTCAGCCACCGAGCCCACCGGGCCCAGCGAGCCGGCCGATCCGCCCCTGGACAACGACAATCCCGCGGCCATACCCGCCGCGGAACCACCGGAGTCGCACGAGTCGCTCGACGATCCCGCCCCGCGGCTGATCGCCACCGACCTGGACGGCACGCTGCTGCGGGACGACAAGACCGTCTCGCCGCGCACGGTAGCCGCACTCGCCGCCGCAGAGGCGGCAGGGATCGAGGTCTTCTTCGTCACCGGACGCCCCGCCCGCTGGATGGGCGTGGTCTCCGACCATCTCGCCAGCCACGGTATGGCCATCGTCGGCAACGGCGCCGCGGTCTTCGACCTGCGCGCCGGCACGCTGATCGAGGCGTTCCCGCTGCCGGAGTCCGACGCGCTCGCCGTCGCGCACGCACTGCGCGAGGCCGTGCCCGGAACCGCGTTCGCGGTCGAGCGCGCCAGCGTCTTCCGGCGTGAGCCCGCCTACGAGGCCGCAGAACCGGACGGTCCCGGCGCCTGTGCGCCCCTGGAGACCCTGCTGGCGGAGAACCGCGACCAGCCCATTCTGAAGCTGCTGGCCAAGCACCCGTCCCTCGATCCGGACGACTTCCTCGCGACCGCTCTGGCCGTCGCCGGCCGCCAGGCCGAGATCACCCGCTCCAGCGAGACCGCGCTGCTCGAGATCAGCGGTGCCGGCGTCAGCAAGGCGACGACGCTCGCCAAGTGCTGCGCGGAGCGAGGGGTGACCGCCGCGGAGGTCGTGGCCTTCGGGGACATGCCCAACGACCTGGCCATGCTGAGCTGGGCCGGCACCGCCTACGCGGTCGCCAACGCCCATCCCCATGTGCTGGCCGCGACCCGGCACCGCACCGCGTCCAACGAGGACGACGGCGTCGCCCAGGTCATCGAGCGGATCCTCGCCGCGCGGCAGGGCTGAGGCTCACCACCTGCGCGGCGCAGCGGCACCTTGCTGGGGACGCCGCAGCCAAGGCCGCGGGGCGGCCGTGAGACGGCGGCCGCGGTCAGAGGCGCGGCCACGACGCCGCAGGGGACAGGGCGGCCGGGCCCGGATCGCCGCCCGGGCCCGGCCGTCTGTCGAGAAACCCCCGCGGCCTCAGGCGGCCGCGGCCACCGCCACCGGTTCCGACGCCTGCTCGCGCTCCAGGGTGCGGCGGAACGGGCCGTCCACGGCGGCCAGTTCGGCGTAGCCGCCGCGCTGCACGACGCGTCCGGCGTCCAGCACCACGATCTCGTCGACGGCCCCGCCTGCCAGGCAGGCCAGGCGGTGGGTGATCAGCACGGTCGTCCGGTCCCGGGTCGCGGCCAGCAGGTCGGCGGTCAGCGCGTCGGCCGTGGGCAGGTCCAGGTGCTCGGCGGGCTCGTCCAGCACCAGCACGGGGAAGCCCGCCAGCAGGGCGCGGGCCAGGGCGAGGCGCTGCCGCATGCCCCCCGAGAGGCGGGCGCCGTGCTCGCCGACCGACAGGTCCAGGTCGACGTCCAGCCGCGCCGCGGCCAGCGCCTCCGTCAACTCCTCGTCCGTCGCGCCGGGGCGTGCCAGCCGCAGGTTCTCCCGCACGGTGCTGTCGAAGACGTGCGCGTCCTGGGCGCACAGGCCGACCAGGCGCCGCACGTCGTCGCCTTCGAACCCCTGGGCGTCCCGCCCGGCGAGCGTGTAGGCGCCGGCCTCGGTGTCCAGGAAACGCAGCAGGACGTGCGCGAGCGTGGTCTTGCCCGCGCCCGACGCGCCCACCACGGCGATCCTGCGGCCCTCGGTGAGCGTGAGGTCCAGGTCCGCGACGGCCGGTGCGTCCTGTCCCGGGTGACGGGCCGTCACGCCGCGCAGGACCAGCGGGAAGGGTGCCGCGGGGGCCTGGGCGGGCTCCTGCGGCTCCCGGACCGGCACGGGCGCGTCCAGCACCTCGCGCACCCGCTCTGCCGCCCTGCGGCTGCGCTGCCGCTGCTGGACGGCGGCCGGCATCCCGGCGACCGCCTCGAACGCCGCCAGCGGGGTCAGCACCAGCACCGCCAGCAGCACGCCGTGCACCCGGTGGGCCGCGACGGCCTGCACGCCCACCGCCGCGCAGGCGGTCACGGTCAGGCCGGTGACCAGGGCGGTCAGCCCGGCGCCGAGCGCGGTCGCGGCCGCCGACCGCGCCTCGATGCGGCGCAGTTCGCGGTCGGTCCCGGCGGCCTGCTCCCGGCGGGCGGACAGCGCGCCGGCGACGGTGAGCTCCGCGGTGCCGGTGAACAGCGCCAGCACCCGCGCCGAGAGCGCGCCGCGCACCGGGGCGGTACGGCCCGCGGTCCTGCGGGCGACCGCGGCGGACAGTGCGGGCACCGCCAACCCGGCGACCAGCAGTCCCGCGCCGAGCAGCAGGCCGGCTTCCGGCAGCAGCCAGCCGGTGAACACGGCCGCGAGCAGGGCAGTCGTCCCGGCGGTCAGCGCGGGCAGCAGCCAGCGCAGGAACCAGTCCTGCACCGCGTCGACGTCCGCGACCAGCCGCGACAGCAGGTCGCCGCGGCCGGTGGCGCCGAGCCCGGCGGGCGCGAGCCGCTCCAGCCGGCGGAACACCCGCACCCGTACCTCGGCCAGGGCCCGGAACACCGCGTCGTGCCCCACCAGGCGCTCGGCGTAGCGGAAGACGGCCCGCCCGATACCGAAGGCCCGGGTCGCCGTCACCGCCACCATCAGGTACAGCACCGGCGGCTGCTGGGCGGCCCGGCTGATCAGCCAGCCGGAGGTGCCCATCAGGCCGATCGCGCAGCCCAGCGCGAGCACGCCGAGCGCGCCCGCGGCCGCGACCCGGCGCAGGAACCCCGGCGCCCGCACCAGCCCGATGACGGTGCCGCCCGTCAGCCGCGCCGCCCGCACCCGCGACGCACGTCCCCCGGCGCTCCCAGCCGATGCCGCGGGTTCCGCGGCCCGGGGCGCGGGCAGGCGCGGCGAGGCCGTGGGGGCGGGCTCGCCGGCGGTCAGGAGTGCGGGCTCCATGGCGCCGGTGGCGACTCCGGCCTTCGCGAGCGGGACCGGCGTCACGGCCGCGACCGCACCCGTTGCCCTGGTGGCGTCCGCGGGCTCGCCGGGCGCCTTCTCGGCGAAGGCCAGCGGGTGGACGTGGTCGGCCAGCGGGAGCAGGGCCGGGCGGTGGGCCGTCATCACGACGGTCCGGCCGCGGGCCAGTTCCCGCAGGGCCGCGATCACCCCCTGCTCGGTGTCGCCGTCGAGATGCGCGGTCGGCTCGTCCAGCAGAAGCAGCGGGCGGTCGGCGAGGAACGCCCGGGCCAGGGCGAGCCGCTGGCGCTGCCCGGCGGAGAGCCCGGCGCCGTCCTCGCCCAGCAGGGTGCCGGGCTCGGCGAACGACGCGACGCCGGCCGCGGCCAGCGCGGACCGCACCTCGGCGTCGGTGGCCTGCGGCCGGCCCAGCCGGACGTTCTCGGCGACGGTGCCGGCGAACAGGTGCGGCCGCTGCGGCACCCAGGCGATCTGGGCGTGCCAGGTCGCCTGGTCGATCGACGCCAGGTCGACCCCGTCGACCAGGATCCGCCCGGCCGACGGCACGGCGAACCCCAGCAGGGCGCTGAGCAGCGTGGACTTGCCCACTCCGCTCGGCCCGGTGACGGCCAGGAACTCCCCGGGCGCGATCTCCAGACTGGTGGGCGCCAGCACCCCGTCGTGCCGCACCTCGACGCCGTCGACGCTGATGGTCGCCGTGCGCAGGTCCGGTGCGGCCAGCCGTCCCGCCGCGCGGGTCGGTTCGGCCTCCAGGACCTCGAAGACCTCCTCCGCCGCGGCCAGGCCCTCGGCCGCCGCGTGGTACTGCGCGCCCACCTGCCGCAGCGGCAGATACGCCTCGGGGGCGAGCACCAGCACCAGCAGCCCGGTCCGCAGGTCCAGTTCGCCGTGCACCAACCGCATGCCGATGCCGACGGCGACCAGCGCCACCGAGATCGTCGCGAGCAGTTCCAGCACGAACGACGACAGGAAGGCGATCCGCAGGGTCCGCAGCGTCGCCCGCCGGTACTCGGCGGTGATCGCCCGGATGTTGTCGGCCTGCACCTTGGCCCGGCCGAACACCTTGAGGGTGGGCAGGCCCGCGACGACGTCGAGGAAGTGCCCGGACAGCCGGGCGAGCAGCCGCCACTGGCGGTCCATCCGCTCCCGAGTGGCCCAGCCGACGAGCACCATGAACAGTGGGATGAGGGGCAGGGTGACCGCGATGGTCGCCGCGGAGATCCAGTCCGCGGTCGCGATCCTGGCCAGGACGACCGCGGGCACCACGACGGCCAGCCCCAGTTGCGGCAGGTAGCGGGCGAAGTAGTCGTCGAGGGCGTCGATGCCGCGGGTGGCGAGCGTGGTCAGCTCGCCGCTCCTGCGGCCGGTGAGCCAGCCGGGGCCGAGGGAGGTGGCGTGCTCCAGCATCCGCCGGCGCAGCTCGGACTTCACGGCCGCCCCGGCCCGGTAGGCGCACAGCTCGGTCAGCCAGGCGACCAGCGCCCGCCCGGCCGACACGGCGGCCAGCGCCAGCAGGTCGCCGCGCAGCGCGCCGAGCCCCTGCCCGTGCTGGAAACCGCCGACCACCACATCGGCGATAAGCGTGGCCTGGGCGATGAGCAGTCCCGCACCCGCGGCTCCGAGCAGCACGGAACCGGCGAGGAACACCCTCGTCGCGCGGGCGTGGCGGACCAGACGCGGATCGACAGGTTTCACGTGGAACATCCCCTTTCACGCGGGTCCGGATGTTCCACGTGGAACATCCGGACCGCGCAGGACGACCGGGTGCCGCGCACCATCAGTGCGCGCCCTCCGCGAGGTGCTGGGTGCCGATCCGCTTGCGGAACACCCAGTAGGTCCAGCCCTGGTAGAGCAGCACCAGCGGGGTCGCGATGCCGGCGCACCAGGTCATGATCCGCAGGGTGTACGGGGTGGCGGAGGCGTTGCTGACGGTCAGCGACCAGCCGGCGTTGAGGCTGGACGGCATCACGTTCGGGAACAGCGCGAGGAAGAGCATCGCCATCGCGGCCGCGATCGCGACCCCGGAGAAGGCGAAGGACCAGCCCTCACGCCCCGCCAGGTTCGCGCCGATCGCTGCGGCCAGGGCGGCCACGGCCACGATCAGCGCCACCAGGCTCCACCGGTCGCCGGAGTGCACCTGGGTCCACACCAGGAAGACGGCGGCCGCGGCGGCCGCGATCAGCCCGGCCACGGTGGCCAGTGTCCGCGCCCGCTCCCGGATCGGACCGACCGTCTTCAGCGACACGAACACCGCACCGTGGAAGGTGAACAGGGTCAGCGTCACCAGGCCGCCCAGCAGGGCGTAGCCGTTGAGCAGGTCGAAGAACCCGCCCACGTACTCCTTGTTCGCGTCGATCTTCACCCCGCGGACGATGTTGGCGAAGGCCACGCCCCACAGCACCGCCGGGATCAGCGAGGTCCAGAACACCGCGTGCTCCCAGTTGCGCTGCCAGCGCTCGCCCGGCTGCTTGGCGCGGTACTCGAACGCCACACCGCGCACGATCAGGCAGACCAGGATGATCAGCAGCGGCAGGTAGAAGCCGGAGAAGAGGGTGGCGTACCACTCGGGGAAGGCGGCGAACGTCGCGCCGCCCGCGGTGAGCAGCCACACCTCGTTGCCGTCCCAGACCGGGCCGATGGTGTTGATCAGCACCCGGCGCTCGGCGCGGTCGCGGGCGAGCAGCTTGGTGAGGATGCCGACCCCGAAGTCGAACCCCTCCAGGAAGAAGTAGCCGGTCCACAGAACGGCGATCAGGACGAACCAGACGTCGTGCAGATGCATGTCGCGCTCCTCAGCTGCTCAGTACGAGAAGGCCATCGGCCGGTCGGCGTCGTCGTGGTCGCCGCCGATCCGGGTGGGGGAGCGGCGGTCGTCGTCGGTCAGCTCAGGTGGGCCGGTCCTGACCGCCTTGATCAGCAGGCGCACCTCGATGACGGCGAGCACCGCGTACAGGAGCGTGAGGACGATTACCGAGGTGAGCATGTCGCCGGCCGAGACGCCGGGGGAGACCGCGTCCCGGGTGCGCAGCACGCCGTAGACCACCCACGGCTGGCGGCCGGTCTCGGTGAAGATCCAGCCCCAGGAGTTGGCGAGCAGCGGGAAGACCATGGTCAGCAGGGCGATCCGCCAGTACCAGCGGGACAGGCCCTCGTTGATCCGGATCCCCCGGGTGAGCATCAGATGCGGCACCTCGTCGTCGCCGGTGCGGTACTCGGGCGCCAGCCAGAACTTCCTGCGGGTCAGCCACAGCCCGGCCGCGCCCACCCCGATGGAGACCGCGCCGAAGCCGATCATCCAGCGGAAGCCCCAGTAGGCGACCGGGATGTTGGGCCGGTAGTCGCCCGGGCCGTACTTCTGCTGCTCGGCCTTGTTCACGTCGTTGATGCCGCCGACGTAGGAGGTGAAGTCATCGGTGGCCAGGAACGAGAGCAGGTTGGGGACCTCGATGGCCACCTCGTTGTGGCCCTTGTTGACGTTGCCGACCGCGAAGATCGAGAAGGGCGCGCCCTTCTGTCCGTCCCACAGCGCCTCGGCCGCGGCCATCTTCATCGGCTGCTGCTTGAACATGACCTTGCCCAGGGTGTCTCCGCTGATCGCGGTCAGCGCTCCGGCGACCACCGCGACCACCAGCGCCATCCGCAGCGAGGACCGCATCACCGCGATGTGCTTCTTGCGTGCCAGGTGGTAGGCGCAGATGCCGATCATGAACGCGGCGCCGGTGAGGAAGGCGGCCGACATAGTGTGGAAAAACTGGGCGAGCGCGGTGTTCTGGGTGAGCACCGCGAGGAAGTCGTCGAGTTCGGCGCGCTTGGTCGTGGGGTTGTAGTGGTAGCCCACCGGGTGCTGCATCCAGGAGTTGGCCGCCAGGATGAAGTACGCCGACAGCAGCGTGCCGAGCGACACCATCCAGATGCAGGCCAGGTGGATCTTCTTCGGCAGCTTGTCCCAGCCGAAGATCCACAGCCCGATGAAGGTGGACTCGAAGAAGAACGCGATCAGCGCCTCGAAGGCCAGCGGGGCGCCGAAGATGTCACCGACGAAGCGCGAGTAGTCCGACCAGTTCATGCCGAACTGGAACTCCTGGACGATGCCGGTGACCACGCCCATGGCGATGTTGATCAGGAACAGCTTGCCCCAGAACTTGGTGGCCTGGAGGTACTTGTCCTTGCCGGTCCGCACCCAGGCGGTCTGCAGTGCCGCGGTCAGCGCGGACAGCGAGATCGTCAGGGGCACGAAGAGGAAGTGGTAGACGGTTGTGATGCCGAACTGCCATCGGGCGATGTCCAGCGTCCCCAGCGCGATCTGCACGGTTCGCCTCCCTTTCCGCGACGGCGAGTGATTCGCCCTGTTCACCAGACAAGACGTGACGTATGGGTACGACACGTTCGCTTGTGAACGTGAATACATTCACAAGGTAGTATCGCCTACGCCAAAAAGCCCCCTGACACCGGGGGTGGGTCAGGGGGCTCAAGGGCCTGAAACAGGCGGAAAACGGGGCCAAGCGACGCCCTGGGGGAGGGCCGCCGGCGGCTACAGCTCCTTGCGGAACGCCTCCGCGGTCCGCAGCATGATCGCGTTCGCCTCGGTCTCACCGACGGTGATCCGCACGCCCTCACCGGCGAACGGCCGGACCGTCACCCCGGCCCGCTCGCACGCCGCGGCGAAGTCCATGGTGCGCTCCCCCAGCCGCAGCCAGACGAAGTTGGCCTGGGTCTCCGGCACGGTCCAGCCCTGGCCGGACAGCGCCTCGACGACCCGGTTCCGCTCCACCACCAGCGCGGCCACCCGCTCCAGCAGGGCCGGCTCGGCGCGCAGGCTGGCCACGGCGGCGTCCTGGGCCAGCTGGCTCACCCCGAAGGGGACCGCGGTCTTGCGCAGCGCGGCGGCCACCGGCTCGTGCGCGATCGCGAAACCGACCCGCAGCCCCGCCAGGCCGTACGCCTTGGAGAAGGTGCGCAGCACCGCCACGTTCGGGCGGTCCCGGTAGACGTCGACGCCGTCCGGCACCTCGTCGTCGGTGATGAACTCCCGGTAGGCCTCGTCCAGTACGACCAGCACATCGGACGGCACCCGGTCCAGGAACCGCTCCAGGGCGGCCCGCCGCACCACGGTGCCGGTCGGGTTGTTGGGGTTGCAGACGAAGATCAGCCGGGTCCGGTCGGTGACCGCGTCGGCCATCGCGTCCAGGTCGTGCCGCTCCTCGGCGTCCAGCGGCACCTGCACGGCCTCCGCGCCACTGATCCGGGTGATGATCGGGTAGGCCTCGAAGGAGCGCCAGGCGTAGATCACCTCGTCGCCCGGCCCGGACGTCGCCTGCAGCAGCTGCTGGGCCACGCCCACCGAGCCGGTGCCGGTCGCCACGTGCGCGGCGGGCACGCCGAAGCGCTCCGCCAGCTCCGCGGTGAGCGCCGCGCAGGCCATGTCGGGGTAGCGGTTGAAGGACCCCGCGGCGGCGGTGGCCGCCTGAAGGACCCCGGGCAGCGGAGGGTAGGGGTTCTCGTTCGAGGACAGCTTGAAGGCCGGGCCCGCGGAGGCGCCGTCCTCCTCCGTGGCCGGGGGTCGCCCGGGCTTGTACGTCGGGATGCCGTCCAGTTCCGCGCGCAGCTTGGGGGTGGTCATGGCCTCACCCTACGAGCCGGGCGTTCGGCTGGGGAGATGGTCGGCCGGGTGCGCTCCGACACAGGGCGCACCCATGCCCCGGTCACCCGTTGGGGACGCGTGCTCGGGTGGCGTGCGCGGTGGCGCGCATCCCCCGTAGGAGTGAGTTGCCGGACGGGCTGCCGCCGGGCCAATGGCCGCATCGGGGCCGAGAACAGGCCCGTATCCCCCGTATCGCGGGCCTGCCGCCTGCATATTCCACCTTGCATACAGGCTTCGATCTTGCAGAAACCGTTCTCCCGCCCGATCGGGCAGCCGGAGGCTTGGGGGACCCCTACCGCCCTAGTATCGGCACGCCATGACAGCAGCAGGGAAACACCAGGCGAGCCGGCCCATCGGACGCCGGCTGGAGCGAGCGGGGATCAGGGATGTCGCCGCTGCCGCCGGAGTCTCGATCACGACGGTCTCCGACGCGCTCAACGGCAAGGGCCGCCTGCCCGACGCCACCCGACGCCATGTGCGTGAGGTCGCCGACCGGCTGGGCTACCGCCCGTCCGCCGCCGCCCGCACCCTCCGCACCGGCCGCTCCGGCCTGATCGGCCTGACGGTGACGACCTACGGCGAAGAACCGTTCACCTTCACGGAGTTCGCGTACTTCGCCGAGATGGCCCGCGCCGCCACCTCGGCCGCGCTCGCCCGGGGCTACGCCCTGGTGATCCTGCCCGCCTCGTCCCGCCACGACGTGTGGGGCAACGTCGCGCTGGACGGCACCGTCGTCATCGACCCGTCCGACCAGGACCCGGTGGTCACCGAACTCGTCCGCCAGGGCGTGCCGGTGGTCAGCGACGGCCGGCCGGTGGGCAGCCTGCCGGTGCACGCCTGGGTCGACAACGACCACGAGAACGCCGTGCTCGGCATCCTCGACCACCTGGCCGCCGCCGGCGCCCGCCGGATCGGCCTGCTGACCGGCACCAGCACCGACACCTACACCCGGCTGTCCACCACCGCGTACCTGGACTGGTGCGCGCGCGTGGGCCAGGAACCGGTCTACGAGGCGTACCCCGCCCACGACCCGTGCGCCGGCGCCGTCGCCGCGGACCGCTTACTGGCGCGGCCCGACCGACCCGACGCCGTCTACGGCCTGTTCGACCCCAACGGCACCGATCTGCTGGGCGCCGCCCGCCGTTACGGGTTACGCGTCCCCGACGACCTGCTGCTGGTCTGCTGCAGCGAGAGCGGCGGCTACGCCGGCACCGATCCGCCGATCACCACCCTGTCCCTGCAGCCGCGCCGGATCGGCACGGCTGTCGTGCAGTTGCTCATCGACGCGATCGAGGGAATCGGCCCCGCCCACCCGGTGCAGCAGGTGATGCCCACCGAGCTGATCATCCGGGCCTCCTCCCAGCGCCGGCCGCACCGCACGACGGTCAGCCCGCCCCGAGGGCCCTCGCGCGGCGAGTGAACGGCGGTGCCGGGCACCGCCGGAGGGTGTACTGGGCGGTATTCGGGGTGGTTTGTCTGGACCTTGGGAAAACCCGGGTGCCTGGGTATGTCACAACGCGCCAGCGTCATTCCTATGATGGGCGGATGGCGGCGCGATCGTGGAGGGGTCGATGACTCAGGGGGCAGGTCACGGGTACGAACCCGGTGCCGGGTACGAGCCCGGTTCCGAGCCCGCGCCCGGTTACGGGACGGCGCCCGGCTACGAAGCGGCCGCCGGGTACGCACACGACTACCCGGCTCCCGGTTCGGCCTACGACCGCCCTGCCCCGGGAACCGGTGCGCCCGGACCCGGCGCCCCCGCGGCCCCGCCCGTGCCCTCGTACGACGCGGGCACCAGCGCGCCGCCGGCGCCCGCCGGTTACGAGCCCACCCGCCCCGACACCCCGCTGGTCCCGCCGGACTACACCCCGACGGCCCGCGATCTGCCGGTGATCACCGTGACCCCCGATCAGGGCGACCGCCCGGGACCGCTGTACGTCGTCGGCGACGTGCACGGCTACCTCAGCGAACTGCTGGCCGCCCTGCGGGAGAACGGCCTGGTCAACGCGGACGGGCACTGGTCCGCGGGCAGCGCCCGGCTGTGGTTCCTCGGCGACTTCACCGACCGCGGCCCGGACGGCATCGGCGTCATCGAACTCGTCATGCAGCTCTCGGCCGAGGCCGCGGCCGCCGGCGGCTACTGCCGCGCGCTGATGGGCAACCACGAGCTGCTGCTGCTCGGCGCCCACCGCTTCGGCGACACCCCGGTCAACTCCACCGGCGGCACCGCGTCCTTCCTCGCCGCCTGGCGGCTCAACGGCGGACAGCCGTCCGACATGGAGCGGCTGGAGGACCGCCACCTGACCTGGATCTCCCGGCTGGACGCCGCCCATGTCACGGACGGCCACCTGCTGGTGCACTCCGACACCACCGCGTACCTGGAGTACGGCAGCAGCGTCGAGGAGATGAACGACGCGATCACCGGGGTGCTGCAGCGCAGCGACGCCGACGAGTGCTGGGACCTGTTCCGGAAGCTGACCAAGCGATTCGCCTTCCGCGGCGACGGCGGCGCCCAGGCGGCGCGTGAACTGCTCGGCACCTACGGCGGCAAGCGGGTCGTGCACGGCCACAGCCCGATTCCGTATCTGCTCGGCGAGGTCGGCGGGGAGCACCCGCTCGACAGCGAGGAGCGGGGCCAGACGGTGAACGGGCCGATGGTCTACGCGGAGAACCTGGCCGTGGCCATGGACGGCGGGGTCACCATGGACGGCCGACTGCTGGTCGCCCAACTTCCGCTGGTCGGCTGAGAACTGACGATCCATCAGAAGACAAGGCGGAATCTGCCACACCACTCGTGCGATCCGGCAGGTTCCGCCACTCCCACATTTCCTGGTTGCACCCTGTCACGGCCTGACGTACCGCCCTACCATCGGCAGTATCCGTAGGGCACACCGCTCTCCTGGCATCCGGCGGGCCGAGACGGTTCCACGTGGAACGTCCAGCCGCGCACGGAGAGTCGGAGCATCGGGGGATGCACATGACCAGCGCTCCACATCTGCTCAACGAAGACCGCTCGGATTTCGAGCATGTCCTCGACGACGCACTGCGCATCGTCCTGGACGACATGGACGCGGAATCCGGGTCGCCGCTGAACGCCGAGCAGTTGCGCACGATGGCGCTCGCCGCGTCCGATCTCATCGGGACGGCGGCCGCCGAGGAGTACGACGCGTACCGCACGCTGCGTGCGGAGTTCCGTGAGGCGAACCGGGCGTCGGCGCGCGCCCGCGACAACAGGGCGTTCGGCTACGCGGCGATGGGCGTCGCCGAGGGCGCCGGATCCGGTGCCGGGCTGATCGCGGTGATGGCCGTCCTCACGCCCCTGCTGGCCGGCGCCGCCGCCGTGATCTTCCTGCTCATCGGCTACGCCCTGCACGCGGTGTCGCCCGAACCGGGCATCGCCTCGCCGCTGCGCACCGCCGGGTGGTTCTTCGCCGCCCTCATGGGCGCGTCCGTCCTGCTGGGCGGCGTCGGGCTGCTGCTGACCGCGCTGCGCAACAGCTCCTCGGCGATACACGACGCCCCCGACGCCATGCCGCCCGAGGTCGCGCAGGCCCGCCGGCAGTGGCACGACGCGCTGCTGACGCTGGGCCTGGTGCCCTTCCTGGACGACGCCCTGGCCGAGGCGGCCGCGAACGCCACCACCGCGGCCACCGCCACCGCCCCGCCCGCCGGGCCGGCCGCGGCATCGCCGCCCCGGATGCCCCGCCTCGGCTACACCCGCCCCGACTTCAGCTCGCCGCAGGACCCGCACGCCGCCGCTCCGCGCTTCTCCTCGCCGGACTTCACCAGCCCGGACTTCAGCGGCCCGGACCGCCGGCCGGACTAGTCACCCGGACGGACGCCGGAGCCGGCGGCCGGGGGGCGCGCCTCCCCGGTTGGACGTTGCCGGCTCGCGGGCCCGGCCACGGGCGGATTGACTCGTTCCGACCCAGTTCAGTTGTCCCGCGACTGGTCGGAACGGGAGAGGCCCATGCGTGTCCGTCGTCCGCTTGCCGTGCTGTGCGCGATCGTCCCGCTCGCCCTCGGCGCGGCGGCCTGCTCGGACTCGTCCGGCGGTACGGTGCAGGGCTTCCGCGGCGTGGTCCTCGTCCGCCAGATCAACAGCCCCATCCAGAACAACTGCCAGAACTTCGGCCCCGTCGGGGTGAGCCAGGTGCACAACAACACCGGCGTCGACATCGTGCTCCACAAGAACCTCGACTGCACCGACCCGCCGGGCCAGACCAGCTTCTACCTCGCCACCACCCTCTCGGCCACCTCCGCCGCCAACCTGGGCCTGTGGAAGAGCTTCGCCCCCGTCGGCTGGCCCCCGCCCGTCTCGGTCAACTGACCCCACCTTGGGCCTGGCACCCCACGGCCGGCCCTGTGCATGGCTGTGCCCCGGAGAGCGAGGCTCCCGGGGCACAGCTGCGGTGTGACGGTCCGTCGGTGTAGGGCGTCAGGGAGTCAGTCGGTCAGGGGGAGGTAGACGCGGTTGCCGGAGGCGGCGAACTCGCGGGACTTCTCGGCCATGCCCGCCTCGATCTCGGCGTCGGCATCGGCATCGGACTGGGTGGCGCCGTGGGTGCGGCGGATGTCCTGCGAGATCTTCATCGAGCAGAACTTGGGCCCGCACATGGAGCAGAAGTGGGCGGTCTTGGCGGGCTCGGCGGGGAGCGTCTCGTCGTGGAAGGCGCGCGCGGTGTCGGGGTCGAGGGCCAGGTTGAACTGGTCCTCCCAGCGGAACTCGAAGCGCGCGTCGGACAGGGCGTCGTCCCATGCCTGGGCGTCGGGGTGGCCCTTGGCCAGGTCGGCGGCGTGGGCGGCGATCTTGTAGGTGATCACACCGGTCTTCACGTCGTCGCGGTCCGGCAGCCCCAGGTGCTCCTTGGGCGTGACGTAGCAGAGCATCGCCGTGCCCCACCAGGCGATCATCGCCGCGCCGATGCCCGAGGTGATGTGGTCGTAGGCGGGCGCGATGTCCGTGGTCAGCGGGCCGAGCGTGTAGAACGGCGCCTCCTCGCAGATCTCCTGCTGGAGGTCGATGTTCTCCTTGATCTTGTGCATCGGCACATGGCCGGGGCCCTCGATCATGGTCTGCACGTCGTGCCGCTTGGCGAGGGTGTTGAGCTCGCCGAGCGTGCGCAGTTCGGCGAACTGCGCCTCGTCGTTGGCGTCCGCGATGGACCCCGGCCGCAGGCCGTCGCCGAGCGAGAACGTCACGTCGTAGGCGGCGAGGATCTCGCACAGCTCCTCGAAGTGCTCGTACAGGAAGGACTCCCTGTGGTGCGCCAGGCACCACGCGGCCATGATCGAACCGCCGCGGGAGACGATGCCGGTCTTGCGGCGGGCGGTCAGCGGCACGTAGCGCAGCAGCACGCCGGCGTGCACCGTCATGTAGTCGACGCCCTGCTCGGCCTGCTCGATGACGGTGTCCTTGTAGACCTCCCAGCTCAGTTCCTCGGCGCGCCCGTCGACCTTCTCCAGCGCCTGGTAGAGCGGGACGGTGCCGATGGGGACGGGGGAGTTGCGCAGCACCCACTCGCGGGTGGTGTGGATGTTGCGTCCGGTGGACAGGTCCATCACCGTGTCCGCGCCCCAGCGTGTCGCCCAGGTCATCTTCTCCACCTCCTCCTCGATGGAGGAAGTGACCGCGGAGTTGCCGATGTTGGCGTTGACCTTCACCAGGAACCGCTTGCCGATGATCATCGGCTCGATCTCCGGGTGGTTGACGTTCGCCGGCAGCACCGCGCGTCCCGCGGCGATCTCGTCGCGGACGACCTCGGGCGCGACGTTCTCGCGCAGGGCGACGAACTCCATCTCCGGGGTGATCTGGCCGCGCCTGGCGTACGCCAGTTGGGTGACGTGCGCTCCGTCCCGCCCGCGGCGGGGGAGCCGCGGGCGCCCGGGGAAGACCGCGTCGAGGTTGCGCAGTCCTCCGCGGGGCGCGGTGTGCTTGATGCCGTCGTCCTCGGGCCGGACGGGCCGGCCGGAGTACTCCTCGGTGTCGCCGCGGCCGGCGATCCAGTTCTCCCGGAGGGGGGCGAGCCCCCGGCGGACGTCGGTCTCCACGGTCGGGTCGGTGTACGGGCCGGACGTGTCGTACAGCGTCACGTCGCGGCCGGTGGTCAGGTGCACTTGCCGGACCGGAACCCGCAGGTCCGTCCGTGATCCGGTGAGGTACGACTTGTGCCAGCCGATTTCACGCGTGCGCGCATCCTGCATGGTCATCAGACCTACTCCCTACGCCGGCATTACCCGGTAACAGGTTCGGCGGTCGGCGCAGCCGTCGCGTTGTCGCGATCCAGCGCCCTCTCAGCCCGGTGCTCCGAGCTCCCGCGTGTGCAAAGGTGGCCCCAACGGTAGCGAACGTCTGCGGACACACACCAGGGGCCCTTGCGATGATCTGCCCGTGGACTCCTCCTCTGCAGGCCCGCACGGCCACCCCCACGACCACGGGCACGAACCGGCCCCCGGCGGTCCCGAGCTGACGCACGACCACGGCGGCGGCCACAGCCACGCGCACGGCCACGGCCACGGTCCGGTGCCGCCGGTCTCCCGCCACCTGCGCAAGGTGATCGCCGCGGTCCTCGTGCCGTTCGCCGCCGCGGTGCTGGTCGGCCTGGTCGTGCTCTGGCCGGGCGGCGCCCCCGGGCACGCGCGTACCGGCGTCGGGTTCGACCAGCAGACCCGCAAGGGCACGGTCGTCGCCCTGACCGACGTCTCGTGCCGCGCGGCGAACGCCCTGCCCGACCAGTCGTCGGCGGGCGGCCCGGCCTCCGACGCGTGCCAGAAGGCGACGATCGAGGTGACGTCCGGGCCGGACAAGGGCACGCGCTTCACCGAGATCGTGCAGCCGGACCAGACCCGCCGCTACACCAAGGGCGAGGGCGTGGTCCTGATGTACGCGCCCGCTGCCGAGCCGGGACAGCGCTACTCCGTCACCGACGCCCAGCGCGGCGTGCCGCTGGCGCTGCTGGCCGGCATCTTCGCCTTGGCGGTGATCGTCGTGGGGCGGCTGCGCGGGCTGATGGCGCTGGTCGCGCTCGCGGTGTCGTTCGCGGTGCTGACGCTGTTCATCCTCCCGGCGATCCTGCGCGGCGACAATCCGCTGCTGGTCGCGGTGGTGGGCGGCAGCGCCATCATGCTGGCCGCCCTGTACATGTGCCACGGCGTGAACGCCCGCACCTCGGTCGCGGTGCTGGGCACGCTGTGCTCGCTGTTCCTGATCGGGGCGCTGGGCTCCGGCTTCATCGGCTGGAGCCGGCTGACCGGCAACACCTCGGACGAGACCGGGGTGATCCACACCCTGTACCCGCACATCGAGATCAAGGGCGTGCTGCTGGCGGGGATCATCATCGGTTCGCTGGGGGTGCTGGACGACGTCACGGTGACCCAGGTCGCCGCGGTCTGGGAGCTGAAGGACGCCGATCCGGGCGCGGGCTGGCGCAAGCTGTACGGCGCCGGGATGCGGATCGGGCGGGACCACATCGCCTCGGTGGTCAACACCCTGGTGATGGCCTACGCGGGTGCGGCGCTGCCGCTGCTGCTGCTCTTCTCGATCGCCCGCAGCGGGGTGGTGCAGGTGGCGGGCAGCGAGCTGGTCGCGGAGGAGATCGTCAGGACCCTGGTCGGCAGCATCGGCCTGGTGGCCTCGGTACCGCTGACGACGGCGCTCGCCGCCCTCGTGGTCAGTGCCGACCGGGGCGGCGACGGGGGTGGGGGCCGCGGTGAGGCGGGCGGGGCCGGGTACGCGACGGCCGGCCGCCCTCCTGCGGGTGGTGCCGCGGTGCCGGGGCAGTCGGCCGGGGGCCGGGGAGCGGGGCTCCCCAGGGGCTCCGGCGGCGGCAGTCACCGCCGCCGTGCGAAGTGAGCGGCCCGCTGGTGCGGGCTGCGCCCACCGGGGTCACCAGTCCCGCTTGGACCCGCCGCCCGAGGTGACGCGCTTCACCACGAAGACCAGGGCGCCGACCAGGATCACGAAGACGATGACCTTGAACAGCAGCCCGACGACGATGCTGATCAGGCTCGCGACGAGTCCGCCGAAGACGACCAGCGCGATGACCGGGATGCCGATCCACTTGACCCACCAGGGCAGGCTCTTCAGCAGATTGTCCATGACGCTCGTAGTCTCCTTGGTTGCCGTAGCGTTCTGGTACTTCGAGAGTAGGGCCATCCGGGCACTCCGCGGAGGCCCCGGAGTCCCGATCCGACCCTGAACGCTCCCCTAGGGTTCCGGGGGCGAGAACACCACCATGACCCTGAGGTCCTCGCTGATGTGGTGGAAGCGGTGCGGCGTGCGGGCCGGGACGAACACCACGCTGCCGCGGGCGACCGACGTCGTCTCCTCCCCCACGGTGAGCGAGGCCCGGCCGCTGACCACGAGGTAGATCTCGTCCTGGTCGTGCGGCTTCTGCGGGTCGCTCTCCCCGGCGCGCAGCGCGTACAGCCCGGCCGACATCGTGCGTTCCTTGAGGAATCGCAGGTAGGCGCCCTGGTTCGCGGCACGCTCCGCGTCCAGGTCGTCCAGCCGGAACACCTTCATTGCCACTCCTCAGGCTGCGGTACAGCTACGGTTCTGTCCGGTCTCTTGTCCTGGTGATCGGTTCTGCGACGATCACACCATGAAGAATTTCATCGTCAAGACCCTGGCCAACGCCGGGGCCCTGGCAGTGGCCATCTGGCTACTCAAGGACATCACGCTCTCCGGTGGCTCCACCGCGCACAAGGCACTGACGCTGATACTCGTCGCCCTGGTCTTCGGCGTCGTGAACTGGCTGGTCAAGCCGGTCGTCAAGGTGCTGGCCTTCCCGCTGTTCATCCTCACCCTGGGCCTGATCACCCTGGTGGTGAACGCCCTGATGCTGCTGCTGACCTCGTGGCTGGCGGGCAAGTTCGACCTGGACTTCCACGTGTCCGGATTCTGGACCGCGGTCCTCGGCGGCCTGATCATCAGCATCGTGTCCTGGGCACTGCACGTGGTGCTCCCGGACGACGAGTGAGCGCCGCTGCCGGGGGAACACACCACGACGTCGAGAACGTCGGCAACGAGATCGCCGCCGGTGCGGGTGACAGCACCCGCAGCGTGCACGCGGGCCGCCCGCCGGCCGCCGCGTACGAGCCGAGCCTGCCGGGCCCGGTCTTCGTCTCGCACTACCACCTGCCGGGCGAGGCCACCGGCCCGTACACCTACGGCAGGGACGAGAACCCGACGTGGGACCGGCTGGAGGAGGCGATCGCGGCGCTCGAGGCGCCGGGCGACGCGTCCGCGACCACGCTGTCCTTCGCCTCGGGCATGGCGGCGATCGCCGCCGTGGTGCTGTCGCAGGTGCAGGCCGGCCAGACGGTGGTACTGCCGTCCGACTCCTACCAGGCGACCCGCGCGCTGCAGGAGCGCCTGGAAGCCTTCGGGATCGCGGTGCGCCTCGCGCCGACCGCGGGGGACGCGCAGCTCGCGGCGCTGGGCGGCGCCCGGCTGCTGTGGCTGGAGACTCCGTCCAACCCGGGGCTGGACGTGTGCGACATCCGGCGGCTGGCGGAGGCCGCCCACGCGGCGGGCGCGCTGGTCGCCGTGGACAACACGCTGGCCACCCCGCTCGGGCAGCGGCCGCTGGATCTCGGCGCAGACTTCTCGGTGTCCAGCGGCACCAAGGCGCTGTCCGGCCACGGTGACCTGCTGATGGGGTACGTGACCACGCGGGACGCGGGCCTCGCGGCCGGCGTCCGCAAGTGGCGCAAGCTCGTCGGTGCCATCCCGGGGCCGATGGAGGCCTGGCTGGCGCACCGCTCGCTGGCGACGCTCGCCCTGCGGGTGGACCGGCAGGCGGGCAACGCGCTGGCGCTCGCGCAGGCGCTGCTGGACCGGCCCGAGGTCAGCGGTGTGCGCCACCCGGGACTGCCGGACGACCCGGCGCACGAGGTCGCGGCCGCGCAGATGCGCCGGTTCGGGAGCGTGGTGTCGTTCACCCTGCCCGACCAGGCCCACGCCGAGCGCTTCCTGGCCGCGCTGCGGCTGACGGCCGAGGCGACGAGCTTCGGCAGCGTGCAGTGCACGGCCGAGCGCAGGGCGCGCTGGGGCGGGGACGCGGTGCCGCCCGGCTTCATCCGCTTCTCGGTGGGCATCGAGGACCCCGAGGACATCGTGGCCGACGTGCTGCGGGCCCTGGACGAAGCCGCCGGCTGAGCCGGATTCCGCTGCCGGGCGGGTGGGGGCCCGGCGCGGACGGCGGCCGGTCCGCTGCCAGGGCCGTCCGGCCCCGGGCGGGTCCGTTCCGTGACACCGGGTGGCTTCCGTTACGCGGGTGCCCGCCGCGACCAGCGGCACCGTGATTGGGCGCTCCGGACACGTTTGCCCCCGGGTCCGTCGCGGCAGATCTCAGGCATGCCTCCGGACACGCACCCCAGTCCCACCACTCGCCCGGTGGTCAAGCGCACCGCCCGCGGGATCGTCCTCGACGGCGACCACCTGATCCTGATCAAGCGGACCAAGCCCGGCCTCGCCCCCTACTGGGTGACCCCGGCGGCGGTGTCGAGGACGACGACGCCGACGTCCTCACCGCGCTGCACCGCGAGATCGACGAGGAGCTGGGCGGCAAGATCACCGACGCCGTCCCGGCGTTCGTCGACACCATCGAGCACATCGCCGAGGACGGCTCGCACGGCGTCAAGGTGCAGTACTTCTTCGCCTGCCGTCTGGAGTCGATGGACCCGGCCCGCCGGCACGGCCCGGAGGTCGAGGCGCCCTGCGGCGACTACGAGGTGGTGCGGGTGCCGTTCAGCAGGATGGGCCTGGCCTCGGTGGACATCGTCCCGCTGACGCTGCGGCACTACCTCGACGCCAACATCGAGGGCGTACTGGGCCTACTGGGACCGGATCTGGGCTGACGGACCGGCCACCGGCCCGGGAACGCCCTGGGGGCCGCGGCCGAGGAGACCGACCGGGATCCCGGTCACGGTGCGTGTTCCACGTGGAACATCGCGTCGACCGCACAGTCCAGGACGACGATCCTACGCGCCGCCCCGGTCGCAGGGGCCGACCTTCGCCCTATTCACACGAAGCGGTGGGTTCTGGTGCCAGGCTCGGCTCATCATGGACGCCAAGCCGCCGTCGCCGGACGCCTTCCTGATCCGGCGCACCTTGGACGAGATCGCACCTGTCGCGGACAAGGCGACCTCGTACTTCTACGCGCTGCTGTTCCTGCGCCGTCCGGACCTGCGCGACCTGTTCCCGGTCTCGATGGAGGCCCAGCGGGACCGGCTGTTCAAGGCCCTGCTCAGCGCGGCCGAACGGATCGACGACCCGGACGCGCTCACCGTGTTCCTGTCCCAGCTGGGCCGCGGCCACCGCAAGTACGGCACCCGGGCCCCGGACTATCCCGCCGTCGGCGAGTCGCTGATCGGCGCCCTCAGCCGGTACGCGTCCGCTGTGTGGACCACGCAGACCGAGGCCGCCTGGGTACGGGCGTACACCGCGATCTCGCAGATCATGATCGACTCGGCGGCGGCAGACGAGAAGACCTCCCCGCCCTGGTGGCATGCGGAGATCGTCGCCCATGAGCGCCGAACCAGGGATGTCGCGGTGCTGACCGTGCGGCCCGACCAGGCGTACCCCTTCCTGGCCGGGCAGTACACCTCGGTCGAGACGCCGTGGTGGCCGCGGGTCTGGCGGCACTACTCCTTCGCCTCCGCGCCCCGGGACGACGGGCTGCTGACCTTCCACATCCGGGCCGTCCCGGCCGGCTGGGTGAGCAACGCCCTGGTCAACCGGGCGGGGCCCGGGGACGTCATCCGGCTCGGCCCGCCGGCGGGCAGCATGACCGTGGACCACGGCAGCGAGAACGGCCTGCTGTGCCTGGGCGGCGGTACCGGCATCGCACCCATCAAGGCGCTGGTCGAGGACGTCGCCGAGCACGGCGGCCGGCGCTCGGTCGACGTCTTCTACGGCGCCCGGCACGACCACGACCTGTACGACCTGGACACCATGCTGGCCCTGAGGGCCAAACACCCGTGGCTTTCGGTGCGCACGGTGGTCTGCGACACCCCACACGACGCGCTGTCCGGGCCGCTGCCGGAGGCCGTCGAGGAGTTCGGGCCGTGGGACACCCACGACGCCTACCTGTCGGGGCCGCCCGGGATGATCCGCAGCACGGTCGACACCCTGGTGCGGATCGGCGTGCCCTCGCACCGCATCCGGCACGACCTCGTCCACGAACTGGTGGCCGCCGGGGACTGAGCGCGGGCCGGGCCTGTCACTTCCCGGTCATGTACGGGCCTGACGCGGCCGGCGCACTCCCTGGACGCCCTCGGGGCTCTCCACCGGCACCGCGCAGTGCCCGCTGGCCAGCCGGTTGAGTGCCGAGACGAACACCGCCTGCTCGTTCTCGGGCAGGGCGTCCAGCACGTCCCGGTGGACCCGGTCGACGATGGCCTGGCCTGCGGCGACGGTCTCCACGCCGCGCGGGGTCACCTTGATGATCCGCGCCCTGCGGTCGGTCGGCGAGGGCACCCGCTCGGCCAGCCCGGCCCGCTCCAGCATGTCCACGGTGACGACCATCGTCGTCTTGTCCAGGTCGGACAGCTCGGCGATCTGGGCCTGGGTGCGCTCGGCCTGCAGGGCGTGGGCGAGCACGCAGTGCGCGCGGGGGGACATGCCGATCTCCGCCAGGGCGGCGGTCATCTGCGTGGTGAGCACATGGGCGGTGTGCTGCAGCAGGAACGACAGGTCGGGGGTGCCGACGGCGACGGGGTCGGGGGTCTGGGCGGTCATGTCTCCAGGCTAGCAAAATAGGTCTACTACGGGATTGTTCGTCAGCGGACCTATTTTCGGGTCCGGGACACGCCTCCACCGACCAGGTAAGGCCGTAAAAGATAGTCTTCAACAAAACCATCTGCTACGGTCGGTCTTGCCACTCCGACCCCGCCTGGAGGCGACTTCCCATGGCACAGCCTTCCCCCGAGCCGCTCGTACCGGCCGGGACCCGCTCACCGGGAGCGGCCCTCGCCGTGCTGAGCGCCGGCACGCTGATGATCGTCCTCGACGGGACGATCGTGAACGTCGCCCTGCCGTCCATCCAGCACGACCTGGGCTTCTCCCAGGCCGGCCTGGCCTGGGTGGTCAACGCCTACCTCATCGCCTTCGGCGGGCTGCTGCTGCTCACCGGCCGCCTCGGCGACCTGCTCGGCCGGCGCCGCATTCTCGTCGCCGGACTCACCGCCTTCAGCGCCGCCTCGCTGCTGTGCGGCATCGCCGACTCGGCCGGCGTGCTGATCGCCGCACGCTTCGTCCAGGGCGCCGCCGGGGCGATGGTCTCCGCGGTGGCGCTCGGCATGGTGATCGCCCTCTACCCCGAACCCCGCGGCCGGGCCCGGGCGATGGGCGTCTACAGCTTCACCCAGTCCGCCGGCGGCGTCCTCGGGCTGCTGGCCGGGGGCGTCCTCACCCAGGCCATCAACTGGCACTGGATCTTCTTCGTGAACCTGCCCATCGGCATCGCCGCCGCCCTGCTGAGCCTGCGCCTGCTGCCGGACGACCGCCCGGCCGGCAGCGCCCCGAGGTCGCTGCGCGGCGTCGACGCACCGGGCGCCGTCCTGGTCACCGCCGCCTTGATGCTCGGCGTCTCCACCATCGTCAGGACCGCCGACCACGGCTGGACCTCGACCTCCACCGCGGTGTCCGGCGCGCTGTCCCTGGCCCTGCTCGCGGCGTTCCTGCTGCGGCAGGCCCGAGCCGCCCAACCCCTCATGCCGCTGCGGCTGTTCCGCTCCCGGATCGTGTCCGGCGCCAACCTCGTCCAGGCGCTGATGGTGGCGGGCGGCTTCGGCTTCCAGTTCCTCATCAGCCTCTACCTGCAGCGGGTGCTGGGCTACGACCCGCTGGAGATCGGCCTGGCCATCGCACCGACCGGCGTGGTCATCGGCGTGATGTCGCTGGCGCTGTCCGCCCGGCTGGGTGCCCGCTTCGGGCAGCGGGCGGTGCTGCTGCCGAGCCTCGCGCTGTTCGCGTCCGGCTTCCTGCTGCTGGCCAGGGCGCCGTCCGCGCACGCCTCCTACCTCACCGACGTGCTGCCGCCCATCCTGGTGTTCGGCGTCAGCTTCGGCCTGGCCATGCCGTCGCTGATGACCCTCGGCATGTCGGACGCCACCCCGGCCGACTCCGGCCTGGTCTCCGGCGTCTTCAACACCGCCCAGCAGATCGGCGGCGCCCTCGGCCTGGCGGTGCTGGCCTCATTGGCCGGCGCCCGCACCGACGATCGGCTGGCCGCGGGCGACCCGCTTCCGCAGGCGCTGACCAGCGGCTACCACCTGGCCTTCCTGGCCGCCGCCGGCCTGCTGGCCGCCGCCACCGTGATCGCCGCGGCGCTGCTCCGCACCCCGGCCGGGCCCGGCGGCGGCCAGCCCCAGGAGGGCACCCCGGCAGACAGCGCCACCACCGGCGCGGCGCCGGCCGCGGCGGCGCCGGCGACCACGCCGGCGCCGCGGGTTCAGCCGGTCAGTGCCAGCCCGGGAAGCCGCCCGGCACCGGAGCCGACGGCTCGTACGGCTCGCGTGTGAACACGAAGGACCCCAGGTCGAGATGGCTCACCGAGCCGTCGGCCGCGCGCACCACGCGCAGCGTCTCGCCCGCGTAGTAGCCCTCGCGACCGGTCCAGGTGCCGTCCGGTTCCACGTGGAACCGCGATCCGCGGCCCTGGCCGGTCAGCGGGGCGAGGTGCAACTCGCCCCCGGCCCGCAGCCGCAGGGCGAACGCCGAGGTGCCCCAGTACCAGGGGCCGGCCAGCTCCAGGACCGCCGGATCGACGTCCTCGGCCGGACGCCAGGGAGCGGGGAAGACCGGCTCGGCGTCGACGGTGATCGCCAGCAGATCCGCGGCGACCCCGCCCACGGCAGGGCCCGAGGTGCAGTTGGCCAGCGCGATCGCGCCCGTCCCGTCGGCCACGCTGATCCACAGCGCGGCCACGAACCCGGGCATCGAGCCGGTGTGCCCCACCAGTTGGCGACCGCCCCGGCGCTGCAACTGCAGGCCGAGCCCGTATCCGCCGTCCGGATCCACCTCCTGCGGCGGTGCGGCCGGCAGCCGCATCTCCTCCACCGTGCTCGCGCTCAGCACCCCGTCCTGACCGGCCGCCAGGAAGCCCGCCCAGCGGGACAGGTCCGCGGCGGTGGACCACAACTGACCGGCGGGCGCCATACGCCCGGTCTCCTGCACCGCTTCGGGAACCATCACGTCGGCCCACGGGTGCACCGCGAAGCCGCCCGCGGACGGCGCCTGGGGCAGCAGCGTGGTGCGGTCCATGCCGAGCGGTGCCAGCACCTCGGCGGCCAGCACCTCGCCCCAGGGCTTGCCGCGCAGCTGCTCCACCACGGCGCCCAGCAGCGCGTATCCGGGGTTGGAGTAGTGATAGTGGCGACCGGGCAGCAGCTTGGCCGGGTCCGGGCCGAGGATGTCGGCGATCTCCGGGCGCAGCTCGCCGGGCGTGCGCTCCCACCACGGGCTGGGCGTCTCGGAGGCGATACCGGAGGTGTGCGCGAGCAGCTGACCGATCGTCACCCCGGCCGCACCGTCCACCACGGGCAGATGACGTCCGACCGGGTCGGTCAGCTCCAGCAGCCCCTCGTCCCGCAGCCGCATCACGAGCACGGCGACGAAGGTCTTGGTGATCGAGCCGATCCGGTACTGCGTGTCCGCGTCCGGCGCGTGCCCGTCGACCATGCTCTGCGAGCCGGTCCACACCGGCCGGCCACCGCGCACCACCGCCCCGACGAGCGAGGGGGCGCGGCCCTCGGACTGGCCGACGGCGACCCGGTGCATCAACGCCCGCCGGGTGGCGGGCAGCAGGCTGTCCCGATACGTCCGCGGGGAGTCGGGACCGAGGGAGGACTGGGGATCAAAGGTCAATTGTTCGTCTCTCTTGCCGATGCGATGTCTGCGGTCGTGCCGATCCCGCGCCGGTGGGTCCGGCGACGGATCAGGCGGGGCGCCGGGTCCGTCGTGGACCCGGTGGCGTGCCGCACGGGCACGCGCTCGTCATGCTATTCCGCCGTTCCAGGGGCCTCACCGAAACGGACGGCGATGATCGACATCCGCATCGACCGCACACCGGGGATCCGATGGGACAGCGGCGCGATCGCGTAGAGGCCGCGCCCGCGGCGGAAGCGCAGGCTGCGGACCTCGGTGATGCGCGGCGAGGCGGCGGCGACCTTGCGGTACTCCTTGACGTCCATGCCCCACTGCCAGCGCGGCGCCCGGTACCCGACGTCCCCGCCCCGGTCCATGGCGCCCGCCTGGTTCCGGGCGACCATCGCCCGCGGCAGGGCGTCGAACAGGAAACGGCCGCCGGGGAACCGCTCGGCGCAGGCCGCGATCAGGCCCTTGGCGTCCTTCTCCGGCAGGTACATCAGCAGGCCCTGCGCGGTGACCAGCACGTCCCGGCCCGCCACGTCGGCCCCCACCTCGTCCATCCAGCGCAGGTCCAGCGCGGAGCAGGCGAGGCTGCGACGGCGCGGCGGGTCGTCGGGCAGCAGGGCCCTGCGGACCGCGACGGTCTCCGGCAGATCGACCGTCAGCCAGCGCACCCGGCCGTCGTCCACCCGCCAGAACTGCGTCTCCAGGCCCTCGCCGAGCGCCACCACCGTCCCGCCGGGGCGTTCGGCGAGGAACCGCCGCACCTCGTCGTCCAGGCAGCGCACCCGCAGCGCGTGCCACTGCGCCATGGCGGCGGCGCCGAACCGCTCGAAGGGGTAGTCGATACGGTCCACCAGCGCCACGGCCCGCGGGTCGTCGAGCACCCGGGAGCCGGGACGCCGGGCCTCGGCGGCGCGGTTGTACAGGTTCCACAGCAGCGTCTCCGGGACGCCCTCCAACTCGACCTTGATCCGTTCGTTCTTCTCCTCTGCCATGCCTTCAGGCTCCCACCAGCCCCGCTGTTGTGAGAAAGGTTGACACCCCCTCAGCGCGGGCGTACATATCTCGTCGGTCAGAGAGCGCTCTCAGCACGACAGCGCACGGTTCACCCCCCACCCGGAGCCGACTTCCGACAGAGGAGCCCACGACATGAGGGTCACCCCACGCGACCTCCTGCCTGGCCGTAAACGTTTCCGACGATCCCCCCACGGCGTTCTCCTGCTCACCCTGGCGATGATCGCCTCGGTCTACCTCTCACTCGCACCGACCTCCTCCCACGCGGACACGCCGACCCTGCTCTCGCAGGGCAAGCCGGCCACCGCCTCCTCGGTGCAGGACGCGTTCACGCCGAGCGCCGCCGTGGACGGCGATCCCGGGACCCGCTGGTCGAGCCTGGCCGCCGATCCGCAGTGGCTCCAGGTGGACCTCGGGTCCAGTCAGCCCCTCACCCAGGTCGTGCTCACCTGGGAGACGGCCTACGCGACGGCCTTCCAGATCCAGGCGTCCGACGACGGTTCCACGTGGAACACGCTGTACTCGACCACGACCGGCACCGGCGGCACCCAGACCCTGGCGGTCTCCGGCTCCGGCCGGTACGTGCGGATGTACGGCACCCAGCGGGCCACCCAATGGGGCTACTCGCTCTGGGAGTTCCAGGTCTACGGCGGAGCCGGCGGCGGCACCCCGCCGGCCACCTGCGGCACCACCACGGCCGCCCTGGGTAAGCCCGCCACCGCCTCGTCCACCGAGAACGCGGGCACGCCCGCCTCCGCGGCCTTCGACGGCAACGCCGGCACCCGCTGGTCCAGCGCGGCCTCCGACCCGCAGTGGCTCCAGGTCGACCTCGGCTCCTCGCAGTCCCTGTGCGGCGCGCAGCTGAACTGGGAGACGGCGTACGCGAAGGCCTACCAGATCCAGGTCTCCGACACCGGGAACGCCAACGACTGGCACACGGTGTACTCCACGACCAGCGGCGCGGGCGGCACGGAGAACCTGAGCTTCAACGCCACCGGCCGCTATGTGCGGATGTACGGCACGGTCCGGGCCACCCAGTACGGCTACTCGCTCTGGGAGTTCACGATCCTGACGCCGGGCGGCACCAGCACCCCGCCGGGCGGCGGCAACGGCGACTGCCCGTGGGTGGGCTCCACCGCGCCGGTCGCGACCCGCGTCGCCCAGGTCATGGCGCAGATGACCACCGCGCAGAAGGTGTCGATCCTGCACGGCAACAACAACTCCTCGCCGTACATCGGCAACATCACCGGCATCCCGTCCCTGTGCATCCCGAGCATCGGGTTGCAGGACGGGCCGCACGGCGTCGGTGACGGCCTCGGCGGCGTCACGCAGATGCCGTCCGCGAACGCCTCGGCGGCGACCTGGGACACCGCGCTGGAGCAGCAGTACGGCTCGGCGATCGGCGCGGAGTTCGCGGGCAAGGGCGTCCAGGTGGCGCTCGGCCCGACGCTGAACATCGTCCGCGACCCGCGCTGGGGCCGGTCCTTCGAGACGTTCAGCGAGGACCCGTACCTCAACGGGCAGATGGCCGCCGCCGACATCCGCGGCATCCAGAGCCAGGGCGTGATGGCCGAGATGAAGCACGTGGCCGTCTACAACATCGAGAACCCGGCGGGCACGGTCGTCGTCGACAAGCGCACCCTGCAGGAGCTGTACCTGCCGGCCTTCCAGGCGGCGGTGCAGCAGGGCTCGCCGGCGGCCGCGATGTGCGCGTACAGCGTGGTCAACAGCGTGCCGGCCTGCCAGAACCCGGACCTGATGAACACCGGGCTCTACCAGCAGGCGAACTTCGGCGGCTTCATCACCAGCGACTGGGGCGGCACCCACTCGACGGTGGAGTCCGCCAACGCCGGTCTGACGGTGGAGATGCCCAACGGGTACTTCTACGCCGACTTCCTCGCGCAGGCGGTCGCCAGCGGCACGGTCAGCCAGGCCACGCTGGACACCATGGTGAGTCGGCTGCTCACCCAGTTCTTCGCCTTCGGCCTGTTCGACAAGGCGCCCAGCGGCTCGAAGGACGCCACCGTCACCACCCCGGCCCACGCGCAGGTCGCGCTGCAGGGCGCCGAGGAGGGCGCGGTGCTGCTGAAGAACAACGGCATCCTGCCGCTGTCCACCTCCACCACCCACTCGATCGCGGTGATCGGCTGGGACGGCGGCGCGGGCGTGCAGACCATCGGCGGGGGCAGCGCCACGGTGACCAGCCCCGGCACGGTGTGGCCGATCACCGGCATCCAGAACCGGGTCGCCGGCACCGGTACCACCGTGCAGTACAACGACGCGACCAACCTGGCCTCGGCGGTGGACCTCGCCCGCAGTTCCGACGTCGCGATCGTCTACGCCTCGGACAACTACGGCAACGAGGAGCACGACACCACCACGCTCGACCTGCCGAACAACGGCGGCGGCTCGGTCAGCCAGAACGACATGATCGCCCAGGTCGCGGCGGCGAACCCGCACACCATCGTGGTGCTGAACAACAACGCGGCGATCAACATGCCGTGGCTGGGCCAGGTCGCCGGCGTCTTCGAGGCCTTCTACCCGGGCCAGCAGATCGGCACCGCGATGGCGGCGCTGATCTTCGGCGACGTCAACCCGTCGGGCAAGCTGCCGGTCACCTTCCCCAAGTCGCTGGCCGACGTGCCCGCGAACACCCCGGCGCAGTGGCCGGGCGCCAACGGGCAGGTGCAGTACAGCGAGGGGCTGAACGTCGGCTACAAGTGGTACGACGCCAAGAACATCACGCCGCTCTTCCCGTTCGGGTACGGCCTGTCGTACACCACCTTCGGCTTCAGCAACCTGCAGGTGGGCGCGCTGAACGGCAGCACCTCGACCGTGCATGTGACGGTCACCGACACCGGGTCGCGGGCCGGAACGGACGTCGCCCAGCTGTACGTCGGCGATCCGGCGTCCACCGGTGAGCCGGTGCACCAGTTGCGCGGCTTCCAGCGGGTCACGCTGAACCCGGGCCAGTCGCAGACGCTGACGTTCACGGTCAGCACGCACGACCTGGCGTACTGGAACACCGGCAGCGGCAACTGGACGACCGCGGCGGGCAGCTACCAGATCCTGCTGGGGGACTCCTCGCGCAACCTGCCGGTGTCCGGGACGCTTACCGTGCCGACCACCGTCAACGGGGCGGTGGCCCCGGCGACTTCGGGAGCCGGTACCGCCGCCAGAGCCGCGGCGGCCACGACCGCCGGCCCCGCGGCGCAGCTGTCCGTGCCGAACCCGTACGGCATGAGCAGCCCGCTGCACCGCGCGGTCGACTGGGTCCTCGACCCCAACGCGGCCACCGGGACGACCTACACCGCGACCGGCCTGCCGCCGGGCCTGGCGCTCAGCCCGGCGGGCCGGTTCACCGGCTCGGCCACAGGCAAGGGCACCTTCACGGTGACGGTCACCGCCCGGAACACCGCGGGCTCCACGGGCTCGGCCACCTTCGTGTGGACGGTCACCTGACGGTCGCCTGAGCCGCCTCGCACCGCGGGCCGGCCGGGAGACGCCCTCCCGGCCGGCCCGCGCCCGTGCCATAGTCGACGCCATGCGTGACGAGGTGCAGCCGCTGCTCGACCGTTTTCTCGACGGGGTGCGCGACACCGTCCCGCTGGACGCCCTGTGGGCCCACGGCTCCCTGGCCCTGGGGGACTTCCAGCCCGGCCGCAGCGATCTCGACATGATCGCCGTCCTCGGCTCCGACGCCGACACCGCGCAGCAGCAGCGGCTGACGGACCTCCACCGCGAGCTGGCGGCCGCCGACCCGCAGGCGGAGAAGCTGCACTGCTCGTACATGGTCCGCGGCGAGCTGGCCGACGCGGACGTCCGCCACCTGACGTGGGCCCACCAGGAGCTGATGCGGCGGCCGGTGACCCCGGTCAGCCGGCGCGAGCTGCACACCGCCGACCTCACCCTGTTCGGACCGCCGCCCAGCGCCGTTCTCCCGGCGACCACCGACGCGGAACTGACCGCGTTCGTCCGCCACGACCTGCGGACGTTCTGGCTGCCCGCCACCGCCAGGCCCCGGCGCTGGCTCCAGGACATCTGGGTGGACCTCGGCGCGCTCACCACGGCCCGCGCCCGTGTCACCCTCACCGACGGACGCCTGATCAGCAAGGGCGAGGCGCTCGACCTGCTGCCCGGACTCGGCGCCCCCCAGGACCTGGTCGACGACATCCGCAGCCGCCGCTACGCCACCCCGCGAACCCTGACCCTCCCCCAACGCGTGCGCCGCGCCCACCAGTCCCGCGCCTTCACCCGCGGGGCGATCCGCCGCATCCTCGCCGCACAGCCGTGACACCCGAAGGGCCCGGCGTACCCGCCGTGTACGGCTGCCCCACCCGATAACCCGGGTGCGCGGCACGCCGGCCGCCCACCAGACTGCGCCTCACGGACGACATCATCGGCGCCCCTGCGCCCGCGTGCTCCCGACCACCCGGGCGGCACTGCATACAGGGCCGCCGCGCGCGGAGGGGAGCGGCCCATGGCCGGTATCTCGCTGACGGTATGCCTGCCCGCCGAGGCCGTGGACGACGTCCGGGGCGCCCTCGCTGCGGACGAGCCCGCGCCCGACCCCGCGGAAGAGCCCGCGAAGCCCCCCGGCCCACCGACCGAACGGAGTCACCGTGCCACCCCTGATGAAGCTGACCGCGATCACCCTCGACTGCGCCGACCCGCTCGGGCTCGCCGCGTTCTACCAGCAGGCCACCGGCCTCGAACCGCATCCGAAGTCCGACGCCGAGTTCGCCGGAGTCACCTGCGAGGACGGGCTGTTCATCGGTTTCCAGCGGGTCGACGGCTACCGCGCGCCCCGCTGGCCGGGCCAGGAGGTGCCGCAGCAGCTCCATCTGTGCTTCGCGGTCGCCGACCTGGACGAGGCGGAGGCCGAGCTGCTGGCCCTGGGCGCCGGCAGGCCCGACGACCAGCCGGACGAGGCCGGATGGCGCGTCCTCACCGACCCGGCGGGGCACCCGTTCTGCGTGGTGGTGAAGAGCTGAAGCGCGGCGCCGCGGCGAACCGGCCGGCCGGGGTCACTCCGGGTCGCGCAGGTACTGCAGGACCGCGAGGACCCGCCGGTTGTCGTCGGAGGCGGCCGGCAGGTCGAGCTTGGTGAAGATGCTGTTGATGTGCTTGCTCACCGCGTTCTCGGTGACGAACAGGGTCGCGGCGATCCCGGCGTTGGAACGGCCCTGGGCCATCAGGGACAGCACCTCGCGCTCCCGGGCGGTCAGCCGGGCGAGCGGCTCGCGGCCGTCGAGCCGGGTCACCATCGCGGCCACCACCTTGGGATCGAGGACCGTCGCACCGGCCGCCACCTGGCGCACCGTGTCGATGAAGTCGGGCACGTTCCCGACCCGGTCCTTGAGCAGATAGCCGATCGCGCCCTCGCCCGAGCGCAGCAACTCCCGTGCGTACAGCTGCTCCACGTACTGGCTCAGCACCAGCACCGGCAGTCCGGGCCGGCGGGTGCGGGCGTCGATCGCGGCCACCAGGCCCTCGTTGGTGAACGTCGGGGGCATCCGCACATCGACCACCGCGATGTCCACCTGCTCGGTCTCCAGGACCCGGGTCAGCTCCTCGACATCGCCGACAGCCGCCGCCACCTCGAAGTCGTGCGCCGTGAACAGCCTGGTCAGGCCGTCCCTGAGGAGGGCGAGATCCTCGGCGATGACAACGCGCACCGTACCTCCATGGTCACCTGGGTCGGACCGCCCGCCGGACTGTCGACGGCCAGGACGCCGTCGAAGACCTCCAGCCGCCGTACCACCCCGCGCAGACCGGTACCCGCCCCCGGGGCGGCGCCTCCGCAACCGTCGTCGCCGACGAGCACCGTCAGCGTATCGCCGGCGTGCATCAGGCGGACCCACGCCCGGGACGCCCGGCTGTGCTTGACCACGTTCGCCAGGCACTCGGTGACCGCGAAGTACACCGCGGACTCCACCGGCGCCTCCAGCCGGCCGGGCACCTCGGAGGTGACCGTCACCGGCACCGCCAGGTCCAGGGCGACCGCCTCCACCGCGCCCACCAGACCCCGGTCGGCGAGCACCGGCGGCTGGATCCCCTCCATCACCGTCCGCAGCTCGGCCAGCGCCGTCAGCGTGGTGGCCCGCGCCTCCACCAGCAACTCGGCGACGGTGTCCGGGTCGCGCGACAGCAACTCGCTTGCCAGGCCCAGGTTCATCGCCAGGGACACCATGCGGGCCTGCGCGCCGTCGTGCAGGTCCCGCTCGATCCGCTTGAGTTCCGCGGCCTGCACGTCCAGGGCACTGCTGCGGGTCCGGCTGAGCACCGCGACCCGGCTGGCCAGCTCCCGCTCCCGGACCACCGACGGCCGGCGCCGCCACAGCAGGTGCGCCACCCACGCGAGGACCGCCGCCGGAACGCTGGCACCCGGCCAGAACCAGCCGCCGCCCGCCAGTGCCCACACCGCCACGTCCAGCGCGGCGTAGACAGCGGTCAGCGCGCCGTGCACCGCGATGGCCCGGCTGCCCCGCGGCCGCCGCAACCCCCAGCGGACCGCGTACTGCGCCGCCACGTTCACCGTCAGGCCGAACCACACCCAGCGCGGCCAGTAGTACTGCTCCTGCCCGGCCGCCCACACCGCGGTGGTGACCAGCCCGCCCACCACCACCAGCAGCGCCTGGGCGGTCAGGAGAACGCCCCAGCCGGGCGGCGGCAGACGCCGACCCCCCGGCTGGAACCCCTGCGCGGCCCCCGTCACTGGGCCACCCCGCGCAGCGCGCCCGTCATCGGCAGCCGCACCGCCCGCCGGGTCGCCGTCATGCCGGCCGCCACCGTCAGGGCCACGACCCCCGCGACCACCGCTGCGTACACCCCGGCCGAGGTGTCCGGCAGCGCCCGGTCCGAGACCGCCACGCTGTACGGGACCACGGTCAGCAGCGCCGCCGCCGAACCGAACACCACCCCCGTCACCAGCATCAGCGCGGTCTCCGCGCCGACCAGCTGAAGGATCTGCCGCGGCGTCGCCCCCGTCAGCCGCAACCGGGCGAACTCGCCGCGGCGGCCCGCGATCTCGGCCACCAGCAGGTTCACCAGCATCACCGCGGCGAACACCGCGATCATCCCCACCACCACGTAGTTCAGCATCTCCGTGCCCTTGTCGTCGGCCGCGGCCGGATGCCGCCCCCCGTTCCAGATCGCCTCCATGTACAGGGTGCCGGTGGAGATCGCCGTGCACACCACGATCGGCATCATGGGGGTCGCCGCCCGCTGCAGCCGCTGCCGCACACCGAGCATGCCCAACTGCGCGGCCGGACCGCCCAGCGCGGTCAGCAGCGGGGCGAGCAGGGCCGTGGCGCCGCGCAGCAGCAGCGGGGCCAGCAGCGCGAAGCCCAGCGACGACAGGATGGCGCCCTCGGCCGCCACCGACTGCGTGGCCATCTGCTTGCCGTCCATCACCGTCATCGTGGTCACACCGCAGTTGACGCCGGCGACGACCAGCACGATGCCCGCGACCCGCCGGAACCGGCTCATCCGCCGGCCGCCCGCCGACGCCTCGGCCAGCGCGCTCCGCGCGGAGCGGCGCGCCCACCGCCGGCCTGTCAGCCACGCCGCCGCCAGCGCCGCCAGCAGGCAGCCGCCCGCCCCGATACCGAGGGCGGCCCCGCCGAACCGGTAACCGGTGCCGTCCGAGATCTGCCCCGAGTGCTCCAGCGCCGCCAGCAGCCCGGCCCCCGCGCCGTAGCCCACCGGCACCGCCGCCAGCACACCGAGCACGCCCACCAGCGCGACCTCGCCGACCAGCAGCCGCGTCACCTGCCCCGGCGTGGCCCCCACCGTGCGCAGCAGCGCCAGCTCACCGGCCCGCTGCCGCGCGGCCACCGCGACCGTGGTGGCCACCGCCGAGGCCACGATCACCGCGCCCCAGCCGCCGACCACCGAGGCCATGATGCCCAGCGCCGAACGGTCGGTGTCCGAGACGCCCGGGCCGCCGCCGGTGTCCAGCAGCGAGGCGAACGCCATCAGGATGGCCGCGCCGAGGAACACCGACAGGAACGTCGCGGCGGATCCGCCCCGGCGGTGGCGTACCGACGCCCGCGCCAGCCCGGTCATCGTCCCGCCCCCGTCCCGGCACGGCGGGCCCGCGCCGCCTCGTCCAGCCCGGTCATCCGGCGGGCCACCTCGTCCGCCTCGGGAGCCTCCAGCCGGTCCACGATCCGGCCGTCGGCCAGGAACACCACCGCCTGCGCACGGGCCGCCGCGACCGGATCGTGGGTCACCATCACCACGGTCTGGCCGAACTCCCGCACCGCCTCCTGGAGCAGGTCCAGCACCTGGCGGCCGCTCGCCGTGTCGAGCGCACCGGTCGGCTCGTCCGCGAACAGCACCGCGGGCCGGCTCACCAGCGCCCGGGCGATCGCCACCCGTTGCTGCTGGCCGCCGGACAGCTCGGCGGGCAGCCGGTCGGCCAGGTCGCCGATGCCCAGCAGGCCGAGCACCGTCGCGGACTCCTTGCGGGCGGGGCGGCGCCCGGCGAGCCGCTGCGGCAGCGTCACGTTCTGCGCCACCGTCAGATACGGGATCAGGTTGTACTGCTGGAACACGAAGCCGACGCGGCCCCGGCGGAACCGGGTCACCGCGGCCTCGGCGCCGACCGGCAGCTCCTCACCGCCCACGTGGACCCGGCCCGACGTCGGGGCGTCCAGCCCCGCCGCGCACCGCAGCAGGGTGCTCTTGCCCGAGCCCGACGGGCCCATCACCGAGGTGAAGCTCCCCGCGGGGAGGGTCAGCGACACCGCGTCGAGCGCGGTCACCGGCCGCGAGGCCCCCTCGTACACCTTCGTCAGCGATTCCAGCCGCAGCGCCTCGCCGCTGCGCGGCGGCCCCAGCGTCGTCACCCCGTGCATCGTCGTCCCCTCGTCCCTCGTCCTCGCCGGCCATCTGCCGGACCGTGCCGGGCGAGCCCCGGCGGGCCCCGGAAACTCCCCGGCCCCGTGCCCGGGGAGTTCCCCCGGAGGGCCGTGCTTTCCGGTGCCTTCGAAACTACGGAGGACGCGGAGCAGGGGACATGGCACCAGCATCCCGTCGCCCACCTACAGAAAACCCCACCCTCTGGGGGCCAGAACCGGAGCGGGGGCGGCCGGAGGCCGCGCGTGGCACCCGGGCGGACCCAGGCCATCGGAGGGGCGCAAGCCGAGGCGCCACGGATCCGTCGCCCTCACGCAGCCGCTAAGCGGTCGCCCGCCGCACCCGGTGGTCCCAGCGCCTCAGCGCCCGCAGGTCGTCGATCCCGAGGATGACGGCCGGCGGCACCACCGCCTCCCGCTCCCCGCCGCCCGTCAACGCTTCAGGAACCGCAGATAGAACGCCCCGAAGACCAGGACGATCCCGACGTTCACCATCAGGCGCTCCCAGAAGTGGTGGCGAAAGAAGAGGACGTCCACGCCCACCACGACGGCTACCAGCGCGAGCACGTAGAGCACGACGACCGCCTGCCTACCCATCCTCCCTTTCTACTCCCCGCGGTTGCGGCGGCCGAGCCCCGAGCACGGGGCTCATCGGCGAACCCGGAACGCGCACCGATGAGTTTCCCGCGCCGCGCCGGTCCTAACGCCGGACACCCACGGACGGAAGGCGGCGCCATGCGGAAACTGATCTACGGCATGAACCTGACCCTGGACGGCTACATTGCCGCGGTCGGCGACGACATCGGCTGGAGCGGACCGCCGAGCGACGAACTGTTCCAGTGGTGGCTCGACCAGGAGCAGGCGAGCGGCCTGACGCTGTACGGGCGCAAGCTGTGGCAGACGATGAGCTCCTACTGGCCGACCGGCGACCAGCGGCCCGGCGCCACCCCGGCGGAGATCGCGTTCGCGGAGAACTGGCGGGACACGCCCAAGGTGGTGTTCTCCTCGACGATCGACACGGTCGACTGGAACACCCGCCTGGTCACCGGCGACGCGATCGCCGAGATCACCCGGCTCAAGGCCGAGGACGGCAGTCCCATGACCATCGGCGGCGCAACACTCGCCGCGGCGGCCATGCGCGCCGGGCTGATCGACGAGTACCTGATCGCCACCCACCCGGTCCTGGTGGGCGGCGGCACGCCGTTCTTCACCGCGCTGGACAGCTGGGTGAACCTGAACCTGGTGGAGACGCGGACGCTTCCCGGCGGCGTGGTCATGACCAGGTACGAGACGAGGCGCTGAGCAGCTTCCCGCGCGGCCGGGATCAGGTCTGGGCCATGTCCACGAAGCGGGAGTAGTGGCCCTGGAAGGCCACGGTGATGGTGGCGGTGGGGCCGTTGCGGTGCTTGGCGACGATGAGGTCGGCCTCGCCGGCGCGCGGGGACTCCTTCTCGTAGGCGTCCTCGCGGTGGAGCAGGATGACCATGTCGGCGTCCTGCTCGATGGATCCGGACTCGCGGAGGTCGGAGACCATCGGCTTCTTGTCGGTGCGCTGCTCCGGGCCACGGTTCAGCTGCGAGAGCGCGATCACCGGGACCTCCAGCTCCTTGGCGAGCAGCTTGAGGTTACGGGACATGTCCGAGACCTCCTGCTGCCGCGACTCCGGACGGCGCGAGCCGCCGGACTGCATCAGCTGGAGGTAGTCGATGACGACCAGCCGCAGGTCGTTCCGCTGCTTCAGGCGGCGGCACTTGGCCCGGATCTCCATCATCGACAGGTTCGGCGAGTCGTCGATGTAGAGCGGTGCCTCGGTCACGTCCGACATCCGGCGCGCGACCTTGGTCCAGTCGTCGTCGGTCATCGTGCCCGACCGCATGTGGTGCAGCGCGACGCGCGCCTCCGCCGACAGCAGGCGCATCGCGATCTCGTTGCGCCCCATCTCCAGCGAGAAGATGACGCTGGGCATCTTGTTGGCGATCGAGCAGGCGCGCGCGAAATCCAGCGCGAGCGTGGACTTGCCCATCGCCGGGCGGGCGGCGATGACGATCATCTGGCCCGGGTGCAGGCCGTTGGTGAGGGAGTCGAGGTCGGTGAAGCCGGTCGGTACACCGGACATCTGGCCGCTGCGCGAGCCGATCGCCTCGATCTCGTCGAGCGCGCCCTCCATGATGTCGCTGAGCGGCAGGTAGTCCTCGGAGGTGCGCTGCTCGGTGACCGCGTAGATCTCGGCCTGCGCGTTGTTGACGATGTCGTCGACGTCGCCGTCCGCGGCGTACCCCATCTGGGTGATGCGGGTGCCGGCCTCCACCAGCCGCCGCAGGACGGCGCGTTCGTGGACGATCTCGGCGTAGTACTCGGCGTTGGCGGCGGTGGGCACCGCGTTGACGAGGGTGTGCAGGTACGGGGTGCCGCCGACGCGGGCGATCTCGCCGCGCTTGGTGAGTTCGGCGGACGTGGTGATGGGGTCGGCGGGCTCGCCGCGCGCGTACAGGTCGAGGATCGCGCTGTAGATCGTCTCGTGCGCCGGCCGGTAGAAGTCCTGGCCCTTGAGCACCTCGACGACGTCGGCGATGGCGTCCTTGGACAGCAGCATGCCGCCCAGTACGGACTGCTCGGCGTCCAGGTCCTGCGGCGGGACCCGCTCGAAGCCGCCGCCGCCCTCGGTGAACCGCCCGTCGTCACCAGGCCCTTGGGAGCCCTTCTTGCGGAACTGGCTGACCGGCTGCGGGCCGTCCGGCGGGGAGTCGTGCCACGGGCCGTCCATGGGTTCGGGCTGGCTCATGACCGCCACCTCCCTCCCGTCCGGCCGGTCCGCCGGGACCGCGTGCGTGCCACTCTTTCACGGCACGGCTGATGACAACTGAGCCACCCGACTTCCGTATTCGGCGCGTCGGGGGACGGTCCACGGTAGGCCCCCGGAGGAGTCGCACCAACCTCGTTATCCACAGGGGGTGTGGATGAGCGCGGCATACCTGTGGAGAACTGCCCCCAACCTGTGTACAGCCCTTGGGACAGCGCTGTGGACAAGTGGGTGACTCGCGAGTCAGGTCGCCTCTGACCTGGGAGTTCTTCATCCATAGCCTGTGCAGGAGAAAAACTTTCGCCCCGGGATCAAGATCACGACAAACGACGCGGAGGAGATCACTCTACGCAGTCGAGCGTAATGAGCAGTTTATGCCTGCACCTCTTACCTGTGGACGATTATGCTGATCCTGTGAACGCGGCCACCACCCCCTCGGAACCGTCCCCCGGACCGCCCTCCCCAGCGCCCTCCGCGCCACCGCTGCGCAAGCGGTCGAGGCGCCTTCCCGGCATGCGCTCAGCGGGCCCCGCGCGCTCCGCAGCCGGCCCGGATGCGCCGGCGTCCCCGGGTTCCACGAGCCCGGCCGGACCCGCCGGACCGTCGCGCCACGACCGCGAGATCCTCGCCCTCGCCCTGCCCGCGTTCGGCGCCCTGGTGGCCGAACCGCTCTTCGTCATGGTCGACAGCGCGATCGTCGGCCACCTCGGCACCACCCAGCTCGCCGGGCTCGGCGTCGCCGCCGCGCTGCTGACCACCGCCGTCAACGTCTTCGTCTTCCTCGCCTACGCGACCACTGCCGCCGTCGCCCGCCGGGTCGGCGCCGGGGACCTGACAGCGGCCCTGCGCCAGGGCGTCGACGGCATCTGGCTCGCCCTGCTGCTCGGCGCCGTGGTGGTGGCGGCGGTGCTGCCGGCCGCCGCCGCGCTGGCCGATCTGTCCGGCGCGTCCGCCAACGCGGCCCCGTACGCCACCACGTACCTGCGGATCAGCGCCCTCGGCATCCCCGCGATGCTGGTGGTGCTGGCCGCCACCGGCGTGCTCCGCGGGCTGCAGGACACCCGCACCCCGCTCTTCGTGGCCGTCGGCGGCTTCACCGCCAACGCCGCGCTCAACGTCTCGCTGGTGTACGGGGCCGGCCTGGGCATCGCCGGCTCCGCGTGGGGCACGGTCATCGCCCAGAACGGGATGGCCGCGGTCTACCTGTGGGTGGTGGTGCGCGGCATCCGCCGGCAGGCCGGTGCGCATGCCGGCGCCGCCCGCACGGGCGCGGGCCCTGCCGACTGGCGTGCGCTGCTGCGCCCCGACGCGGCCGGCATCCGCGCCTGCGCCCGGGCCGGTGCACCGCTGCTGGTCAGGACGATCAGCCTGCGGGCGATGCTGCTGCTCGCCACCGCGGTGGCCGCCCGGCTCGGTGACACGGCCATCGCCGCCCACCAGATCACCCTCACCGTCTGGTCGCTGCTGGCGTTCGCGCTCGACGCCATCGCCATCGCGGGCCAGGCCATCATCGGCCGCTACCTCGGCGCGGACGACGCCGCGGGGGCGCGGGCCGCCTGCCGCCGCATGATCGAGTGGGGGGTGGCCTGCGGGGTGGTGCTGGGGCTGCTGGTCGCGCTCGGCCGGCCCCTGATCGGGCCGATCTTCAGCTCCGATCCCGCCGTGCAGCACGCGCTCTCCGCTGCGCTGCTGGTCGTGGCCGTGGGGCTGCCGGTCACCGGGGTGGTGTGCGTGCTCGACGGCGTGCTGATGGGCGCGGGCGACGGGCCCTACCTGGCCTGGTCGATGCTGGTCACCCTGGCGGTCTTCGCCCCGGCCGCGCTGGCCGTGCCCGCCCTGGGCGCCGGCCTGGCGGCCTTGTGGGGAGCGCTGACGCTGATGATGGCCACCCGGCTCGCGGCCCTGTGGCTGCGGACCCGGTCCGGCCGCTGGGTCGTCACCGGCGCCACGCGCTGACCAAGCCACACGCTGACCGGGGCAGCAGGGGCCCGAAGCCCCCACCCCTCGGCCTCGCGGCACAAGCAAGCCCCACAAGCGAGCCGCGCAAGCGAAAGGGCCGGCCCCCCGTTTCCGGGGAGCCGGCCCATGTTCCACGTGGAACAAATGCCGCGTTACGCCGCGACGACCTCGACGTCGAGGACAGCCTCGACCTCGGGGTGCAGGCGCACCGAGACCTTGTGCGCGCCGAGCGTCTTGATCGGCGAACCGACCTCGACACGGCGCTTGTCCACCGCCGGGCCACCCGCGGTCTTGATCGCCGCAGCGATGTCGGCCGGGGTGATGGACCCGAAGAGGCGCCCGGTGTCGCCGGCGCGGGTGCTCAGCTTGACCCTGACGGACTGCAGCTGGGCCTTGACGGCGTTGGCGTCCTCGAGCGAGTGGATCTCGCGGATGCGACGGGCACGGCGGATCTGCTCGACGTCCTTCTCGCCACCCTTGGTCCACGCGATGGCGAAGCCACGCGGGATCAGGTAGTTGCGGGCGTAGCCCGGCTTGACGTCGACGATGTCGCCGGCGGCACCGAGGCCGCTGACCTCGTTGGTGAGGATGATCTTCGACATGTCACCCTCCCTTAGCGAGCGGTCGAGGTGTACGGCAGCAGTGCCATCTCACGGCTGTTCTTCACAGCCGTGGCGACGTCACGCTGGTGCTGGGTGCAGTTGCCGGTCACGCGGCGGGCACGGATCTTGCCGCGGTCGGAAATGAACTTCCGCAGCATGTTGGTGTCCTTGTAGTCCACGTACACGGTCTTGTCCTTGCAGAACGCGCAGACCTTCTTCTTCGGCTTGCGCGGGGGCGGCTTCGCCATCGTGTTTCTCCTATGCGATCAAGAAGTGTGAGGGTCCGCCCTTAGAAGGGCGGCTCGTCCGAGTAGCCGCCTCCGGAGGAACCGGAGCCGCCGCCCCAGTTGCCTCCACCGCCCTGGCCGCCGCCGGCCGGTGCGCTGGTCGCCCACGGGTCGTCGGCGGGAGCGCCGCCGCCCTGGCCGCCGCTGGGACCGCCGCCCCAGTTGCCGCCCTGGCCGCCCTGACCGCCGCCTCCGTAACCGCCGCCCTGCTGGCCGCCACGACCGCCGCCACCACTGGTTTTGGTGACCTTGGCCGTCGCGCTGCGCAGGCTGGCGCCCACCTCGTCGACGTCCAGTTCGTAGACCGTCCGCTTGACGCCGTCACGGTCCTCGTAGGACCGCTGCTTCAGCCGGCCCTGCACGATGACGCGCATGCCCCGCTGGAGCGACTCGGCGACGTTCTCCGCCGCCTGCCGCCAGACCGAGCACGTGAGGAAGAGGCTCTCGCCGTCCTTCCACTCGTTCGTCTGGCGGTCGAAGGTGCGGGGAGTCGACGCGACACGGAACTTCGCGACCGCCGCACCGGACGGCGTGAAGCGCAGTTCGGGGTCGTCGACGAGATTGCCGACGACGGTGATGACGGTCTCGCCTGCCATGGGATGACCTCTCGACTGACTGTGGGCAGTGCTGGTGACTGCTACTCGAAGTCCGGACTAGTGCAGTTCCGGACGGAGGACCTTGGTCCGCAGCACCGACTCGTTCAGGTTGAGCTGACGGTCGAGCTCCTTGATGACCTCAGGCGTGGCCTTGAGGTCGACGACCGAGTAGATGCCCTCGGGCTTCTTGTTGATCTCGTAGGCGAGACGACGACGGCCCCAGGTGTCGACCTTCTCCACGCTGCCGCCGCCGTTGCGGACGACGGACAGGAAGGACTCGATCAGCGGGGAGACAGCGCGCTCCTCGAGATCGGGGTCGAGAATGAGCATGAGCTCGTAGTGACGCATAGTGGAACCCACCTCCTTTGGACTCAGCGGCCACGGCGTTTCCGTGGCAGGAGGGTTTGTGCTTGCGTCGCAACGGTAACGCGGGGCACTGACAACGCGGACGGCTCATCGGGACGCCGCCGGCGGGCCAGTGTCGCCCGAGCCCCACCGATCCGGCTGGCCCCGGGCATCCACGCAGACACCGTCGCAGACCGTACAGACTACCCGGGCTGGTCCCCCGGGTTGAAATCCGGTCCCTAATGCCCGCAATCTGTACACATCGGGTGTGTAGTGCGCTACACCGCGCCACGACTCCGTCACGGAGGTGCCCCATGGCACAGCATGCGGAACGGACCCCTCAGCGAACCCACCACTTCACCTTCAACACCGACGGCCAGCCGCATCCGCTGGAGAACACGCTGGTCGCCGTCACCGTGGTGCTCGGCGTCATCTCGGTGGTCACGGCAGGGTTCCACTTCCTGCACGCGGTCAGCTCCTGGACCGGCCTCGCCGGCATCCTCACCGGCGGCTACGGCCAGTTCATCTCGGCGACCACGGCGGAGCGGTTCGTCCTGGTCATCGCCCTGGGGATGGCCGCACTCGGCTTCTACCTCGGCATCGCGCACGGCGGCCTCTACTAGCCGTCCGGCCGGCACCGGCACGCAGTACCCGGCAGTACCAGTGGTAAGAGAAGGACCCTCGGTCCATGGCTGCGGCGCTCCCTGTGCGCAAGTAGGCTTCGGGCCAGTAAGCCCGCAGTCGTGAGCATGGGGAGCGCCCCGCATGAGCCTGACCCTGAGGACCATCAGCCGCGAGCAGCACCTGGCGTACATCCAGAGCCTGCCGTCGGCGAGCCACTGCCAGGTCCCGGCATGGGCTGATGTGAAGAACGAGTGGCGGTCGGAGAACCTCGGCTGGTTCGATGACAGGACCGGTCAGCTGGTGGGCGCCGGCCTGGTCCTGTACCGGCAGATCCCCAAGGTGAAGCGGTACCTGGCGTACCTGCCCGAGGGCCCGGTGATCAACTGGTACGCGCCGAACCTGGAGGAGTGGCTGCAGCCGATGCTCAGCCACCTGAAGTCCAAGGGCGCCTTCACCGTCAAGATGGGCCCCCCGGTCATCATCCGCAGGTGGGACGCGACCGCGGTCAAGGCCGGCATCGCCGACCCCGACGTCAAGCGCCTGCGGGACGTGGAGGCCACCTTCATCGAGCCGCGCGCCTTCGAGGTCGCCGACCGGCTGCGCCGCATGGGCTGGCAGCAGGGCGAGGACGGCGGCGCGGGCTTCGGCGACGTCCAGCCGCGGTACGTCTACCAGGTCCCGCTGGAGAACCGTTCGCTGGAGGACATCCAGAAGAACTTCAACCAGCTGTGGCGCCGCAACATCAAGAAGGCCGAGAAGGCCGGCGTCCAGGTGGTCCAGGGCGGCTACGACGACCTGCCGGTCTGGCAGCAGCTGTACGAGATCACCGCCGAGCGCGACCACTTCCGGCCGCGCCCGCTGTCGTACTTCCAGCGCATGTGGACCACGCTCAACGGCGAGGACCCGCAGCGGATGCGGCTCTACCTGGCCGTCCACGAGGGCGAGGCCGTCGCGGCGGCCACCATGCTCACGGTCGGCCGCCATGTCTGGTACTCCTACGGCGCCTCCGCGAACCACAAGCGCGAGGTGCGTCCGTCGAACGCGATGCAGTGGCGGATGCTGAGCGACGCGTACCAGATGGGCGCGAGCGTCTACGATCTGCGCGGCATCAGTGACTCCCTGGACGAGACCGACCATCTGTTCGGACTTATCCAGTTCAAGGTGGGCACCGGCGGCCAGGCTGCCGAATACTTGGGCGAGTGGGATTTCCCGCTCAACAAGCTGCTGCACAAGGCGCTCGACATCTACATGTCGCGTCGCTGACCGGCCGACTCGCACAAGGAAGGTCCAGACCAGGCCATGGCGCTCACTCTGTACGTCGACTCCACGCGCTGGCGTGCCCACCATCGCTCCGTGGCCGAGCAGTTCCCGGGCATCGTGCCTGTCTGCAAGGGGAACGGCTACGGCTTCGGCCATGAGCGTCTCGCCGACGAGGCGACGCGGCTCGGCGCCGACATGCTGGCCGTGGGCACGACCTACGAGGCAGCGCGCATCAAGGACTACTTCAGCGGCGACCTGCTGGTCCTCACGCCCTACCGCCTCGGCGAGGAGCCGGTGCCGCTGCCGGACCGGGCGATCCGCTCGGTGTCCTCGGTGGAGGGCGTCCGCGGCCTGGTCGGCGCGCGGGTCGTCATCGAGGTGATGAGCTCGATGCGGCGGCACGGCGTCGCCGAGGACGACCTGGTCAAGCTGCACACCGCGATCGACGACGTCCGGCTGGAGGGCTTCGCCATCCACCTGCCGCTGGACCGCACCGACGGCAGCGACGCGGTGGAGGAGGTCTTCACCTGGATGGAGCGGCTGCGGGCGGCCCGGCTGCCGCTGCACACCCTGTTCGTCAGCCACCTGAAGGCGACCGAGCTGGCCGCGCTGCAGCAGCAGTTCCCGCAGACCCGGTTCCGCGCCAGGATCGGCACCCTGATGTGGCTGGGCGACCACGACGCGACCGAGTACCGCGGCGCGGTGCTCGACGTCACCCGCATCGCCAAGGGCGAGCGCTACGGCTACCGGCAGGAGAAGGCGGCCGCCGACGGGCACCTGGTGGTCGTCGCGGGCGGCACCTCGCACGGGGTGGGCCTGGAGGCGCCGAAGGCGCTGCACGGCCTGATGCCGCGGGCCAAGGGCGTGGCCCGGGCCGGCCTGGCGACCGTCAACCGCAACCTGTCCCCGTTCGTGTGGGCGGGCAAGCAGCGGTGGTTCGCCGAGCCGCCGCACATGCAGGTGTCGATCCTGTTCCTGCCCGGCGACGTGGCCCCGCCCGCCGTGGGCGACGAGCTGGTGGCGCACCTGCGGCACACCACGACGCAGGTCGACCGGGTCGTGGACCGGCAGCCCGCCTGACCCGCACCTCGGGTCCGCAGGACCTCATGTGTAAGGCCCGCCATCCTCTGATGGCGGGCCTTACATGTGCTGACTCAGGGGGGCGCCATCAGGCGGCGTGCGCGGCGTGCTTGGGCTCGTGCGGCGCCGGGCCGAGCACGAACACGTCCTGAGCGCCGTCCAGCACGCCGCCCGCCGGGTCGTCCGAGCCGTCCTGCCGCAGCACGTCGTGCTGCGGCAGGAGGATGTCCCGCACAACCATGGCGCACAGGTACAGCACGCCCAGCAGGTGCACGGCGATGGCCAGGTGGTAGGCGTCGGCGGTCAGGCCGTGGTGCTTGGTGCCGGTGACGTACGCCAGCCGCATCCAGATGCCGAGGAAGTAGAGCACCTCGGCGCCCTGCCAGATCAGCAGGTCGCGCCAGCGCGGCCGGGCCAGCACCGCCAGCGGGAGCAGCCAGAGCACGTACTGCGGCGAGTAGACCTTGTTGCTCAGCACCAGCGCGGCCACCACCAGGAAGGCCAGCTGGCCGATCCGCGGGCGGCGCGGCGCGTACAGGGCCAGCGCCGCCACCCCCGCGCACAGCAGCAGCATGACCGCCGTGGCGTAGGCGTTGACGCCGTCGAGCGGGTTGCCGGCGCGCTCGGCGATGATCAGCCACAGCGACCCGTAGTCCGTGGGCCGGGTCCGGCTGAAGGTGTAGAACTCCGCCCAGCCGTGCGGCGCGAGCAGCATCACCGGCACGTTGACCACCAGCCAGGCGGCGATCGCCGCGCCCAGCGCGGCGCCGAACGAGCGCAGCCGTCCGGCCCGCAGGCACAGCACGAACAGGGCGAGCAGCAGCAGGACGGGGTAGAGCTTGGCGGCGGTGGCCAGCCCGATCAGCACACCGGCGGCCGCCGGCCGGCTGCGGGCCCAGCACATCATCCCGGCGGCGGCCAGGGCGACCGCGAACAGGTCCCAGTTGATCGTCGCGGTCAGCGCCAGCGCGGGGGACAGGGCGACGAACAGTCCGTCCCAGGGCCGCCGCTTGTTGGTCCGCGCCAGGCACACCACCAGCACCACCGCGCACACCATCAGCATCGCGGAGTTGGCGATCCAGTACGCCTGTGCGCTGTGCTGGGGCGAGCCGTGCGGGGTCACCCAGGAGGCGACCTCCATGAACAGGCCGGTCAGCACCGGGTACTCGAGGTAGTGCAGGGTCCCGGACCCGCTGACGGTGTCGGGGATGCGGTCGAAGTACGGCACCAGGTCCGAGGCGAAGCCGCGCTGCGCGTACAGGTGCGGGATGTCGGAGTAGCAGGCGTGGATGTACTGCGGGTCGCCGGCCTTGAACCAGGCCGAGGAGTAGCAGGACGCCTTCTGGGCCATGCCGAGCGCGAACATGCCGATGACGACCAGCACCATCACCCGCAGCGGGTTCCACCAGCGGTGCCCGCCGGTGGCGGCCCGCCGGCCGACCGGGCCGCCGATGATCTCGCTGCCCGACGCGGCCACCGGGTCCTCGTCGGTGGGGCGCACCGGGACCTCTCGCCGGTCGTCCTCTTCGCGGTAGCGCACGCTCGTCATGGCGCCATCCTGCCGTACCGGGCTGTGTACGCGAGAGCCCCTGCGACGACGATTCGTCGCAGGGGCTCCACCGTGCCGCGCGGGCTGTGCCGAGTGGCGTCGGTCAGCCGCCCGGGCCCTTGGTGTGCTTCGTGGGCGGACCGTTGCCCGGTGTGGTGCTGGTGCCGGTCGGTGTCGGCGATCCGGTGTTGTTGCAGTTGGTATCCCACGGGAAGCACGGCGTCGTCGGCGTGTCGCTCGGCGTGGGGTTGGTCGGCGGCGTCCAGGACGGGCTGGTCGGCGGCGTCGTGGGCGGCGTGGTCATCGGCGTGGTGACCGGGGCCGTCGGCGTGGTGGCGGTCGGGGGCGGCGTCGGGCTCTTGACGTTGCCGTAGACCACTTCGCCGACGTCACCGGACGGCTTCTCGAACGCGGTCTGCGGCTGGCCCTTGAGCGCCACGCTCATGTAGTCCTTCCAGATCTGCGCCGGGAAGGAGTTACCGTGGATCTTCGCCGCGCCACCCGTTCCGTACATCTTCAGGAAGGGGTTGTTGAGCGCCTTGCCGGTCTTCTTGTCGATGTGCGTCTGGTCGTCGCGCCGGTACATCACGATCGACGTGGACAGCTGCGGGGTGTAGCCGTCGAACCAGGCCGACTTGTTGTCGTCGGTGGTACCGGTCTTGCCGGCCGCGGGCCGCCCGTCGGGCAGCTGGGCCGTGGTACCGGTGCCCTTCTTGATCACGTCGGTGAGCATCCCGGTGATCGTGTCGGCGACGTTGGCGTCGAAGGCCACCTTGGTCTTCGCCTTGTGCTGGTAGACGTTCTCGCCCTGGTGCAGCACCTTCGACACCGAGTACGGGTCGTTCTGCTCCCCGTGGTTGTCGAAGGTCGCGTACGCCCCGGCCATCCGGATCGCGCTGGGCGACGAGGTGCCGATGGAGTACGTGGCGCTGTTCTTGTAGTCCTTCAGCGCGTTCGACGCGCTGGGGACCAGGCCGGCCTTGAGCGCGGCCTGGTACACCCTGTCCGTGCCCACGTCCACGCCGAGCTGGACGAAGGGGGCGTTGAGCGACTTGTCGAGGGCCTCGCGCAGGGTGACCCGCGGCAGGTTGTCGCCGTCGTCGTTGGGCTGGAACCACGGCTGGCCGTCGTTGTTGAGCCACGGCTTGCCGTTGTAGTCCATGATCTGCTGCTTGTTCTTACCGCTGAACACGCTGTCCGGCGAGACCTTCTGCCGGCTGTCGTCGCTCTGGTCCGCCCCGAGTTTGGGGTCGCGGACACCGTCGGTCATCGCCGCGGCGAGCACGAAGGGCTTGAAGGTCGATCCGACCTGCGCACCGGTCTCGTCCGCGTTGTTGGTGAAGTGCTTCGTGTAGTCCGTGCCGCCGTAGATGGCCTCGATGGCGCCGTCCTTGGGGTTGACGGACGCACCGCCGAACTGCACGAACTTGTCGACGTCCTCACCGTTGTCCATGTGGGTGCCGCCGGGCTTGATGTACTGCTTCTGCACCTTCTTCACTGCGGCTTCCAGGGCATCCACCTTGGGCTTCTGGAAGGTGGTGTAGATCTGGTAACCGCCCTGGGTGAGCTGGTCGTCGGTGAGCACCTTGTTGTTCAGCACGTAGTGCTTGGCCAGCTCGACCAGGTAGCCGATCTGCCCCGCCATCTGCGCGTTCTTCTTCGGCGCCTGCGGCATCGGGTACGCGGTGATCTTCGCCCGGTCGGCCGCCGTCATCTTCCCGTCCTTGACCTCCTGGTCGAGGATCCAGGCCCAGCGCTCCTTGGAGTTCTTCAGGTTGTTCGCCGGAGTGGCCGTCGGGTCGACGTCCGTGTTGCCGGCCGGGTCGAAGTACGTGGGGCCCTTGAGGAGCGCGGCGAGGAAGGCGCACTGGCTGGGCTTGAGCTGGATGGCGTTGACGCCGTAGTACGTGCGGGCCGCGGCCTGGATGCCGTAGGCGCCGCGGCCGAAGTAGGAGGTGTTCAGGTAGCCGGCCATGATGTCGGACTTCTTCATGGTCGCGCCGACCTTTATGGAGATGAACAGCTCCTTGAACTTGCGGCTGAACGTCTGCTGCTGGTCGAGCCGGGTGTTCTTCACGTACTGCTGGGTGATCGTCGAACCGCCCTGGGTCTCACCCCCGCGGGCCATGTTGTAGATGGCGCGGGTGATGCCCATCGGGTCGACGCCCTTGTCCGACCAGAACGTCTTGTTCTCGGCCGAGACCACCGCGTCCTGCATGGCCTTGGGGATCTCGTCGATCGTGATGATCTGGCGGTTGACGCTGTTCTCGCCGCCGGTGGCGATCATCGGGGTGCCGTCGGCCCAGTAGTAGACGTTGTTCTGCGCCTTGGCCGCCAGGTTGACGTCGGGGACGCTCACCATGGCGTAGGCGACACCGATCACGCCGACGAGCGCACCGAAGAAGCCGATGCACACGGCCGTCACCTGGCGCCAGGACGGCATCCAGTGACGCCAGCCGTCCTTGTCGAAGCGCGGGTAGTCGATGAACCGTTTCTTGCCGGGCCGCCGCGCGGGTCCTCGCCCGGCTCTGCCCGCCGGCCCCCGCGATCCGGGGCCCGAGGGGTTCGCGGCCCGTCGTCGGCCGCCGCCGCGGTCCTGGGCGGCCCGCCGCGCCGCGGCGCGCCCCTGGTAGGGCTCCTCCTCGGGGCGGGGGCCGCTGGGGGATCCAGCGGGTGTGCCGCTGGGTCCACCGAGTGGGGGGCCGCCTGCGGCGCGCCGGCCGCCGGAGGGAGGGGGCGCCGGCTGCTGTCCCCCGCGCCGGGCGGCAGCGCGGCCGCCGCCGGGGGGCGGCGACTGCGGCGGCTTGCGACGGTGCTCGCTCATGAACAGCTACTCCTCGACAGGCGGGATCGCCTGAAGGCTTCGGTGACAGTCGATCGGGTCCCCCTGCGTGCGACCGTGTCAAGTCGCACCGCACCAAGGATCAGGACGCCTCCCGGCGTCCGGAGGTTCCCGGCGCTCTGCATGGCGAACAGAGTACGCACGCGCAAAAGATCCACGATCCGAAGATCCGGCACATATCGGGCGGGCGACGGGTCACAGGTTTGAGGATGTGACACCGGTCACCAAGCCGCGCCTTGCGCGATGTCTCACTCCGTTCTATCGTCGCGATGTATCGACTCGATACATCGAGTCGAGACGGTCTGGGAAGAACATGCTGAACACGCTCACCAGGCCGGGGCGAGCGCCAGCAGGCAGCTCGATACGTGAACGAGGAGACGATGGGATCGCAGCATTGAGCAAGCGCTCCGGAATCCTCGAGTTCGCGGTTCTCGGTCTGCTGCGCGAGTCCCCGATGCACGGTTATGAGCTGCGCAAGCGGCTCAACACCTCGCTCGGAGTGTTCCGCGCCTTCAGTTACGGGACGCTGTACCCCTGCCTGAAGACGCTGGTCACCCAGGGGTGGCTGATCGAGGAGACGGCCGCGGACATCGATCCGCACGCCGCCCCCCTGGCCGGCCGCCGGGCGAAGATCGTCTACCGGCTGACGGCCGCGGGCAAGGAGCACTTCGAGGAGCTCCTGGCCCACTCCGGCCCCGACGCCTGGGAGGACGAGCACTTCGCTGCTCGTTTCGCCTTCTTCGGCCAGACGTCGAAGGACGTCAGGATGCGCGTCCTCGAAGGGCGGCGCACCCGCCTGGAGGAACGCCTGGAGAAGATGCGCGCCTCGCTGGCGCGCACCCGCGAGCGGCTCGACGACTACACGCTCGAGTTGCAGCGGCACGGCATGGAATCGGTGGAGCGCGAGGTCCGCTGGCTCAACGAGCTGATCGAGACCGAACGGTCCGGACGCACCGAGCGGACGGCCACCGGGCGGGACGACAACGACAACAACCAAGAGAACGGCGGCCGACCCGGGGACCGGGGAACCGCGTGACGATTTCACAAGGAGCAACCGGTATGGGTTCGGTTCGCGTAGCCATCGTTGGCGTCGGCAACTGTGCCACGTCGCTGGTGCAGGGTGTCGAGTACTACAAGGACGCCGACCCGGACAGCAAGGTGCCTGGTCTCATGCACGTGCAGTTCGGCGACTACCACGTGCGTGACGTCGAGTTCGTGGCCGCCTTCGATGTCGACGCGAAGAAGGTCGGCCTCGACCTGGCGGACGCCATCGGCGCCAGCGAGAACAACACCATCAAGATCGCCGACGTGCCGCAGACCGGCGTGACCGTTCAGCGCGGCCACACCCTCGACGGCCTCGGCAAGTACTACCGCGAGACGATCGAGGAGTCCCCCGAGACCCCGGTCGACGTGGTCCAGATCCTCAAGGACCGCAAGGTCGACGTCCTGGTCTGCTACCTGCCGGTCGGCTCCGAGGGGGCGGCGAAGTTCTACGCCCAGTGCGCCATCGACGCCAAGGTCGCGTTCGTCAACGCCCTCCCGGTCTTCATCGCCGGCACCAAGGAGTGGGCGGACAAGTTCACCGAGGCCGGTGTGCCGATCGTCGGCGACGACATCAAGTCCCAGGTGGGCGCCACCATCACGCACCGCGTGCTGGCGAAGCTCTTCGAGGACCGCGGTGTCATCCTCGAGCGCACCATGCAGCTGAACGTCGGCGGCAACATGGACTTCAAGAACATGCTCGAGCGCGAGCGCCTGGAGTCCAAGAAGATCTCCAAGACGCAGGCCGTCACCTCGCAGATCCCGGACCGCGAGCTGGGCGCCAAGAACGTCCACATCGGCCCGTCCGACTACGTGGCCTGGCTCGACGACCGCAAGTGGGCCTACGTCCGCCTCGAGGGCCGTGCGTTCGGCGACGTCCCGCTGAACCTGGAGTACAAGCTGGAGGTCTGGGACTCCCCGAACTCCGCGGGTGTCATCATCGACGCGGTGCGCGCGGCGAAGATCGCCAAGGACCGCGGCATCGGCGGCCCGATCCTGTCGGCGTCCTCGTACTTCATGAAGTCCCCGCCGGTCCAGTACTTCGACGACGAGGCCCGCGAGGCCGTCGAGAAGTTCATCCGCGGCGAGGTCGAGCGCTGAACCGGTCGCCCGACCGCTCACCGCACCTCCAGTAGTACCGGTCGCTGACCGGACCGTCGTTTGCGACGGAGAACCGCCGGCGGGGGGGGGCGGGGGGGGGGGCGGGGGCCCCCCCCCGCGGCCCGGGGGGGGGGGGAGAGGTTTTGGGGGACGAACGCGGCGGGGTGGGGGGGGCCAATATTCGCGGGGGGGGGCGGTACCC